>JANOKC010000228.1:0-27158 GCA_031419035.1 Novosphingobium sp. | reverse complement strand
GCCGAGAAGGCGCGCTCATGGCGAAGCGCTGCGCATGTGTCAATAACTTGCCTGTTACCAGAGCTGCTGGCAGAGGCGGCGCAGAAGTTCAGACTGGAAGGATCAAGCATGACCAAGCACGGCGAAACGCGCCCCTCGCGTTCATTACGGGGCCGGGCCGGGCGCATGCAGGGCGGGCGCGGTAGCGGACGGGCCAGCACCGGCGCGGTGCGGCTGTGGGGGCGCCATGCGGTAGAAGCCGCGCTGAACAATCCGGATCGTATCCATCGCAAGCTGTGGGCGACCCGCGAAGGGATCGAATCGCTGAACGGTGAATTGCCGGAAAACTTCCCGGTGGAATATGCCCAAGGCTCCGATCTTGCGCGGTTTGTTGCCAAGGACGCGCCGCATCAGGGGCTGGTCCTTGAATGCAATCCGCTCGACGATGTATTCATCGAAGATGTGATGGACTGCGATCCGGCGCGGCCCTTGGTAATCCTCGATTCGGTGACCGATCCGCATAATGTTGGCGCGATTCTGCGATCGGCTGCGGCCTTCAATGCCCGCGCGATCATCACCCAGGATCGCCACGCGCCGCCCGAATCAGGCGTGGTCGGCAAGTCCGCATCAGGCGCGCTGGAGATTGTGCCCTGGGTCCGGGTGGTAAACCTTGCCCGCGCGCTGGAGGAACTAGCCGAGGTAGGATATTGGCGGATCGGCCTTGATGGCAGCGCGACCAGCACCTTGGCACAGGCGCTCCCTGCGGGTCCGGTCGCCTTGGTGCTTGGCGCAGAGGGCGACGGCATGCGTCACAACATCAAGCAGCACTGCGATGCACTGGCCAAATTGCCAATCAGTGATGCAATCGAAAGCCTCAATGTTTCCAATGCCGCCGCGATTGCGCTTTATGCGATAGCTACGCGCGGCTGAACCTGCTGGAGGACTTGCCATGAACCCGCCCCAATCAATCCGGCGTTTTGGAGCCACTGCATTGGTCATCGCGCTTGGCCTGCTACTCAGTGCCTGCCTGATCTCACCGGGCAAATTCACCTCCGCGCTTGATCTGCGCAAGGATGGGCGATTTTCCTACAGCTACACTGGCGAGATTTACATGCTGGGGCTGAGCAAGCTGGCAGAGCTTGGCGGCAAGGCGGACGCCGCAGGCACGTTTGAGCCTTCGACATGCTATAAGGAAGGCGATTCGATGGATACCCGCGAATGCTCCAACGACGAGCTGGCAAAGCAGAGATCGGATTGGGACGAGGGCCAGAAATCGCGAACAGAAAGAAGCAAGAAAGACGCCGAAATGATGCGCGCCATGCTGGGCGGAATCGATCCGACCAGCCCCAAGGCCGCTGAAGAATTCGCCGAACGGCTGCGAAAACAGGCTGGATGGAAGAGCGTCGCTTACAAGGGCGACGGAATGTTCGAGGTCGATTTCGCAATCGCCGGACGGATCGACCATGACTTCGTTTTTCCGACAATCGAGCGCTTCCCAATGGCCAACGCCTTTGTGACACTCAACCGCCGCGCTGATGGTACGATCCGGATGGATGCACCCGGTTTTGGCGCGGGCAGCAACGGTGGCGGGATGAGCAGCTTCGCTCAACTCGCCGCAATGGGCAGCGCGATGGGCAGTGACAAGAAAGATGATGCGATGCCCAAGTTCCCGGCTCTAGACGGGAATTTTGTGCTGTCCACCGACGGCGCAATTCTCGCCAACAACACCGATGAGGGACCAGCCCCTTTCACCACCGGGCAGATGCTAGAATGGAAAATCTCGCCCCGCACAACCGCAGCGCCTACGGCGCTGGTGAGGCTGGGGAGCTGATCGCCCCGCCATGACACTCGCCACCTCTCCTCTCGCCCGGCCGTTTCCCACCATGCCCGCAATTGCCGGGGTTACCCTGCGCATTGCCCGCGCGGGCTATAAGGATTGGGGCCGCTGCGATCTGACTTATGTGGAGCTGGCCGAGGGCACGGCGGTGGCCGGAGTGTTTACCCGCAATGTCTGTTGCTCATCCGAGGTCGAGCTGGGCCGCGAGCAAGTGGCACACGGCCGCGCCCGGGCGCTAGTGGTCAATGCCGGGAATTCCAACGCCTTCACCGGCTATCGCGGGCGCGAGGCGGTTGAGGCAATCATGACGCAAGTTTCCTCCCATCTTGGCTGCGCAACCAAAGATGTGTTCGTATCGTCCACCGGGGTGATCGGCGTCCCCCTGCCCAAAGACAAGGCACACGCCGGGATCGAAGCGGCGCTGGTTGCTGCGCCGTGCAGCTGGGAAGATGCCGCCAACACCATCGGCACGACAGACACTTTTCCCAAGGGTGCATATGCACAGGCCGTGGTCGATGGCCGCACGGTTACGCTGGCCGCGATCATAAAGGGCAGCGGAATGATCGCGCCTGATATGGCGACGATGCTGGGCTATATTTTTACCGACGCTGCGGTTGAACCCGCCTTCCTGCAAGCGCTGCTGTCCTCCGCCAACCAACGCAGTTTCAGCTGCATCACAGTGGATAGCGACACATCAACCAGCGACACGGTGCTGGCATTCGCCACGGGCAAGGCAGGCAACGCCCAGCTCGCTTCGTTCGATAGCGCCGGTGCCGATGCTTTTGCCGCCGCGCTACAAGATGTCTGCCTCCAGCTGGCTCATCTGGTCGTCCGTGACGGCGAGGGTGCGCAGAAATTCATCGCAGTTCGCGTCAGCGGCGCGGTCAGCGATGACAGCGCGCGGCGGGTGGGCCTCGCCATCGCCAACTCGCCGCTGGTCAAGACCGCCATCGCTGGTGAGGATGCCAATTGGGGCCGGGTCGTCATGGCCGTGGGCAAGGCGGGGGAGCCAGCTGACCGCGACAAGCTGTCGATCGGCTTTGGCGGAACCTGGGCCGCTAGGGACGGCCAGCCACTGGCAGAATACGATGAAGCGCCAGTGGTCGCCCACCTCAAAGGCCAGGACATTTCAATCGAAGTTGACCTTGGCATCGGAGAAGGCCGTGCCACCGTATGGACCTGCGATCTGACCCACGGCTACATCTCGATCAACGCAGACTACCGCTCATGAGTGAGGCGCTGACCGGCGCGATCTATTCCCTGATGCAAGAGACGGCGATCCGCGCGATTCTGCCGCGCTACCAGCAGCTTTCCGCTGACCAAGTGATTGAAAAGGATGTCGATGACGTCGTCACCATCGCCGATGGCGAGGCTGAAGCGATCCTGGCGGAAGGGTTGGCACGGCTCCTTCCCGAGGCCGCAATTGTCGGTGAAGAAGCCGCCCACGCCGATCCTGCTATCATGGGCAAGCTGGGCGACCGTCTGTGCTGGATAATCGACCCGTTGGACGGCACCAACAACTTCGCCATGGGACGTCCACCTTTCGGAGTTATGGTCGCGCTGGCCGAAAATGGTGAGACTATTGGCGGCTGGATCCTCGATCCATTATCCGGACGGTTCTGTCACGCCGCACCTGGCGCGGGGGCATGGATTGACGGAACCAGGATCACTGCGCGTTCCACCGGTCAGTCGCCACCTGTCGCGGCCATATCGCTGATTTTCATGGATCCAGCAAAACGCGAGACCATGAAGACGCACATTGCCCCGCATTATGAACTGGTCGACATCCCGCGCTGCGCTGCTGAGCAATATCCCCGTCTCGTGCTGGGCCAGAACGATGTCTCGATCTTTGAGCGCACCCTGGCCTGGGATCATGCCGCCGGGGTATTGTTCGTCAACGAGGCTGGCGGCAAGGCGGCACGGCCCGATGGTACGCCCTATCTTGTCAGCGAACACCGCACCGGCCTGATCGGTGCAGCAACGCCCCAGCTGTGGGACGCGCTGGCCGAGCGGCTGGCAATTCTTTAGAGGACGCTTTCGATCCAGCTTTTGAGCTGGCTCTTGGGGGCGGCTCCCAGCTTGCGGGCGACCTCTTTGCCATCCTTGAACAGCAGCATCAGCGGGATTGACTGGACGCCAATGTCGGCCGGAACGCTGGTGTTTTCCATGATATCCATCTTGGCGATGGTCAGTTGGTCCGCCAGTTCCTCGCTGATTTCCTCAAGTGACGGCCCGATCATTTTGCACGGACCGCACCATTCGGCCCAGAAATCGACCAGCACAGGCTTATCAGACTGGAGAACATCAGCGGCAAAACTGGCGTCGGTAACGGCGATGGTAGACATGGGAAACTCCTGTTTGATTGGTGCCAATCTAGGGTGCGCCAAGGGATTGGCAACGGCCAAGGCTGAAAAGCTTTACTCCGCTGCCATCAATGCCTGCTTGTGGCGATCAATGACACTGGCGGGAATGGCGATCAAGTGCGGCAGCTGCGTGTAGAGCAAAGCCGCCTCCACTGTCCGCCCCGGGAAACTGACCTCCAGCGCCGCGACATAGGCAGCCATCTGGCGCAGAATCGCGTCGGGCACCTCATCCAATAAGGCAGGCGGACGCCGCGCGGTTTTGAAATCGACTAGCCAGATGCGCTCAGGGGTTATCAGCAGCCGGTCAATCGTCCCGGCAACCACGCGCTCACCAACCAACGCTGCAATCGGCACCTCGGCAAGCGCTGCGGGCGAAAATAGTGCCTGCCAATCCGGATGCTCCAGAACTGCCAGCGCAGCCCGCGCCATTTCATCGCGCGTAGCAGTATCAAACTCCGCAGCGACGCGCTCCAGCCATCTCGCCGCCGCCGCCATCCGCTCAGTCGCAGCTATCTCAGGCAACCGTTCGAGCAATTTGTGCATCAGCACCCCGCGCCTTGCCGCTGCTTGCGTCACGCCGGGCGGAAACGGCGGATCGGCTGCAATATCTTCACCCAGTGACGAGGGCGAAAGTGGTCGTGCGGGGCGTGGTTCGGGGCCGAGCGGTGCCGAGAGCCAGTCAGGCACCACTGTTCTGTTATCATCATGCCCAGCAACGGCTTTCGCGGCAATCGGCAACGGCGTCTCACCATGCTCCAACCGCGCACCCCAGATCGGGTCATTAAGCCATTCGTCGGCAGTGAACAGCTGTTCAAGCCTGGCGTACCAGCTATCTGGCGCGGGCACCTTCTCTTTGGGGCCCAGCGAGCCGCCTACAAACAGCGCTTCCTCGGCGCGGGTCATGGCAACATACAGCAGCCGCCAATGTTCCTCCCGGTCGGCTTTGCGCGCCGCTTCCTCATGGGCCGCAATCCGCCCGAGCTTTTCTTCCTTGCGCAGCGGCGGCAGCGGAACGCGGCGCGATTCCGTGCCGGCGGACAACTCGCTGGCCTGATCCAGCAGATCAAGCGCACCGCCGCGCGAACTGTCGGGATTGTCGGCAGCATCGGCCAGAATAACTATCGGTGCCTGCAAGCCTTTCGAGCCATGCACCGTCATCACCCGAACCAGCGCACCGGCCTTGCCAGCCTCGCGCTTGAGCTCGCCCTCGCCTGCATCGAACCAGCGCAGGAATCCCTGCAAGCTGGGCGTGTCGCTGGCCGCATAGGCGTTGGCGGCGTTGAGCAGCTCGTCAATCGGATCATTCGCTTCGCGCCCCAGCCGCGCGATCAGCTTGCGGCGGCCCTGCCACGGCCCGACCAGCAGCCAATGCAGCAAAGCTTGCGGCGGCTCGTAATCAGCGCGGGCGAGCAGATCGAGCAGCAAGGCCATCGCTGCCGCCACTTCGGGATGGCTGGTCTGCCGCAAATGTTCCCACAGGCGGACATTCTTCGGGCGATAGCCGTGCTGCAGAAGCTGCTCCTGAGTCCAGCCGATCAAGGGCGAAACCAGCAGGCTGGCCAATGTCAGATCATCGAGCGGCTGGGCGGCAAAGCGCAGGGCGGCGTTCATATCCCGAACAGCCAACGGCGCACCCAACCGCAGCCGGTCAACCCCGGCCACCGGAACCCCTGCGGCATAAAGCCGCGCAACGATCAGCCCGGCCAACTCCTTGCGCTTGCGAACCAGCACCATGACGTCGCCAGGCCCAGCACGGCGCGGTTCCTCGCCAGGCTCTCGACCCTTTAGCAGCGGATAGCCGTCGTCTATCCATTGGCGAATTTGTAGTGCGATCTTGTCAGCCAGCTTGCGGTCGGCGCGGGCCAGCCAGCCCTCGCTGCCCTCATCGTCCTCATCGGCGTCTTCGGCCTCAGCCCCGTTCTGACTAACCACTTGCCATAAGGCGACATGGCCGGGGCGCTGTTCGCCGACATGAAGCTCGGGCGGATCGATAAGGCCAAATCCGAGGTGTCCGATCTTGCCGATCGCCAGATCAACAAAATCGAGCACCGCGCGCGCGGTTCGAAATGACCTGTCGAGATCGAGTTCCTGCAGTGTGCGCGCCGTCAGATTGCTGCGCAGCATTTGTGCATTGTCTGCCGCGCCGCGCATCATATCGCGGACCCGATCACGGGCGATCCTGAAATTCTCCGGGCTGGTCCCCTGAAAACGAAAAATCGCCTGTTTGTAATCGCCGACCACGAACAATGTCCGCATCTTGTCGCCTTGCGCACCTTCGCCAGCAAAGAAATCGCCGGTCAGCGCATCAATAATCCGCCACTGCGCTGCGTTGGTATCCTGGGCCTCGTCGATCAATATGTGATCGAAACGACGGTCCAGCTTGTAGCGGATCCATTCGGCCAGCGCGGACTGGCCCAGCAATTCAGCTGCACAGCGGATTTGATCGTCGAAATCGATGAATCCCTCGCGCTTCTTCGCTTCGTCCCATGCCAGCGCAAATTGTCGGCCAAGTTCCAGCGCCGGTGTGAGCCATTCTGCCAGTCGCAGCATGGCGCGGCGTTCAAACACCGCCCCAAGGCTTGTCGCGACCCGCAGGATATAGGTTTCATAGTCCGGATCGCGCTTGAGAATATTGGCCAGCTGCCGGGCGGAGCCACCGCCCTTGGTGAACAACGCAATTCGAAGCTCGTCAAGCTGCTCGACCCGGCCATCCGGTGAGGCCAGCAGGAAGTTGCCGATTGCCGCCGTTGCATCGCGCCCGGTGCCCGTGTTCCAGGCCGCCAGCGTCTCAAGGCAGCGCCGCAGCGAAGCCATGTCGAAAGTGCCGTCCGAACACAGCTCAGCCAGTTCAGCCTCGCTCGCATCCGCAGCCAGCCCGAGTAGCTGATTGACCCGCGGGCGCATCGGCGCTTGCCACGCTCCGGTTCCGAACCACACCTCATGGGCTTCGGCACAGCGCAGCAGATAGCGTTCCACATCGTCTGGCCCAAGCCTGAGACTGAGCGCGGCGAGTGCATTCAGCGTCGCCATGTCGCCCCGGCGCTCGGCGTCCACCAGCAGATCACCCAGCACTTGGCGCAACAGCAGAACGCGGTCGCGGTCTTCCATCGCCCGAAAACCTGGAACCAGCCCGGCTTCATGCGGAAAAGCGGCCAGCAACCATTGTGCAAAGGCGTGGATCGTATCAATCCGCAGGCCGCCACCCGGGCAATCAAGCACCTGCGCAAATAGTGTCCGGGCGCGGTCCTGCACTGGCGGACTGAAGTCCGCGCCGATTGCCTTGAGATCCTTGGCCAAGGCTTCGGGTTTCGCCCGCACCCAGCTGGCCAGAACCTCGTTGATCCGGCCCGCCATTTCGGTCGCCCCGGCCTTGGTGAAAGTCAGGCAGATGATCTGCGAGGGCGTGACATCCCCTTGCAGCAGAAGTCTCAACACCCGGGCAGACAATACCTGGGTCTTACCAGTACCCGCCGAGGCTGAGAGCCACACCGTTTCGCGCGGATCGACAGCGGGAAGCTGATGGCCGGACAGCGGCCATACTTTGGCGGGGCCGCTCATGCCGGGTCCTCATCGTGAATCGCGCGGGCCTGCCATTCATCCAGCCGCATCAGCTGATCGAAATCATTGTAACCGCCAATATCCGGGTTCAGCCGGGCTGTGAAGGCCTCGTCGCCCTTGATCCATCGGCTGATCGCATCGGCAAGAAATTCCTCGGTTTTGGCAAGAAACTCCTCACGCAAAAGTCCCGTTTTCTTGCGGCCTTCTTTCACTGGTTCCTTGCTGTAGCCAAACCGGGTTTCACTCGGGTCACCCTTGCCTAGCGACCAATATTCGAATTTCTCAGCCTCGCCGGCGACACCGCGAAAACCGCCGGCGCGCGCGATCAATCCGATCAGCCCAAGCTGAAGCGCAAATCCTGCTTCCACCATCGTTCCGGTCGGCGGCTGTCCGGTCTTGTAGTCAACGATTGCCAGCGCGCCGCTTTCAAGCTGGTCGATCCGGTCAGCTCTCCCGTGAATCCGCACCCCATCATAAAGCATTTCACCGTCGGCCTCGCTAACCAGCACCGCGCGTGCTTCCGCATGGTAGAGCCGGGTAATCTCAGCATCGATCCATTCAAGCCCTGCCAAAAGGCGCGGCCGCCAAAGGCCGCGCATCAGCGGATGAGCGCTCATCGTATCAAGCTCTGCCTCGGCCAGCGCCAGTAATTCGCCCGGCTTTCCACCGGCCTTGTGCCAGCGATCAAGAATGCGGTGGACCGCAGTGCCCTTCCACGCCGGGCTGGGCTGGGCGTCAATCGGATCGAGCGAGCGCAGCGAAAGGATCGCGCTGGCATAAAATTGATAGGGATCACCGCGCAACCGATCGAGGGCGGTTACCGCAATGCCCACATCGCGCTGCTTCGCCGTGGGGCGCGGTGCCGGTTGCGGATAGGCGGGCGCAGGCGGGGCATCGTCTATCGCCCGGGCCAGGAGCACCGCCTCAAGCTCTTCATGGCCGTCAGCCAGCTCGTTCAGCAAGGCCCGGACCCGCAGGACAAACCGCGATGCGATTACTGGTCCAGCCTCGTCGCGCAGCGCATGGCTCAGCACCACTTCAGGTGCACCAAGCGCCGAGGCAAGATCATGCGCGGCAAGGCCGATGCGGAAATCCGCGCCCGGCACCCCCAACGCCCGCAACACGGCAGGTGGCAGCAGTGCCTCTGGCGATGGTTTGGCGGGCCAGCTGCCCTCAGTCAGCCCGCCGCAAATCACCAGATCGGCCCGGCTCATCCGTGCCTCGAGCAGCCCGTAAAGCGCGACACGGGGATGTCCTCCCCACGGCGGACGAACCGCGACCCGGTCCATTGCGTCGCGCAATATGGAGGGCAAATCACGCGGAGTAACAGTGGTGCCCACATCGCGCGCAGCTTCGCGCAATTCCTCGACAAAGGCGGCCAGAGCACGGCCATCCGCCCCGCCCCATAGGCCAGTTCCGCATAGCTGTTCGGCTGCGCCGCAAAGCCGGTCGAATGCCTCTGCCAGCGGCAATTCATCTGCTGGTTTGAGCAGGGGAACTAACACTGCTTCAACGTCCGCCGACCAAATTGAAATAGCCGCGGCGCGCTCGCGCTGCGCAATCCTCTCGACGGCGGCCTGCAATGGCGCCAACCCAGGAGCGGGACGCGGACCGCGCAGCGCAAGATCCAGCGCCCGGGCATGTTCCAGCCACTCGGCTCGCGCATCTCCGGCTCGGACCAGCGGATGTTCCAGCAGCGCCAGAAGCGGCACCGGCGCGGCATCCTGCGCCAGAACTTCGGCCAGCAACAGCAACACCCGGCCCGCAGCGGTTTGCGGCAAGGGCCGGCCAGCGGTATCATCCGCCTCAATCCCCCAGCGCCGCAAATGCGCAACCACTCTGGTGGCCAGACCACGATCCGGCGTAATCAGGGCCACGCGCTTTTCCGGCTCGGCCAGCGCCTTGCGGATCAAGATTGCGATGGCCTGTGCTTCCTCGCCCGGGTTGGCCGTCTGCATCAGCCGCACGCCCGACAGCCTTCGCCGATCGGCGGGCAGATCAACCCAGCTGGCACTGGCAGCAGGCGGCAGGAACAGGCTTGAGATAGCGCGGCTTCGCTCGGGCGGCGCGGCCGCGATTCCAGCGCGGTGCCACGGCTGCACCTCACCACGCGCCACGCCCATCCGGTTTAGCAGCAGTTTGAGGTGGTATTGCGGGTGGGTTACAGCGTCGTTGTCGCCAAATGGGGGGTCGTCTGCCGCATCAGGAGCGCCCGCCACGCCGAGCGCTGTCCATACATCCCCGTCAAGCACAAGGTCCAGATCGGGCAGGATCACAGCGCTTCGCGGCAACTCCGCCACCACCCGCAGCAGCCTTGCCAAGGCCGGTGAAGCGCTGGTCACACCAGCTGCAACTACTGGATAAAGCGGCGGATTTTCGCTCCAACGCCGAGCTGCATGGTCAAACAACAGGTTGCGCCGGGTTGCCGCATCAACTTCGCCGCGCGAGGAAAGTTCGTGTTGCCACAATGATTGCGCTGCCAGAAATGCTCTGGTCGAATTCTCCCAGTGTTTCGCCTGATCCAGAACCAGTCCAACAATCTCCGGCGCCATGAGATCCTCCGGCCTGATCCCTTCAACCAGCAAGCGGTCAATCGTCCGCCCCGTCTCAAATGCCTGCCGTAGCAAGGACGGGCCCTGCGGAGCGTCTGCACCCATCACTTCGCGCAGGATCGCCGCAAACCGCAGCCAGCGCCTCACCGGATCGGCGGCGGCAGGAATCTGCGCGCCCGCGACCAACGGATCAAGCAGCGACCCCAGCGTTTCATCAATGTCGAGATCGCCAACTACTGCCATCCTCGGCAGCAGAAGGCCGCCACTCGAAAGGCGGATGAAAGCCTCGGTCACGATCCGCTCGGCGCGGCGACTGGGTAACAGCAGGGTCAGTCTGGCCAGCCCATCATCACCTTGCGAATAACGCGGGATCAGCCCGGCAACCAGCGCATCGGCAAAGCCGCGATGCGCCGCGATCGAATAGATTTGAGGGCCAGCCCGGTCAGCCACCAGCTAGCCATGCCTCAGTCAGCGCAATCGAACCTGGCTCACCCACTTCAAACCAGTCGCCCGTGTGGGTCAGCCCATAAAGCCGTCCCTCGGCGATGGCCCGTTCCCACAAGACCATCGTCGAAAACGGTCCTTCGGGCGCACCGCGCAACAGCCGGTGCGAGAGCAGCTGGATGCCGGTATATATGAACGGTGCGATCCGGCTGGTCCGGCGGCGGCTGATCTTGCCGTGCGGGTCTAGGTGAAAATCGCCCTTGCCGACATAGTTGCGCGCCCGGGCATGCGGCGTCACCAACAAAAGCGCGTCCATCACATCTGGGTTCCAGATGTCAGACAGCTCACGAAAGACGTCTCGCGGTCCATCGAGCCAGATATTGTCGCTGTTGATGCAGAAGAACGGATCAGGGAGCATTGCCTGCGCCTTGACCATTCCGCCACCGGTTTCGAGCAAAGCTGCGCGTTCATCAGACACTTCGATTTGGGGGGCGCTGCGCCCCTTGAGGTGCGCCTCCAGCGCATCGGCAAGGTAGTGAACATTCACCACTGCCCGCCCGATCCCCGCATCAATCATCCGGTCCAGGCTATGGTCGATCAACGCCTTCCCTGCGACCTTTACCAGCGGCTTGGGCTGGGTAGCGGTGAGCGGGCGCATCCGCTTGCCAAGGCCTGCGGCCATTACCATCGCCGTATCGCTGGCGAGTGGCAGCTTTTTCATGGCTGGAAGCTTCCGCCACCGGCTGCCCGAAGTTCGGCTGGGATATTCTGGTCAAACCAATCCGCCACTGGAGCGAGCGCAGGATGGGCAAGATCGCGTTCAAGCAAAGCCCATACACGCGGGATCAGTTCAAGATAACGCGGCTTGCCATCGCGCTTCCACAGCCGAACGAAAATCCCCACGATCTTGGCATTCCGTTGCGCCCCAAGCCGGGCGTAATCACCAAGAAATTCTGCATTCGCGCGGCTTTCACTGATGTAGTAATTGAGCATTTCTGCCTCAAGCTCAGGCGCCACGTCACGCCGCGCATCCTGCAATAGCGAGACAAGATCATAGGCTGTATGGCCAATCAGCGCGTCCTGGAAATCGAGCAACCCCTGTTTCTGCAACGAACCAAGCAGCATGATATTCTCAGCGTGATAATCACGCAGCACGGTTACTCCAATGCGTTGGCGCGGCAGTAACTGACTGAGAACCTGTTCCCAGGCTGCCAAAAATCCCGGTCCATCGACGGTCAGGTTTTGCGCGGCGCAATACCAATCGACAAACAGTTTGGCCTCACGCTGGTACTCGCTGAAGCTGTAAGCCAGGAACGGGCCAGCCGGAAGTCGGTGCAATTCTACCAGCGCATCAACTGCACATTTATAGACCTCCTGCTCATCCGCAGGCCATTGGTCAAGATAGTCGCGCATCCGCACATCGCCAAAATCTTCCAGCAGAACGAGCCCCCTTGTAGCATCTTCAGCCAGGATATGAGGTGCGCGCATTCCGTTGGAATCAAGCCATTTTGCGGCCCTCAAAAAAGGAGCGGGATCTTCGTTGGGCGGCGGTGCATCCATCAGCATCGCCGAACGCTCGCCCTTGCGGATACGAAAATATCGCCGGAATGACGCGTCTGCGACCAGCGGTTCGATTGCTGCCCCGGCCCAACCAGCGCGGGCAAGAAAGGTTTCGAGACCCTCGGGCAAATTCACTTCCATGGTACCCGCCCTAGCCAATCCATACCGGCCCGAGCAATGGCCAGCCTGCCATTCTCCGCAACTTCCAGCATGATCGAAAGACAACCCGGCTCCAGCGCAAATCCGCCTGCATTTTCCGGCCACTCAGCGATCAGCACGGCGTCTTGACGGTAATCGTCCAGACCCAACTCTTCCGCCTCCTCCAGCCGCTTCAGCCGATAAAAATCAGCGTGAACCAATGGGATACGCAGCGCAGGGGGATCGTAAACTTCGATGATCGCGAAACTGGGTGAAGGCACTTCGCCAGCATATCCCAGGCCATCAATGATTGCCCGGGCCAGCGTCGTCTTGCCCGCACCCAGCCCGCCCGACAGCGCAATCACATCGCCAATTTGCAACGCTGCTGCAACGCGTTTGCCAAGGTCATGCATCGCATCAAGATCGGGCAGTTCCAGCCTCACGGCAGCTCGATGATCGCGGCGGTACCCTGCCCCGGTTCGGACAGGAGTTCGAGTGTCCCGTGATGCGCTTCAATCAATTGCCGAGCCAGCGGCAGACCCAACCCCTGTCGCCGCTCGACCGCCTTGCCATCGGCACTGATTTTCAGGCCATCCAACGCGCGAGCAAGCGTTGCAGCATCCATGCCTGCGCCATTATCTGACACAACGATCCGCGCCATGTCGCGCCCTTTGGTCCGGTGACGCGACAGTTCGATCAGGATTCGTCCATGCGGCGGCGTGGCAGCAATCGCATTGTCGAGCACGTGGCCGATTGCGCGGGCGAGCCGGCGACTGTCACCTATAATCAGCCCGGCGGCGCTATCACCTTGCAAGTCGAGCACCAACCCGGCTGCGCTGATCCGGCTGGCCCGATCCTCGATGATCTTGGTGACGAAGGGCAGCAAATCAATTTCACCGGTCGCGAGCGGAAGCATTCCTGCTTCGCTCTGCGAAAGGTCGAGAACATTTTCGATCTGTTCCCCCAACCGTTCAACCGAAGTCAGGATTGCGGCGACGTACTCCTTGCCCTGATCAGACAATTCCCCGCCAATTCCAGCCTCAAGCAATTCGGCAAAGCCGCCGATGGACGTAAGCGGCGTGCGGAATTCATAGCTCATATTCGCGAGGAACCGGGTTTTGACCGCATCGGCTTCAAGCAGCGCAGCATTGCGTTCGCGCAGCGCGGTTTCGGCTTTCTGGCTATCTGTAATATCAAGAACAGTCAGTAAGCCATTGCCATCGGGCAGAGGCACCCCGGCAAACTCCAGCGTTCGGCCATCGGCCAGAACAACCCGGCTGCCGGATTGCCGCCGGTCAAGCGTAGCCGCGCGGACAACATCACCCACAGCCTTGGCACGGGCAGGCCGTTTCAGCCGCGCGGCAATTCGTTCGAGCAAGGCCTCAATGCGCGGGTGGGTATCAAGGAACGCATCCTCAAGTCCCCAATCCGCAGCAAAGCGCCGGTTCCACAGCTGCATCCGGCCATCAGGTGCAAACACCGCGACCGATTCGAACAGGCTGTCGAAAGTTGCGGTTCGGGTCCGCAGCAACGTATCGCGGGTGGCTGACAGGCGCAGCTGTTCGGTTCGATCCTCGGCGATCAGCAGCAGTCCGCCATCGGGCAACGGCTGAGCGACAATACGCAAATGGGTGCCATCGGCCAGCGTCCAGGCCTCTTCCTGGGCCTCGCCCGACATGAACCAGCCCGCCCTTTCGCGCCGCCAAGCCGGAAAGTCGCGCACTTCAGGAACGCGGCCTGCATCGCGGGCAATATCCAGCAGCCGTTCAAACGGCGGCGGATCGAGCATTGCCGCTGGCCCAAGCGCGAATATTCGCTGGAATGGCTGGTTGGCAAAAGTCAGCTGACGCTTGTCGCTAAACTGCGCAACGCCTGCCGAAAGCTGATCCAGCATCGAGCGCTGGGCATCACGAAATGCCCGAAAGGTGCGCGCCAGCTCTTCCATATCTTCGACATCGACGGCGTATCCAGCCACCCCTTCCTTGCCCAGCGGCAGATCGCTGACTCGCAAGGCACGGCGCTGGCCGCCGATAGTCGCAGAAACCATCCGCTCAATCGGCAATTGCTTGTCTGCGGCCTGCCCCGCAACTTGTGCCGCAGTAAGGCCATCCACCGATTCGATCAGTTCGATCCCGGCGCTAACCACCGCTTCGGCACTATCCCCGCCAACGGCCCGAACATAGGCAGTATTCGCCAGTTGCAACGCGCCATCAGACCCTCGGAACCACATCGGCATCGGCGCAGCTTCGATCAGGCCGACCAGCGCTGAAAAATCGCTGCGCGCCCGGTTCGCTTCAGCGCGAAGTTTAACCAGCTCGCTTTCACTGTCGCTAAAATCGAACACCCAGACCAGCGCCGCGCCGCCCGGCGAAACCTGCGGATCGGCCAGATGCCCGCGCAGGGCCAGGCTGCGCTTCGAATCACGCGGTGTGGCAACCATCCGGAATGGCGCAGCCGTTTTCTGGGTGCGGCGCACCGCTTCGGTAAGCTCGGCCAACTGTTCGGCGGTAAGACCCTTTTCGCCTGCATCCAGTTCGGTCAGAAACTGAGGAACCGCATCAAGGCCAAGCCAACCCGCGAGCTTTGCCGGCGCTTCGATCTTGCCATCGGCGCGAACCAGCAGCGGCAACGCGGGAGATTCGTCCACCATCCGGGCAAGCCTGCGGGCATTGCGTTGCCCTGCCTCTATCCGCCGTGCCTTGGCCCGAGCAGACATAATCGCCCAGCCTGCGGCCAGCGACCACGCCGCCAGCAACAGCCCGATCAGGACAAGAGCGGTCTGGGAAAGGATCATGCAGTCCAGCTATGCGGGGGCGCGGATATTGGCAAGCCGCCAGATCGTCATCCTCGCGAAAGCGGGGATCGCTGGCCTCATCGATGCAAAGCTGGATTGACAAGGCTCGCGGTCCCCGGTCACCCCGGGGACGACGAAAGGATCAATAACGGTAATGATCTGGCTTGAACGGGCCGCTGGCCGAAACGCCGATATAATCCGCCTGCTTTTTCGACAGTGTGGTCAGCTTTACCCCTAGCTTTTCCAGATGCAGCGCAGCGACCTTTTCATCGAGGTGCTTGGGCAGAACATACACTTCGTTTTTGTATTCCCCATTCTTGGTGAACAGCTCGATCTGAGCCAGCACCTGATTGGTGAAGCTGGCGGACATCACAAAGCTGGGGTGGCCAGTGCCGCAGCCCAGATTGACGAGGCGGCCCTTGGCAAGGATCAGGATCTGTTTGCCGTCTGGAAATTCGACCAGATCGGTGCCCGGCTTCACTTCGGTCCATTTATAATTGTCGAGCGCGGCGATCTGGATTTCGCTGTCGAAATGGCCGATGTTGCAAACGATCGCCATATTCTTCATCGCCTTCATGTGTTCGGCAGTGATGACATCTTCGTTACCGGTGGCGGTGACGAATATATCGCAGCGGGTGACCGCCTCTTCCATGGTGACAACTTCATAGCCTTCCATCGCCGCTTGCAACGCGCAGATCGGATCGACCTCGGTGACCATCACGCGGGCACCGCCCTGCCGCAACGAGGCAGCGCTGCCCTTGCCAACATCGCCGAAGCCCGCCACGCAGGCGACCTTGCCGGCCAGCATCACGTCAGTGGCGCGGCGGATCGCATCGACCAGCGATTCCTTGCAGCCATAAAGGTTATCAAACTTCGATTTGGTGACGCTGTCATTCACATTGATCGCCGGGAACGGCAGCTTGCCGTCCTTGGCGATCTGATACAGCCGGTGAACCCCTGTGGTGGTCTCTTCCGACACGCCCTTGATGTGGGCAACCGACATGGTCAGGTACCCAGGCTTGGCCTTTACATAGGCTTTCAGCGCGCGCTGGAATTCGATCTCTTCAGCATTGGTCGGCTCGTCCAGAGTGTCGCCTGCTTCAAGCCGTGCGCCCCACAGAGCAAACATGGTGGCATCGCCGCCATCATCCAGGATTATGTTGGCGGTCTGATCCCCGGAACCGTCAGAGTCCCAATCGAAAATGCGACCGACATAATCCCAATAATCGGCCAGACTTTCACCCTTGATCGCGAACACCGGAATGCCAGCAGCGGCAATCGCCGCAGCGGCGTGGTCTTGTGTGGAGAAGATGTTGCACGTGGCCCAGCGTACCTCTGCGCCCAGCGCGACCAAAGTTTCGATCAACACCGCGGTCTGGATCGTCATGTGGAGAGAGCCTGTGATCCGCGCGCCGTTCAAGGGCTGTGAAGCCCCGAATTGCCGGCGCAGAGCCATCAGGCCCGGCATTTCGATTTCAGCAATGCGAATTTCGGCGCGGCCGAATTCCGCAAGGCCGATATCGGCGATGACATGATCAGCTTGGGCGTCGATCAAAGGTGATGCCACGGGGTAGACTCCTGCCTGGAATTGCCTGAGCCGCCCGGCCACATCATGCAGATACGCTAAGGGCGACATCAATAAGACGCCGCCCTTAGCCGCTCACCCAAACTGAAGCAAATATAAAGAAGTCTTTATATGATCTACTGACGGTGGCCTGTTCAGCGCCTAGCCCAGGCGATCTGCGATGATCCGGTTTCAGCCAGCAGCTGATCTGCGGCGGCCTCCAAAGGTGCCATACCGCGAACCGCAGCCAGATTGCGGACCACCATCTTCAATTCACCGCAGCCAAGCCAAGGGTGGCCGTTGCCATAGTTGTTGGCCATGGTCGTGCTGAACCGGTCAAGTGCTCGATTGGCCCCAGCCACCCCATGACGGCGCGCCATCTCGGACTTCAGGCTGTTGCTGGCGGCATTGAGCATAGCGATATGATTGGTCGTAAAGCGGCCATAGTCCGCCTGGAAGTTCTCCGCAGTTGTGCGGCAGCGCAGCCCCGTAACCATCAGCATAATATCCAGCCGGCGCAGCTTTTCTGCCTGACTCATCTCCCCAGCGCTGGCTGGAACCCCCATCAGCAGCGACATTGCGGCAAGGCACGCCGCGACCCCCTTTACGATCCTCATTTGCAGTCTCCCGACGAGTCAATTCTCGCAACTGGGACATTGACGGATCGGGTTTACCGCTTCTTAAATAGGGGCAGTAAAGCGAAATTAACCATGCTTTGACGTTGCCGGAGTGCCACAACTTCCTATATCAGGGCGCGAGTATCCCTGCCCGAGAAGGACTGATTCCATGACAATTTCCATTGGCGACAAATTACCTGACGTAAAGCTGGTCAAAGCCACCGAAGCTGGCCCGGAAGCGGTCCAGTCAGCCGATTACTTCAAGGGCAAGCGCGTCGCGTTGTTTTCCGTCCCCGGTGCCTTCACTCCGACCTGCTCGGCCAAGCATCTGCCAGGTTATGTCGATCAGGCCGACGCTTTAAGGGCGGCAGGCATTGACGAAATCGCCTGCACCGCGGTCAACGATCCGTTCGTGCTTGGTGCATGGAACAAGGCCTCCGGTTCAGGCGACGTGACCATGCTGGCTGATGGCAACGCTGATTTGGCGCAAGCACTGGGTTTGACCATGGACGGCAGCGCCTTTGGCCTTGGCACCCGCGGTCAGCGTTTCTCGATGGTGGTCAACGATGGCGTGATCGAACAGCTCAACGTCGAAGCGCCGGGTGATTTCAAGGTCAGCTCGGCCGAACATATGCTTGAGCAGCTCTGAGCTGTGATCTGGGGGCAGCTTGCGATCAAGGCGCTTATCTCGGGCGTATTAATCGCGGCTGCCTCTGAAATTGCGCGCCGCAGCCCCGGCTGGGGCGGGCTGATCGCCTCGCTACCACTGGTTTCCCTGATGGCGATGCTGTGGCTCTGGCGCGACGGGGCTGAGGCCTCGCGGATTGCCGATTTCGCAATTTCGTCGAGCGCCTATGTTATCGCCTCGCTTCCCGCCTTTGTTGTGCTGGCATTAGCGCTGCGGCGCGGCTTAGCTATCCCGTTTGCCCTCGCACTATTTGTCGCAGTCGGGTTTGCAGGCTATCTGGCGATGATCTGGCTTGGCAAGCGCTGGGATCTGCCGATTTAATACCCCATCAAGCTCATCACTTCCTTGCGGCTGCGCGGATCGTCAAGGAAGCATCCCAGCAACCGGCTCGTCACCATTGCAACACCGGGAGTGCGCACGCCGCGGCCGGTCATGCAGCCGTGCTGCGCCTCGATCACCACGGCGACACCGTGCGGCTTGAGGTTCTCCCAGATGCATGATGCAACCTCGGCGGTCAGACGCTCCTGAATTTGCAGGCGCTGGGAATAGCCGTTTAGAACCCGGGCAAGCTTGGAAATTCCGACTACGCGGTTTTTGGGCATATAGGCGATCGAAGCTTTGCCTGTGATCGGGGCCATGTGATGCTCGCAGTGTGATTGGAAGGGGATATCCTTCAGCAGCACCAGTTCGTTATAGCCGCCTACTTCCTCGAACTGGCGCGCGAGGTGGATTGCCGGATCATCGGCATAACCCTGACAATATTCCTTCCAGGCGCGGCCCACCCGGGCGGGCGTATCCTGCAGTCCCTCGCGGTCAGGATCATCGCCCGACCAGCGGATCAGCGTGCGGATCGCATCCTGCACCTCGTCTGGAACCGGCAGCTTTGCTGCTGGCCTGCGTTCATCCGCACCAATCGGTCTGCTCATCAGCAATCAACTCCTTTAGCCCGGCCGGCGCAGGAAGCCGCCGCGACGGAACAGACCGCGTGCCGAGCTGAACGGCTCGAACAGCTGTTCGGGGCGTTCAGGATCAAACAGCGCGTTGTCTGCTAGCGCTTTCTCCGCTCCGGAGAGCGGGCGCAAGACAAAAGGTGCAAGCCGCTTGCCCGATTTTGGCGCACCCTCGATTAATGCGATCATCGAGGGATCCTGCGATAGCTTCGCTGCAACCTCTTCAATCGCAAGGCCGGTATGTTCGGCCAGCAAAGCATGGCGCAGGCGGGTGATCGGTGCGGCCGCGTGGGCGTTGCCCGGTCTGGCCGCGTCGATGAACAAATCGCATTCGCTATCTAAACCCAGCGAACGGTTGTTCATATTGGCCGATCCGATCCGGACCACCTCATCGTCGATGATCATCATCTTGGAATGAACGTAGATCGGAGTGCCTGCTGCGTTGTGCGGCACAAAAATCCGGAAGTTATGACTCCAATCCTTTTCACCGATGGCCCGGCACAGTCTTACCCGCGCGCCATCCATCGCGGTTTGCTCAAGCCAGCCCTCCGAGGTTTCGGGATTGATCAGAACGATTTCGGGAGGGTCAGGTTCCGCCATCCGCTGTGCAATTGCCTCGGCAATCGTACGAGCGGCGAAATACTGACTTTCGGCGTAGATGAACTGCCTGGCCCGGCGGATATGCTCAATGAACAGCGCCTCGACCTCGCGCACTTCTTCAATCGAGCGCCAGGCCGAACGGGTGCGAGCGATTCCCACTTCAACATCGCAGAATTCGGCCTTGAGCCTTACTGGCCAGGCGCTGTGCTCTTGCGGTGTACACGGGAGCAACGGCGCAGCGCCCGACTGTTCCCAGCGCTCGCGGCCCAGTTCGCCCAGAACACGGGCAGCATCTCCTTCAACCAGCATGGTCAGATCATGCCATGGCCCGTACAATCGACCACTCTCGCGCCTTCGCCGGGAATCCTCTTCGATATGGGCCGGGGTGTCCCAGCGGTCGGACGTCATGTCGATCCCGCCGCAAACCGCAACACGATCATCTATCACCACAATTTTCTGATGATGGCTGCATCCCAGTGGATGAGCCGAATCGAATTTGAACTTGATCGAGGGGTGGCGGTACCATCTGATCAAATCGATAATCATCGAACCGCGCAGCAAGAATTTGAGCGCACCGAAGTTCCACTTTAGCACCCGCACTTCCATTGCGCTGGTCCGGTTGCATAACCAGATCACAAAGGCACCAAACCTGGCGGGATATGTGTTGCGGCGCGGCACATTCCACCAGCGTCGCCCAGGACCCAGACGCACTCTCGTGTCAAAATCCCAGCCGATCATCAATATCTGCTGGCGCGCGCCCAGCATCACTTGCTGCATCAATTCGAAATAGGCAGCCGCATCGACGATGATGTGCGCGCGACTTGCTTTTACGAAGCACCATGCCGAGTGCCCGACTGATGCTTCCGGGGTCTGGCGGTCTTCGTGATCCATTAAGAAAATGCTCCGTTGCCAGGGCGACCTCCTTACAGAGCGAAAGCCACTGCGTCATCCGCGCGATGTGATCTGCCACTTCTCTTGCACGGTCTGCTGTGCCATGCGCAGGCCATGCGCACTCTGAGCGACCGCTTTGAACCCTTGCGCCGGATCGCCCGAGCAGTGCCCTATGGGATGGCGCTGGGCCGCTGGATCCGGCGCATGACCAGTCCGGAACTCAGAACCATCGATCGCCTGATCCGCACCAAGCCCAGCGAGCTGTTTCAGCCATTTACCGATACCTTCGAGGAGAGATACCCGTCGCTGTTCGATGCCTTGGCCGTGCGGCTGGCCGACCTTCCCAGCCCGCGCATCCTCTCGTTCGGCTGTTCTAGCGGAGCCGAAGTGCGCGCCCTGCGCCGCCGCCTTCCGTAGGCACGGATCACCGGCGTCGATCTCAACCCGCGCGCGCTGGCCAAGGCGCGCCAGGCGGATTCCAATCCATTGAGCAGCTATCGAAGTACCGCCGATCCGGCTGATCGATTTGATGCTGTGCTAGCGCTTGCGGTGTTCCGCCATGGCGTATTGGAAGCTGATCTGCCGAAGGACTGCTCAGCCATCCTCCCGTTTGCCCGGTTCGAACAGGGTATCGCTGCACTGGACGCGTGCCTTGTACCGGGCGGCCTACTGGCAATCCACAACAGTCATTTCCGCTTCACCGATACTTCCGCTGCAGTGCGCTTTGATGCCGTGCCAATAGCCCTGCCGGATGTTTGGCCCACAGCCGTGCTCTACGGCTCTGACAATATCCGCATTTCTGAGCCGGAACTTCTGCCAGTCTTGTTTCAAAAACGCTGCGGCCCCGCCTTGGACATCTGACTGCCGCAGGTCGCTATGCAATTCATCGAGAGAGAATGGTGCGCCCGGAACGATTCGAACGTTCTACCCTCAGATTCGTAGTTAGAGGAATATTGGCTGATTAGCGTGGCCGCATTTCTAAAAACCCCGTTAATCCGCCACTTTTGTAATCTGTCGCTATCTCTAGCCATTGCATATTTGCTTACTGGTGCTTACTATGTGCTTGCTGGAACCGCATGGAGGCCTGCACCGATGCCCACCGCCAACATCACGAAACGCACGGTTGATGCCGCCAAGCCCGGCAAGGGTGACTATTTTGTTTGGGATGGCGACCACGACCAAGCCGTTGCCGGTTTCGGACTGAAAGTGACGCCCGCTGGTGGCAAGGCCTATGTTTTCCAATACCGCATGACCCGCCCCGGCATGACCAAACAAATGCCCACCCGTCGCATCACGCTTGGCAAGCATGGCAAACTTACACCTGATCAAGCACGGAAAGAGGCCAAGCGACTGGCTGCGCTGGTGACACAAGGCACCGACCCCCGCCAAACCGAATTGGACACCATGGCTGCCGAGGATGAGGCCAAGCGGCAAGCCGAGGTCAAGACCAAGCTGGAGGGCGAACTGGCCTTTGAAAAGGTGGCCGGGCGCTGGCTGGAACATTACAAAATTGGCCACCGCCCGCGCAGCTACGGCCAAGCCAAGCTGGTGATCGACAAACACCTGACCCCGCCCCTTCGCGGCAAGCCCCTGCCCGCCATCACCCGCGCCCATATTCAGGCCATCCTAGACGGCATCCCGGCGCGGCAACTGGCATCGCGCCGCACGGTCTATGCCTATGCCTCGATATTCTTTGGCTGGGCACTCCAGCGCGGCGACATTGCTGAAAACCCCCTGCTGAACATGGAAAAGCCCAAGGCTCCAAAATCCCGCGACCACGTATTGAGCGACGGCGAACTGGCTTCGATCTGGCAGGCCACCGAAACTCTGCGAACACCCTTGGGGGCGTTCTACCGAGTGCTGATGCTGACAGGCCAACGACGCGAGGAAGTTGCAGGCATGACATGGGCCGAACTCGACCGAGCATCGGCCACGTGGATCATTCCCGCCAACAAGGCCAAGAACGGCGTGGCGCATATCGTCCCACTCGCCCCTGCCGTGGTGGAGGAACTGGATCGGCTGGCGCTGGCGTTGCAGGTCAAGGCGCAGAAAAATGATCTGGACGCCAAGCGCTGGCCCAAGGCCGGGCCGGTTATGTCGTTCAACGGCAAGGTAGCGCTCAGTTGCTTTTCACAGGCCAAGACCTTGCTTGATGCCGAGGTGGCAAAAGTGCGCAAGGATGCTGGCGCGATAGAGCCGTGGCGGGTGCATGATCTGCGGCGCACCATGGCCACCGGGTTTCAGCGGCTGGGCGTTCGCTTTGAGGTGACCGAGGCCACATTAAATCATGTGAGCGGTGCCAAGGGTGGCGTTGCTGGCATCTACCAGCGCCATGATTGGCGAGAGGAAAAGCAATCGGCGCTGGAGGCGTGGGCGCGGCATGTGGCCGCGATTTTGCAACCCGCCCAAACCTGTAACGTGGTGGCTATTGACGCCGCTAAGCGCCAAGCGTGACATTCTCAGAGGATAGCATGAACCGCAAAGATACATCGGAGGAAGCGCCGCAACGCGGTTTCGACTTTGCGGACTTCGAGCAATGGGGCGAGGTGGAAGCCGCTTTACACGGCGACTTGCGACCTCTTGTCCTACTTTTGCGGTCCGAAAAAAGCATATCGGTTGTGGCACGCGAATACCTTGCCGACCAACTAGAAAGAGAGCCAAGAAAACGTTTTTCTCGAAATCGAAGCAAGGATTTATCTAAGAATAAAACCGACAAATTACTTCTATACAGACTTTATAACGCCAAAATGGAATTGGCCTATGCGCAATTATCTGATGCGACTCATGACGAGCGATTAGACTATGCAATAGATCATTGGCACGAAATAATTGATGATCGCGCACTCGATCAATTGTCAGAACTCGGGGTTATAGCTGACAGGGACATGCTTCGAAATGCGAGAAAGCGCCAAGGACCAGGAATCTTCAATCCAAAATATCCAAAAAAGACAATCGTGTAAGCACTTGCCGTGTGCCTACACTGACGCTGGGATAGCGTGCGCATAGACAGAGTGTCGCCAGACAATAGGAGGCGACATTGGAAGTCATGAACACCCCAGAGGCGGCGAAATACGTTTGCCTGTCCAAGCCCACGCTAGAAAGATTGCGGCTAACTGGCGATGGCCCGCCCTACGCCAAACTCGGCAAAGCGGTGCGCTATCGCCGCGCTGATCTGGAAGCATGGCTGGCCAGCCGTATGATCCGTTCCACCAGCGAAGGGGGGGCAGCGTGATGGCGACCCCCGCAAACCCGCTGTCGATCCCCGAGGCTCACGCCCTGTTCGGCTATATCGTCGGCAAGCTGGGCGACCCCGATAGCAACGTCTGCAACCACACCCTGCACCATGCCCGCGAATGGTGCGAAGCCAACGGGGCCGACTGGCCCGCTATTGCCGAGTTGCTGCGCAACCATGGCGGCTATTGTGATTGCGAGGTGCTGATGAACGCTGCCCCTCAGCTAGATGGCGAGGGCGCGGCATGATGCCCCGGACAAAAGACGCCCCGCCGGTTGAGGGCGGGGCATCATGCGAAAGCTGTGGAGGCCTGTCGCGTGATGCTTTTAACCCGCCCTTCGTACAGGTTCAATTCCTGATTGCCGTCCATGCCATCCGGCCCGAACAGGCGGCGGTGCTGGCAGCCCTGATCTTTGGGGGGAACGCGGCATGATCGACATTCACGCCATCCGCACGGCCAATCCCCTGCCGTCCATTGTCGGGGCAGCGGTCAAACTTCAGCGGGCAGGGAATGAGTGGAAGGGCTGCTGTCCCTTTCATGCCGACCGTTCGCCTAGCTTCACCATCTACAGCGACGGCGAACGCTTCCAATGTTTCGGCTGCGGTGCGCAAGGTGACGTGCTGGATTTTGTCGCCCGGCTCTATGGCCTGGGCATGGTGGAAGCAGCGCGGGTGCTATGCGCTAATGATCTGCCCATGGTGGAATTACCGGCCCTGCCCCCAGCCGACCGAGGCAACCGCACCAGTGAGGCGTTGGCGATATGGGAGAAGGCCATTCCGGCGGCAGGGACGCTGGCACAGGCCTATCTGGAGGCGCGGGGCATCAACCCGCCGCTCCCGCATGACATTCGATTCTCACGGCTTCCCTATGGCAATTCCAGCCCATTGCCCTGCCTGGTGGCGGCGGTCCGGAACGTGACCGGCGCAATCACCGGGTTGCAGCGCATCTATCTGCGCAGCGACGGGCGCGGTAAAGCCGATCTGCCCAAGGCCAAGCTGTCGCTGGGCAAGGTGGCAGGCGGTGCAATCCGGCTGGGCGATCTGGACGCATCCGGCATGGTGACAGTCTGCGAAGGGCCAGAGGATGGGCTGTCGCTGCTGGAAATGCTGGGCGGCACGATCTGGGTGGCGGCGGGGGCGAGTATGCTTCCGGCCATGCAATTCCCGCCGCAAGTGCGCTCTATCGTGATCGGCGCGGACAATGACTCAGCCGGGGCGATGGCGGCAGACAAGGCGGCAAAGGCTTTCACCAGCCGGGGCTTGGCCGTTCGCATCATACGCCCGCTGGAGGGCTTCAAAGACTTCAATGACGAATTGCGGGGGAACCGGGCATGATGACGCCAGCTATCGCGGCGCGGCTGGATGCCGCCGAAGTGATCGCCCCTATCGCCAAGGAAGGGCCGCGCCCGCTCTATCGTGATCTGCCGCCGCCCGGAGTGTTTCCCATGGATGCGCTGGGGCCGGTGCTGGGTGATGCTGCCAAGGCAATCGCGGCGGTGATCCAGTGCCCGGACGAAGCCGCCGCCAATAGCGTTCTGGCAGTTGCTTCCCTTGCTGCACAAGGCCGGGCGAATGTGATTCTGCCTATCGGGCAGGGCAAAGCTTGCCCCCTGTCGCTCTATCTGCTGACAGTGCTGGATAGCGGAGAACGCAAAAGCAGCGCGGACAACATGGCGCTTAAGCCGGTGCGCGATTTGGAACGGGAACTGGCCGAGGCCGAGGCGGGGAATCGGCAAGCCTATGCGGTGAAGCTGTCTGCGCATGATGCCAAGGCAAAGCAGCTAACCGCCAAGCTGAAAAGCGACCGCCCGGCGCTGGAGGCTGCCTTACATGAACTAGGCCCTTCCCCGCTTGCCCCGCTGCTGTCGGTGCTGGCCCCATCGGGCGATCAGACCATGGAGGGGCTGTTTCGCATCTATCAGCAAGGCAGACCATCGCTGGCGCTGCTGTGCGATGATGCGGCTTCATTCCTGGGCGGGCACAGTTTGAAGGCCGAACAGAAGCAATCTACCACGGCGAACCTGTGCCGCGCATGGGATGGTTCAAAGCTGGAGCGCATCCGGGGCGGTGATGGCGTGACGGTGCTGTATGATCGGCGCTTGGCTGCGCACCTCATGGTGCAACCGGGCGTTGCATCGGGCTTCCTGTCGGATTCTCAGTTTTCCGATCAAGGCTTACTCGCCCGCTTTCTGATTAGCGCCCCCATCGGCAAGGCTGGCACCCGGTTGCGTGATGATCAGGCCTATCAGGCTGCTGCGCATCATGCGGTCCGCGATCTGGAGGACTATAATGCGGCAATATGCCGTCTGCTTCGCCAGCCCATCAGGTGGAAGAATGAGAGTGATCGTACCCTGGGTGTGGATATGGCCGGGCTGGAACTGACACCGACCGCCCGCGCGCTCTATGTGGATTTCTGCAATGCGATTGAGCGGGAACTGTCCTCGGCTGGTTCACTGGCCATGGTTCGGGCCTTCGCGTCCAAGCTGCCCGAGAATGCCGCCCGTATTGCTGGCACGCTGACCTTGATCGATGATACCGAGGCACGGGTGATCAGTGCTGAGGTGCTGGGCGATGCGATCAGGCTGGCGCAATACTATCTGGAGGAAGCCAAGCGATTGACGGCGGCAGGGGCAATTGATCCTGAATTGCGCAGCGCGGAGACCTTGCGCGAATGGCTGCTGGAAAGGCCGGGCGATCTGATCGGGCTGCGCACCATTTATCAGCTTGGCCCTAATGCTATTCGCACCGCCGCAAAGGCGCGTTCGGCGATGGCATTGCTGGAGGGGCATGGCTGCGCGAACTCGAAACCCGGCGCGATGATCGATGGCGCACCTTGCAAGGAAGCATGGGAGATTGTTCGGTGCTGAACTTTGACCCCAGGCAATGGCTGGCCGAACATGCCGAACCCCAGCGCGACCAATTTGTAGCAACTGTAGCAACTGTAGCAGCTACGTCGCCAGTATTGAAAAAACCGCATCCGGGCACAGAATGGGGTGAAGCTGAAAAATCAGTTTTGAACGTGCAGCCTGCTACAGCTGCTACACCCGCTACAGTTTCGGACTGGGCGCGCCAGCTTTCGCGCCTTGATCCCTGCCAGCCGCCCGAAGGCTTGCGCATAGCCCGCTGGCAAACCCTTTATGATGATGCGGTATGGCTGCTGGAGAACTACGGCAAGCTGGCCGCGCGCGATGGCTGGAGCGATGCGGACCTGTTCGGGCTGTGGCCGGGCAAGCCCTATTGGGGCGGCATTGCCGACAGGCTGCGCGGTTCCCGCTCGCTGGTGATGGATACCGACCGGGCAAGCTGGCGATCATGGGGGCAAGTCGAGAGATTCAACCGGGGCGCATATCCCGACCTGTCCCCGTTTTGGGATGGCGTAGGCCCGAACCCT
>JANOKC010000227.1:0-4399 GCA_031419035.1 Novosphingobium sp. | reverse complement strand
ATCTCGCGGTCGCGCTGAACGATCAGCCGCAGCGCCACCGATTGCACCCGGCCTGCGCTCTTCGCGCCGGGCAGCTTGCGCCACAGCACCGGCGAGAGGGTGAAGCCGAACAGATAATCGAGCGCGCGGCGGGCCATATAGGCATCAATCAGATCCTGATCGAGTTCGCGCGGGGCCTTCATCGCATCGGTCACCGCCTGTTTGGTGATCGCGTTGAAGGTAACCCGCTGGACGTCAGACGGCAGCGCCTTCTTCTTGGCGAGGTATTCGCGGACATGCCAGCTGATCGCCTCACCCTCGCGGTCAGGGTCAGTCGCCAGGATCAGACGGTCAGCAGTCTTGGCCGCATCGGTGATCGCCTTTACGCGGCTCGCCTTGTCGCCATAGACTTCCCAGTCCATCGCGAAATCATCATCGGGCCGCACCGAGCCATCCTTGGGCGGCAGATCGCGGATATGACCGTATGAGGCGAGGACCTTAAAGTCCTTGCCCAGATACTTCTCGATGGTCTTGGCCTTGGCCGGGGATTCTACGATGACTAGCTGCATGATGGGTGTTGCAATCCTTACGCGTATACGTACGCGCGAGGGTGGCGGGGTTGACAGGCAAAGGTCAAGGGGCTGTGAAAGCCTATCCCGACAGGCTGACCCGCCCGCCGGCATGGCGCACCAATTGTCCGGCCAACTCCAGCTCAAGCAGTGCGAGCTGCACGGCTGCTGCCGGTTCGCTGCTTTGGCGGATCAGCTCATCCACCGCGATCGGCGCGGTGGTTAGCAGACCGGCGATGTCCGCTGGTTCATCGCCCAGCCCGTCGCTGATAGAATAGGCGGCGGAGGCATTTTCGCGGAAGGTGGAGCGCGGGTTGCCATCGAAGCCAGACAGCAACTCGATCACATCATCGGCCGATTGGACCAGCACCGCCCCTTCGCGGATCAGCTGGTTGCAGCCTTGCGCGCGGGCATCGAGCGGGGAGCCGGGGATTGCCATAACCTCGCGCCCGGATTCTCCGGCCAGCCGCGCGGTGATCAGCGAGCCGCTCTTGGGCGCGGCCTCGACCACCAGTGTGCCCAGTGCCAGCCCGGCTATGATCCGGTTGCGCGAGGGGAAGTGGCGCGCCAGCGGCTCGGTCCCCGGGGGATATTCGGCCAGCAGCAGGCCTTGGTTGGCGATGGCCTCCTGCAGGTCGCGGTGCTCAGGCGGATAGGCGATCTCGATCCCGCTGGCGATCACGCCGATGGTGCCGTTTGCTAGACTGGCCTGATGGGCAGCGCCGTCAATGCCCCGGGCGAGGCCTGAGACGACGACAAACCCAGCCTCGGCCAGCGCACCTGCAAATTGCCGCGCCAGCTTTACCGCAGCCGCAGAGGCATTGCGCGCCCCAACTATGGCAACGCAAGGCCGCTGTGCCAAGGCCGGATCACCGCGCATGGTCAGGATCGGCGGGGCACTTTCCAGCTCGGCCAGCAGCGCTGGATATTCAGGCGAATCGTGAAACAGATAGCGCCCGCCAGCCTTGCGCAGCGCGTTAACCTCATCGGCGATCCGGGCCTCTGCGGCGGCGCGATAGGGGGTGCGGCCCCGCGCGGCGAGATCGGGCAGAGCTGCCAGTGCGGCCTGCGCGGTGCCGAACCGGCGCAGCAGTTGGGCGTAGCTGATCGGACCGATATTGGGCGAGCGCAGCAGGCGGATGCGGGCAAAGGCCTCATCTTGCGAAAGGTCGGCGGCGGTTATTTGCCACCGCCCAGTTTGGCTTCGGTCCCGGCTTGCAGCCGCGCGATATTGCCACGATGGAGCCACAGGACCAACAGTGCAATCGCGGTCAGGATCGGGGCCAGCCCGGGATGGCCGGTGGCCAATGCGGCGATCGGCGCGGCAATCGCGGCGCTCATCCCCGCAAGTGACGATATCCGGGTCAGCCCCAGCACAGCCAGCCAGATGGCGGCATAGGCGAGGCCGATTGGCCAGCCGAGGCCGAGCGAGATGCCCATCATCGTTGCCACACCCTTGCCGCCCTTGAAGCCCAGCCACACCGGGAAGCAATGCCCCAGGATCGCACCCAGCGCTGCGATCCCTAACATGTCCGGGAACAACCGGTATGCTAGCCACACCGCCGCGAACCCCTTGAGCGCATCGAACAACAGCGTCGCCGCCGCCAGTCCCTTGCGCCCGGTCCGCAGCACATTGGTCGCGCCGATATTGCCCGAGCCAATGCTGCGCAGATCGCCCGCGCCGAACGCCCTTGTCAGCAGCAGTCCGAACGGGACCGAGCCGAGAGCGTATCCCAATGCGAGAGCAAGCAAGCTATTCATTCGCCCTCCTTAACCGTCTAGGCTGAGCTTGTCGAAGCCCTGTTCTTCCATTTCGGACGTTGTGAAAGTAAGGACGGCCCTTCGACAAGCTCAGGGTGCACGGGAGGGGGAATTTTGGTGGATGCTGACGCGCCGATCCTGCTGTTCGATTCGGGCGTCGGCGGGCTCTCGGTGCTGGCAGAGTTGCGCAAACTCCTGCCCGGTGCGCCAGTCATCTATGCCGCCGACAACGCTGGCCTTCCCTATGGCACAAAGAGCGAGGCCGAGATTGCCGCGCGGGTTGCCGGCCTGCTTGGCCGGATCACCGAACGGTTCCGCCCGCGCCTTGCCTGCATCGCCTGCAACACCGCCTCTACAATTGCGCTGGGCATGGTCCGCGATGTGCTGGCGATCCCGGTGGTCGGCACCGTCCCGGCGATCAAGCCCGCGGCACAGCTGACCAAGACCGGAACAATCGGCCTGCTGGGCACCGCAGCGACAATCCGGCAGTCTTATGTTGACCGGCTTGAGGTAGACTTTGCCCAGGACAAGCGATTGCTGCGCCATGCCGCACCCGAGCTGGTCGGTGCGGCTGAGGCCAAATTGCGAGGGGAGAGTGTCGACCCAGCCATATACATTCGCGCCGTTGCAGGATTGCGGGATCAGGCTGGAGGTGGTGAAATCGACACGGTTGTTCTGGCCTGCACCCACTTCCCGCTGGTTTCCAATGAACTCGCCAAAGCCTTTGGGCCGGATGTACGCTTCGTCGATGGCGGCGCAGGGATCGCCCGGCGAATTGCCTGTCTAACCAAAGCCCAGCCCTTCCAGCGCAGCGCGCCCGACCTCGCCTTGTTCACCCGCCATGAGGAAAGCCTTGCCGCATTGGGGCACACGCTGGCAGACTATGGGCTTGGCCGCCAGGAGATCTTGTGAATGACCAAACGCCTTAACTGGATACTGCTCGCCATGGTACTGGTGGTTGGCCTGCCCTATTATTGGCTTTTGGTCGATAATCGTCCTGGCGATGTCCCGGCCAAACCGATCCAGATCGAACAGCTACGCCAACTTGCGGCTAGCATTCCCGGCCCGGCGCCAGCCTCGCTTGAAGTGGAAATTGTCGCATCACGCCGTTTGCCGGGAAATTTGTTCGTTGCCGGCTCTGGAATGAAACGCAAGCTGGTGGCGGTGATGGCCTGGCGGCTGCTGGTTCCCGGCGGCAAGCCGGTCGTGATCGACAGCGGCATTAGCGCAGCTACGGCGCAAGAAATGGGCATGGAAGCATTCATTCCAGAAGCACAAGCCCGAGTTGACGCGGCGATGCGTGAGGCAGGTCTGATCCTGATTACGCATGAGCATGCCGACCATCTTGGCGCGCTGGTGGCGCTTGGCGGGTCGCCACTGACCAGCGCGGCGCGGCTCAATTCGTAGCAATTGCCCAGTGCCCCGCTGGCGACGCAAATGATCACCTGGCCCAAGGGCGTAACGCTGCAAGCCAGGCTTGCTGCCGGTGGGCCTCAGGCGGTTGCCCCCGGCGTCGTTGTCATCCCTGCGCCCAGCCATACCCCGGGCTCGCAGATGATTTATGCCCGGCTAGCCAATGGCCGCGAATATTTGTTCGCAGGTGATATCGCGACATTTGCGCAGAGCTGGCTGCAACTGCGTGCCCGTTCGCACCTGATCGGCGATTATCTTGCACCTGAAAACCGCGCGGAAGTTTTCGCTTGGCTCAAGACGATCCGAGCGCTGAAGACTTCGGCTCCGGCGATGACCGTTCTGGCCGGACATGAGTTTGAATGGTTGTTTATCGACAAGAAGGTGCGCGGGATACACAATCAGTTCGGCCCGGATCCCGAAGGAAAATAGTCCGCAACAAGCCTATGGAAATCGGCGTAATGCTGGGCTAGAGGACTGGCAGAGCCAATAGGGGCATATCCCGCGTGAACTACGACCAGATTTTTGACCAGGCGATTGATCGGCTCCATTCGGAGGGCCGCTACCGCGTTTTCATCGACATCCTGCGCAACAAGGGCGCCTACCCCAATGCGCGCTGCTTTGCCGGGCACAATGGCCCCAAGGACATCACGGTGTGGTGTTCCAACGATTACCTCGCG
>JANOKC010000226.1:0-2869 GCA_031419035.1 Novosphingobium sp. | reverse complement strand
CAGATGGATCATCCAGCTCGCACCCCAGAGCAATGACAGCATCGTATAGGCTGCGCTCGGCACGCTCACCCAGACTGGCAAGAGCAGCCCCCCGTATGCCAACACAGCAACCGCAGCGCCCAGCAGCATTGCCGTCACATTGCCCCAGCCCCGCCACAGGATGAAGCAGCCGATCATCGTCGAGACAAGCGCACCAAGCACATTCAGCAGAAGCATGAAGTTGCGCTGCCGGTTCGCTTCATTCGGAGGTACCGCTGCGAGGGTCAGCTGCCGCTCGGACCGGGTTCCGCCTCGATCAAGCGTGAAATTGAGCCGCTCGCCCGGAGCTTCCCAGCGCAAACGAGTATAGCTGACTTCAAAGCGGAGATCGTCGCCGGTGCGCACCCCTGCATTTGCCAGCGGGCCGCCGGGTGTCACTACTATCGCTTTCCCGAATCCTGGTTTGGAGTTTGGGCTAGCGACCACCAGGCCGCCCCAGGTGCCTTGCTCCTCGATGGGACCCAAACGATACACCACGTTATCCATGGCAAAGATCAGGCGATTGCTGATCACCAGCACCAGCAGCGCGATCAGCAGCGCCTGCTGCCAGCGCGGCCAGTTGAGTTGGTGGGTGTCGCTCGTTTTGGTCATTGCGCTCTTCCTCCGGCCCCGGCCAAACCGACACTCGCCACGACATCATTCAGAGTCTGAATCTGGACCGCCATCTTGATATTGGTCAGCTCCAGCTCGCGCACCCGAATCGCTTGCAGGTCCAGCCCGACCTGCTGGGTGGCCCAGCCAAGAATTTCGATCTCATCGGGGCGGTAATCCTCGCCGGTGGGCTTGAGGCCGAGCAGGACGAACCCCGCCAGCGCGGCCTGGTGCATCATCGGCAGGGCCAGCGCTGCGGGCAGGAGCGAGCGGACTTCGCTCGGCACCACCGCGCCTTGCTCAGCGCGCATCGCCGAGAGCGCGGGATCGTCGGCGTCGATGGTCTCGCCGGTGGCACTGGCATAGGTGCCATTGCCCGAGCGGGTATAAAGCGTTGCGCCAGCCCCGCCGGAAAACCGCGTGAGTTCGCTTTCGAACTGCCCCGCCAGCGCCTCGGGCTTCTCGACATGCGCCGCCGCCGCGACGAAGCGTTTGAGCGCGGTCTCGTTGACCTGCCAGTTGCGGAAGAACAACCGCTCGATCGCGTGTTCGACCCTATGATGGATCCGGTTGAAGGTCAGATACAGCCCGACCGCGATCCCCGCGCTGATATAGACGCTGCCGCCATACCAGACTTTGGGGATCGCCTGCTTGATCGCCCACTCGATCAGCGCAAAGCTGACCAGCAACAACACCCCAATCGCGCCGAACACCAGCGTCCGGTTCACCGCGAAGCCCAGATCGAACAGCTTGTGTCGCAGCACGGCGTAAGCGAGCAGGCCGGGGGCAACCAAGCCCATCATCAGCGCATTGACATAGCCGAGCCAGCCAGCGGCGAAGAAGTCGCTAGTCCGGTCCAACGACAAGGTCATCACCATGATGCCAAGCGCAAAGGCCAGCAAGGCCAGAACGATCAGCGCCATCCGGTTGCGCGGCGCACCCTCGCTGCTGCGCCAACCGGCGACAAGATAGGCGGTGCTGGCGACCAAACTAACGCCCGAGACAATCACGCGTCCTCTTGATGGACCACCTATCCAGTTCAGATATCCGGTCAATGCGATGACATCACTTGCGAAAGCGACCGTGAAGCAAGCCATCAGGGCCAGCCATGCCCAAGCCACTTGCCAGTGCCAGCGCGGCAAAGGTCGGACGTGCTGTGCATACAACAGCATCGCGAAAGGAAGCAGCAAGTGGACACCTGCGGCGCAGGCCAAGAGCAGCGAAAACATCGGCACCGCCAGCCACGGCTCGCCCGCCCATGGGGGCAAATTGACACCAGCGACGCCCATCGTGACCATGGCAGCGCCGAGTAGCATCGCGGTCTTGTTGCCCCAGCCGCGCCACAGGATCGAACAGCCAATCAGCATCGAGACGATCACCGCCAGTATGTTGAGCAACGCCTTGGTGTTTCCTTCCAGTCTCGCCTCTGTCCATGGCACCTGTTCGGTGGTCAGCTGGCGCTTGGACTGTACGCCTTGCCGATCGAGCGTGAAATTGAGACGCTCGCCGACATAAGGGCGCCTGAAGTATTCGTAGCTGCGCTCAGAGGTCAGATAGTCGCCTACCTTGACACCGGCTCGTGCCGCAGGGCTATCGGGAGCAACTACGGTGACCCTGACATAGCCCGGATTGTCCAGATCGGGACGGGAAGCCACGCCCACCAACGACAGTTCTCCGGCGATCCCGGCGCGCGCGGCTGCGGTATCGAGCAGAATGGTCATGCGATTGCCGATCAGCACCGCCAGCAGCGCGATTAGCAGCACCTGCTGCCAGCGCGGCCAGTCCAGCTTTGCCGATTCGGCGGTGCCCGTCATGTCGTTCTCCCCGATGCGCTGGCCGTTTGCTTGCCCGCCAGAATGTCGGTCAGGTTGCGGTTGTGCGATTCGAGGCTCCCGTTCTGTACTTCAAGCCGCGTCACCGTCTGCTCCAGATCGCGCACCCGGATCGCCTGCAAGTCGAGACCCACCTGCTGCGTCGCCCAGCCGAGAATTTCGATCTCGTCGGGGCGGTAGTCTTCTCCGGTCGGCTTGGGGCCGAGCAGGACGAAGCCCGCCAGCGCCGCCTGATGCATCATCGGCAGGGCGAGTGCGGCTTGCAGCGGCGAACCAAGCTCAGCAGGCACCACCTCGCCTCGCTCCGCGCGCATCGCGGATAGGGCGGGATCGTCGGCATCAATCTCATCACCCGCCGCGCTGGCATAGTTGCCCTCGGGAGTGCGAGCATAGAGCAACACCGCAGC
>JANOKC010000225.1:0-1991 GCA_031419035.1 Novosphingobium sp. | reverse complement strand
TTTCGCGGTGGCACTGGCACTGATTTTGCCGGTCGATGCTGCGACCGCCGCGCCAAAATCGCCAAAGCTGGCCAAATGCGATGGCAAGCAGCGCCGTCCGGCCAATCCCTATGGTTCGATCCTGCCAAGTGTCGATCCGCTGGGCGGAACGTCAACGCCAGCAGACCCGGCGCAAAGTCAGGAACAGGAACGCAGGGGCGTCGAGGTCTTCCCCGAGAAGAACCCGGCTGCACCAAAGACCGAAAGGCCGAATGGCAAGCCTGAGCGCCAAGTGCCGCCAATCAGCAGCCTATCTCCGCAAATCTCCAATCAGAGCTGCTGAGCGTCATGGCGGGCGGCGTCACAGACCGGGAGGATCTCAAAGCCTATTTTGCGGAAGCCGCAAGCTGGGATCACGACCGGCTGATTGCAGCGGGCCGCTCGAAGCGGCTGGCATGGATTGTCGCGGGCGCGGCGAGCGGTCTTGCCATCACCGGTGTTGCGGCGGTCGCCATGCTCGCGCCGCTCAAGACCGTCGCGCCTTATGTCATCACCGTCGATAAGGCGACAGGCGCGAGCGAGATTACCTCGACCCTATCTAACAGCGGGGGGTCGGGCGACAGGCAAATGACCTATAACGAGGCCGTCGCCAAATATTTCCTCGCTGATTATGTCCGCAACCGCGAGGGCTGGATACCGCAGGCGCGCAAGGAGTTCTTCGAGGGCGTGCTGGCGATGTCGTCGCGCGACGAGCAAGCGCGGTGGACAGCCTTTTACGGCAAGGACAATCCCAAATCGCCGCAGTCGGTCTTCACCGATCTCGATACCGTGTTTGTCGCCGTCAAATCGGTGACACTGGTTTCCAAGAACGTCGCGCAGGTGCGGTTCACCAAGTCACTCCAGCATGGCTCGGTCGTGACCGACACCCCGGCCATCGCCACCGTGACTTACGACACCACCGATACACCGACCACCGAACAGCAACGGTTCAAAAACCCCTTGGGACTGGAGGTGCAGACTTATCGCGCCGATCTGGAGGTGACAGGATGAAGCTCCTTCCACAAATAGCGATCACTCTGTCGCTGTTGGTCGGCACTCCGGCGCTGGCTGGCGAAACCCCGCACCCGACTGCGCAGGACAGCCGCATCCGCCAAGTGATCTACAGCGACACCCAGGTTTTCCGCATTGTTGGCGTTTTCCGCTCTGCAACGCAGATAGTGTTTTCGCCCGGAGAGCGCGTGGAGCATGTCGCACTCGGCGACACCGTATCGTGGGAAGTCGCCCCGGCCGAGAACTCGCTGTTCATCAAACCGCGCGAGCTGGCCGGATCGACCAATCTGATTGTGATCACCCGTTCCAACACGGGCAATCGCACCTACACATTCGAGCTATCGGCGCGGCGCGGAGCCATCGGCGCGCGTTCCGCCGACACTTTCTTCAAGGTGGTGTTTCGCTATCCGCGCGAAGAGGCCGCCGCTGCACAAGCGGCGGCGACGCAGGCCGCCTACACCCGTGCCGTTGCGCTGCAATCGGGCGCGATCCGCTCGGCGCTCGATCTCGCCGTCCTCGAAGGCAAGCGGAACTTGAGCTACTCAGTGCAAGGTTCGTCGGCGATCCAGCCATCCGAAATCACCGATAACGGTCAATTCACTGCGCTGCGCTTCCCCAACCAGCGCGAACTTCCGGCATTCTTCGCTGTGAACCCTGACGGTAGCGAAAGCATCGTTCCCTTCGATGTCCGCGATGAATTTGTCGTGATCCACGGCGTGTTTGCTCAGCTTCGCTTGCGGCGCGGCAGAGAGGTCTTGTGCGTCTTCAACGAGGCCCGGGATTTCTATGGCCGCGATCCCAAAACCGGCACGGCATCGAGCGTTGTCGAACGCACGTCTAGTCAAGGTGATGGGGAGACAAAGTGATGGCCGAAACGTCAAAAGGCGAGCGCGCCCCAGAACGCGCAACCGTCGATCAAACCCCCGATCCCAGCGACATCGATCGCGCGCCCGCCACGGAAC
>JANOKC010000224.1:0-2795 GCA_031419035.1 Novosphingobium sp. | reverse complement strand
GCGATTCAGCATCTGGCAGGGATGAAGGACAGCAAGATCATCATCGCGATCAACAAGGACGAAGACGCCCCGATTTTCCAGGTGGCGGATATCGGCCTGGTCGCGGATCTGTTCAACGCCGTGCCGGAGCTGACGGGGAAGCTTTAACAGGCACTCCCTTCCTCACGACGAAAAGCCCTGCTTCGGCGGGGTTTTTTGTGCAGTCTGTGTGCAGCAGATGCTTTAAAGCGGGCTGGCGCGCGCGCAAATACACGCGCAAAAAGACGCATATAAGCGTCGATCCTAGCGCAGTAGGTGAGACATAAAGGTTTCCTTATGCGAGGGATGCTTGCGGAAAAATGGGTAAAGTGGTGGAAACTGCGAACTTTAAGCCTTGAATGATCGCGGCGATGGCCGTACGTCTGAGGGCATGAGCACGGAACTTCCAGAAGGCCTTGGTGGCCGATTCGGCAATCTCGACGACCTTCCGGAAGAGTTGCGCTCGGAGATTATCGCTGCGCGAATTGACGCGATGGAGCAGAAGATCATCGATCTACTCACGACACAGTTCGCTGGTGCCGCGACGGTCGATGAAATTAGGGTCGGGCTCTTCCGGATGACGGGAGAAGTTTTGGAGCGCCGAAAGCTTGCAGGAAAACTTTACCGCATGGTGCAATCCAAGCCGCCGCTGCTCGAGTCTGTCCAAAAGAAGAAGGGGGCTTATCGCATCCCTTAACAAATTTGGGGCCGTCAGCGCGAACTGACGACCCCGATCCGAGGTGGACACGCCAAATCGGAGCTCTATCAAGCGCTCCAAGCCTACCGGCCCTCGGTCCTTCAGTCAACGCTGCGCGTGTCCTCGCGGCGTAATTAGAAAGGAACCGAGTCATGGCCAAAGTGCCCCTCGGAACCACTGCCCGGACCAGCGCACGCTGTCCGGAATCTGGCGTTTGGGAACCTCAGCCACCCCCGTCCACGACTGCACCGATTGCGGTGGGCAACATAATGCCCCCGTATCGCGGCAATGCCGTGACGTGGAAGCTGATCCGCTACGCCTAACCGGGGAGGGCGGCTCTCTGAGAGGGTCGCCCGACCCAAAATCTCAAAAGGACACAACCAATGAACAATCCAAATCGTGTTGACGAAGGCGAAATCGCAGCCGCTACTGAGCGGTATCTCATGGACGCAGGAGGCACTGCGACGATCCGGCAAATTCGGCGCGCACTGCCAGCCTACCTTCAACTAGGTAATCTCGACCAACAACAGTCAGCGACCCGACCGGGCGAGCAATTGTGGGAACAGCAGGTCCGCAATCTCGTCTGCCACCGTGATAGTGACGGAAACCCAGTCAAGACAGGTCGGCTTCGCTACTCCCCTCGACGCCTTTCCCTCACTGAAGGTCCGCAACGCGATTTCTTCGAACATGACAATTAATCCTGCCACAACCGCTCATTGAGCCGTGCCCGGATCGAGATAGCGCGTTCCCCGCGCCGCGCGATCTCGCGGCGTTGCTCGGTGCGCAGCCCGCCATCGCCCAGCGCCTCGTCCTCCTCGCCCAGCAGATGCGCGGCGATGATAGCGCGTTCCCGGGCGAGGTTCTGCTCGACCCGTTCGACATCGCGCGGGGCGAGCGTGCCGGGCCTGGTGGTTTCCGCCCCGCGCGGGCGGGCCCGGCGTTCAAGTTGGCGCAGCGCCCCTTTGCGCATATGGGTGAGATGCTCATCGAGCAGTGTCCCGCAGGCGCGCCGGGCCAGCGCTTCGGCGGCAAGCGCTTCGGTCCGCTCCAGCGCCTCCGGATCCTGCGCCTCCCAGCGCGAGCCGATCGCGTCCGCCGGATCGCCCAGCTGGTCGAGCGAGACTACCGAAGCGCCAGCCGTCCGGGCCGATGCGCGCTGTTCCAGCCGGACCCGGTGGCGCAAGCTTTGCAGCTCGCCGCGCAGCAGCCAGTTGACGAAGGTGGTGAAGCGGGCCTTGCCCGGATCATAGGTGAGGATCGCGCGGTAGACGCCAATGGCACAGGCCTGGGCGGCATCTTCGCACCAGTCGGTCAAGCCATAGGCGCGGGTAAAGTGGCGAATGCGCGGAGCAATCAGCCGCAGGATCCGGGCAAAGCGGCGATCGATCGCGGCGCGGGTTCGTCCACCGGCAATATCGCAGCGGTACAGCGCAAGGATTGCCGCAACTTCCACTTCCAGCGCATCGGTGACCGTCGACATTGGCTCTCCCCGCCCGGTGCGCGCCGAGGCGGACCGATCGGGGGAAAGTTAGGATTACCGGGTGAAGGCCGCGATGAAGACAGGGTCCGGGCGAATACCTAGGATGCGCCTGAGGCGATCCGCTCATACAGGTTCACCGTTGCACCATCTTCCAGCACATGGCGGTCATAACGGACGAACCCGAGCGCGCTCGCGACGGAGACCGAAACGTCATTTTCTTCCTCGATCATGCAGGCGATCCGTTGGGGCCCATGCGCGGCATCGAACCAGGCCAGGCTGGCGCGCATCGCCTCTTTGGCAAGGCCTTCGCCCCAGGCGTCGCGGTGGATGATCCAGCCGGCTTCGGGCACATCGTCCAGCCCCTTGCCGAAACCGCGCAGGCTGCGGAATATTCCGCAATTGCCGATGATCTGTGCCGCATCCCGGCGGCGGACCATGAAGCTGCCATAGCCATGCAGCGCCCAGCTGCCGGCATTGCGCATCAGCCGGGCAAAGCTGTCGGCCTCGTTTGGGGTGTGATTACCCAGAAACCGCCGCATTTCGTCACCCAGTGTCAGCGCGTGAATCTCTCCAAAATCAGCGGCGACAGGTTGCCACAGC
>JANOKC010000223.1:0-14268 GCA_031419035.1 Novosphingobium sp. | reverse complement strand
CAGTGCGAAGGAGAGATACGGCTGATATTTGCCGATCCCGACCCGGTCGATCATGTTCACGACATTGTCCATGCCGGCATCGTTGGCAATCCGGACTGTCATCAGATTGCGTGACTGTTCCAGCCCCCAGCGCATCGTGTGTGTGCCGCCAGCCCCGCGCATGTCGAAGTTCCTGAAGCATTTCTGGCCGAGTGCCGAGCCTTGATAAACGCAAAATGTGCCATCAAGGACCATGCTTGCTGGGGACTGTCCGAAATCCAGCGCGGTTGCATAAACGAATGGTTTGATTGTCGAGCCCGGCTGGCGCTTGGCTTGGGTTGCCCGGTTGAATGACCCCAGACCGGCATCAAACCCGCCCTGCAACGCCAAGACGCGGCCATCATGCGGATTCTGGACCACCATCCCACCTGACACCTCGGGGATTATCCTCACACCATATACATTTGTGCCAACCGCTGCGGCTGTAATCACATCACCTGCCCGCAACGGATCGGGCAGGTTGGTAAGCGCAGCCGTTGTACCATCGCCAAACCCTATCCGCGCTGTCGGTCCATTACGCTGAAGGACGACGCCCACCCGCCAGTTCAGATAGTTTACCGATTTGTTCAATGCGACAAGCTGGCTTTGCCAGCCATCCATATCAAGTTTGATCCGCTCAATCGGTCCGCGCCAGCCTTTGCCTGAATGATACCGCAGCAGCCCGGCGCGAAGTGAATCCAGTGCTGACTTCTGAAGCTGCGGATCGAGTGAGGTACGAACCCACAATCCCCCAGCGTAGACACTATGCGGACCGTCCTCGGCCTTTTCGCCATATTTATCGAGCAACCGCTGCCGGACCTCTTCCATGAAGTAGCCCGCATCGGGATTATAGGCATCGCTGCGCCGAGGAATCATTCCAAGCGGCTGCGACTTGGCCAAGGCCGCCTGATCGGCCGTCGCCCAGTCATTATCGACCATCTTGTCCAGAACATAGTTTCTGCGGATGATCGCCTGATCGGCGAATTTGGCGCGACCGTATTTTTCAGGTGCTTTGGGAAGGATCGCCAGAAACGCTGCCTCGTGGAGCGCAAGCTCGCCCACATCCTTGCCGAAATACGCGCGCGATGCAGCCTGCACGCCAAAGCTTTGCCGACCCAGCGGAATCTCGTTGAGATAAAGTTCCAGGATCTGCTCCTTGGACAGCACCGCTTCAATTCGCCGGGCCAGGATCATTTCCTTGAGCTTGCGGGTGACCGAATATTCGTCGCCGATCAGGATGTTCTTGGCGACTTGCTGCGTAATGGTCGACCCGCCTTTGGCCCTTTCACCGGAACCAAGCTTGGTAACATAATCGATTACCGCACCGGCAAGGCCTGGATAGTCGACCCCGCCATGGCTCCAGAAGGTTTTGTCCTCAGCAGAAAGATAAGCGTTAATGAGCGGCTTGGGGAAATCGACAAAGCGCAGCTGAACTCGTCGTTCGCGCGCATAGCTGTGAACAATTTCGCCATCTACGCCGCGCACCATACTGGGCAGTGGCGGCTGGTAATCGAGCAGCGTGTCTGCAGATGGCAGGTTCCGCGCTACAGTTATCCAGATCAGAAAATACAGGCCCAACAGCCCACCCAGGACATAGCCGCCGATGCGGAACCAACGCTTCTCGCGCCAGTTATCCTGAAACCAGCCCCATGCCGGCTGATTGCGCAACCTGCTGAGCATGCCACTGGCCTCGCGCCGGATGCGATAACGGATAGATTCGGGTGCAGTTGCATCAGGCATTGTCGTTAAGCTCTAGCATGGCGAACTGGCGCTATGCCAGTGGCTTCCTGAGGTTGGACCAATGGCTCACTATGAACCTGATAAGCGGGCGAAGAATACCCGGATAGCCTGAGCGTTGATTTCGGCAAAAGCCTGGCGGCCTGCAGCGGAATTTAACCGGGCCGCATCGTCCTCGTTGTTGATAAATCCGGCCTCGAACAACACCGAGGCCATGTCGGGCGACTTGAGCACAACAAAGGCCCCTGATTGCTCAGATCGTTCGCGAAACAGCAAACGCCCCTGCCCTTCGCGACGGATCAATCTGGCAAATTCTTCGGAGCGTGTCTGGGTTTCGCGTTGGGACAGATCTACCAGGATAGAGCTGACCGCATCGCTTTGCTCGCGCAGTTTCACTCCGTTGATAATGTCAGCTGCGTTTTCGCGCGCCGCGATCCGTTCTGCCGCCTCGTTGCTACCCTTGTCGGAAAGGGTGTAGATCGTCGCGCCATTGGCTGAACCATCACCGTCATTACTATCCGCATGAATAGACAGGAACAGATCCGCGCCAAGCCTGCGGGCAATCGCCGAACGTTCTGGCAAGATAACATAGGTGTCATCGTCGCGCGTCAAAGCCACGCGAATACCGCCTTTGGCTAGCAGCTCGTCCCGCAAGGCCAGCGCCAAAGCCAGCGTCAGCGCCTTTTCCTTGAGCGCGCCGGTTCCTGCGCCAGGATCTTTGCCGCCGTGCCCGGCGTCGATCACTACCAGCGGGCGGGTTGGATCAGCTGGCCCGAGGATTTTGGGCAAGCCAGTCTGCTGATCGATCGGCGGCAATTCAATGCGGATGACATAACCATAGCCGCGTCCCGGCCCGCCGAAGCTGCGATCAACCACAACCATAGCAGCAAACACCGCCACCGGGGCGAGCAGGACAAGCAAAAGCTGCAATCGGCGTACCATCGTGTCGCCTGACTATGTTGCTGATGCGCATTGTGCAATCGCACAAAGGATGCTGCGCGCAACAAACTTGCCGAGCTGACAAAGCGGTGCTAGTCAACGCGCTCCGGGGTAAGCCAGCCCCGATCCTCCCGCAGCAAACCCCAATATGGTGGCCAAGTGGTGCGTTATACAGGATCGGCCAAAGCTGCACTCCGGGGAGAATTTCGGACCTATTGCCCGAATCCACAGGTTGATGCTGGAATGAAAAGCCTTTCACCGTTTTGTCTGCCGCAGCCCGTCCGGGCGCTGGCGGCATCGACGGCCCAAAGGACAGTACATTGTGTGCGTGCAAAATCGCCGCGCCTTGCCATCCTTGCAGACACGAAACCGACCGCCGGAGCGCTAAGCCGCACCGGCTCCGCCCATACAACCGTTCGCCAAAGCAGGGCCATTGTCCCGGCGCGCGGTCGTTTCTTACAGTCACGCGCCAGCCTACCGGGACCGCTCCTTTCCAGGATCGTTCCGCCGCTGTGCGCACGGAGAATTTATTATGACTTCGCGCATGCTAATCGATGCGCGCCACCAGGAAGAAACCCGGGTGGCGGTGCTAACAGGAAATCGGATTGAGGAATTCGACTTCGAATCTGCTGATCACAAGCAGATCAAAGGAAACATATACCTAGCCAAAGTCACCCGGGTTGAACCCTCGCTGCAGGCAGCGTTTGTCGACTTCGGCGGCAACCGCCATGGCTTCTTGGCGTTCAGTGAAATCCACCCGGATTACTACCAGATCCCCAAGGAAGACCGCGAGGCGTTGCTGGCTGAAGAAGCCGCGCATCTGGAAGAAGAAGCCGCGCTGCGCGGCGATGAAGATGATGACGATTACGACGACGGAAATGACGACGACGACGATAATGACGATCAGGGCCTTACCGAGATCGATACCTCTGAAAAAGACGAAGTGGCGACCATTGAAGACGGTCATGTCGAAAATGGCTTTGACCATGGTTCCGAAGAAGCCGACGCCGACGAGAACTCCGACGAAGAGAGTTCGACTGGCAGCGATGGAGATTCTCGTGGTGGCAGTGGTCGTGGGCGTCGCCGTCAGGGCGGGCGCGGTCAGGCCAAGACCCGCGAAGCCGATGAATTGCGCGCCAAGCGCATGGCCCTACGCCGTCGCTACAAGATCCAGGACGTAATCCAGCGCCGTCAGGTGTTGCTGGTTCAGGTCGTCAAGGAAGAGCGCGGCAACAAGGGCGCAGCGCTCACCACATATCTCAGCCTCGCTGGCCGCTATTGCGTGCTTATGCCTAACTCCAGCAGCGGCGGCGGGATCAGTCGCAAGATCAGTTCAGCGGCAGATCGCAAGCGGTTAAAGACAATCATCTCGGAAATGACGCTGCCCAAATCGATGGGCTGCATTGTCCGCACTGCTGGGCTGAGCCGCACCAAGCCCGAAATCAAACGCGATTTCGATTATCTCGCCCGCCTGTGGGACGAGATCCGCGAACGCACCCTTGGCTCGGTCGCACCTGCGATGATCCATTCGGACAGCGATTTGATCAAGCGGGCAATCCGCGACATCTATAATCGCGATATTGAAGATGTAATCGTCGAAGGCGAAGCCGGCTACCGTGCCGCGCGTGACTTCATGAAGCTGTTGATGCCAAGCCACGCCAAGCGCGTGAAGGCCTATTCCGATCCGGTGCCGCTGTTCCAACGTTACGGCGCCGAAGATCAACTGACCGCGATGTACGATCCCGAAGTCCAGCTCAAATCGGGTGGCTACCTGGTCATCAACCCGACCGAAGCACTGGTTTCGATCGACATCAACTCGGGCCGCTCAACCAAGGAACACGGGATCGAGGCAACTGCCGTTTCGACCAACCTTGAGGCTGCTCGTGAAATCGCCCGCCAATTGCGCCTGCGGGATATGGCCGGGCTGGTCGTGATCGATTTCATCGACATGGAGTATGGCTCAAACGTCCGCAAGGTCGAGAAGGCAATGAAGGACGCGCTCAAGAACGACCGCGCCCGGATCCAGGTTGGCCGCATTTCCAGCTTCGGCCTGATGGAAATGAGCCGCCAGCGCCTGCGCACCGGGGTGCTTGAAGCGACAACGCGTGGTTGCCCGCATTGCGATGGCACCGGCCTGGTTCGCACTGCCTCCAGCGCCGGGCTTTCCGCGCTGCGCCTGATCGAGGACGAAGCCGCCAAGGGCAAGGGCAGCGTTATCTCGCTCTACGCAAGCACAGAAGCTGCGGTTTACCTGCTCAATGCCAAGCGTGCCGATCTGCATGAGATCGAGCAGCGTTATGGCGTGGGCGTGCAGGTCCTCCCCGAGGGTGAGAACGAAGGCGCCAAGATGCGCGTTGCCTCCGCCGGCCCCCGCCCTGAATTCGTTCCCAAGTTTGAGCCGATCATGATCGAGCCTGATGATGAGGAAGAGATCGACGACGCTTATGACGATGGCGACGGCGAAGAGGAAGAGATACGCCGTGACCGTGGTCGCAATGATGGGGAACGCAGCGAAGGTGGCCGCAGCGAAAGCGGGCGCGGCGATGGCCTTGGCAGCAAACGCCGTAAACGCCGCCGCGGTCGTGGCCGGGATCATCAGGATGGCGAAGGCAGCGAAGCAGCCGTAACCAGTGATAGCGCCAATGATACCGACGATGCAGAAGATGGCGGCGAGGCACCGGTATCTGACGAAACAAACGAACCAGGCGAAGATGGCGAAGGTCCGCGCAAACGGCGTCGGCGCGGTCGTCGTCGGCGCGGTGGCCGAGGCCGGAGTGAAGGCGAAGGCCAGGACGGCGAGATCGGTTCAGTTGAAGCTCCAGAAGCTGAAACCGCAGCTGAAGTCGAAGCCGTCGCAGCCGAAGCAACTCCAGCCAAGCCCAAGCGCAGCCGTCGCAAGACAACTGAGCCAGCTGCTGAAACCGAAGCTGGGGCTCCTGCCGCGATTGAGGCCGAAATTGAAGTGGCGAGTGAGGAAGCCCCTGCCAAGCCAAAGCGCAGCCGCCGCAAGAAGGCCGACGAGGTCGAAGTAGCAGCTGAAGCTGAAATTCCGGCAGCAGCTGTGGCGGATGAACCGGTCGCGGCGGCCATGGAAGAAGTAGTCTCGGCCAAGCCGAAACGCTCACGCGCCAAGAAGGCTGCTCCCGCAGCGGAATCCGCTGAAGCTGCAGCCGATGACGACAGCCAGCGGCGCAGTGGCTGGTGGCAGCGGACTTTCGGGAACTGAGCTGAACTGAAACCTCCCTGTCACGCGGTGTGTGATGGGGAGGTTCAGCCTGACAACGCAATGACATTACCTAGAAGCACTCGTCATTGCGAGAGCTGCGCGGCAATCCAGAGTCGCGCGCGCCGGTCTGGATTGCTGCGCTACGCTCGCAATGACGATTCAGGTTTGTGTCATCAGGGTCTAACCGAACTACCCGGCCTTAACCCCCTCACCCCATTCCATCCAGCCTGCAAAGCGCGGAGTTTTTGGTAAATATTGCTGACCCAAGGGAGTCACCGGCAATCCAGAATCCGCCACTGCCGCGCTAATTGGCCGGGTCAGATGGCACCCCCCGGCGAGGCGCTTCCACACCGGTTCGATCCGGCCCTGCCACTTTGCCACGCCGACATCGGGCGCGCGGCCATGTTCGAGGAACAACAGCTTGCCGCCGGGCCTGAGAATACGGCGGATTTCCGCGAGCACCCGCGCCGGATCCGCGACTGAGCACAGCGTGTAGGTGCAGACCACAGTATCAAAACTATCGGCAGCGAAGGGAATATCCTCGCCAAAGCCTTGCCGGATGTCTGTCTCCCAACCCTTTTTCGCAGCTTCCCAGCGGGCGTATTCCAGCCCCTTCTCTGACGGATCGATCCCGGCATAGCGGCTGACCCGGGCTGGATCATAAAACTGCTGGTTGATCCCCCCGCCGCAGCCGATCTCGAACACGTTACCTTGGGCCAAAGGCACGAGCTTCGCCCGCAGCTCCATGATCCCCGGCGCACTGCAAGCGCATTTGATGAAGCGCGGGACGATGTGATCGTCATACCAGCTGGCCAGACCCATGAACTGCGCTCCCAATGCTTCAACCGGAACTTCCTGCTCACCGATCCGGAGAACCAGTCCAGTGTTTCGCGAAACTTAAGGCAAGGTGGATGTCGGACAAGTGAAAACACTTGGCTCCGCTCAGCTGGGGATCGCCGAACCGTCCCAGGCAAAAAAACTGCCGCTATCCGCAGTGATCAGGCGCTCGATTACGTCCAGCAGATAGCCCGCACTCTGCGCCGGAGAAAACAGCCTGTCCGGGATGACACCGCGCTGGAACGGGGCAGACAAAGCAGTGTCAACCGTGCCGGGATGAAGCGCAGCAACGATGACCTGGGGATGGCTGCGCGCCAGCTCGATCGCGCAATTGCGCAACACCATGTTGAGCGCAGCTTTGCTGGCCCGGTAACTGTGCCATCCGCCAAGACGATTATCGCCGATCGAGCCGACCCGCGCTGATAGTGCCGCAAACACCGCGCGCCGATCGCGCGGCAGCAAGGGCAGCATATGCTTCGCGATCATCGCCGGGCCGATCGTATTGAGCGCATAGGCTTGCGCCATGGCAGCCGGATCAAGCGCGCGCAGGGCTTTTTCGGGAACACTCCCATCGGGCAGCACCAATGCCCCGGTGGCAACGATCACCAAATCGATCGGGCCGCCCTCACCCATCGCTGTAGCAGTCGCTTCGATGGAGGCCTCATCAAGCAGATCGAAAGACAGCGGCAACAACCGCGCACGCGGCTTGGGCAGTTGGCGAGAGGCGGCATAAATCACCGCGACATCCTCGCGCTGCAGCAGGGCATTGGTCAATGCAGCGCCGATGCCTCCATTCGCGCCAAATATGGCGACGCGGCGCGGGATGGGGAAGTAATTTCGAGCCATTTTCACGCTATGGCGCGCTTTGTCAGTCAAGCCAATCCAAGACCGCTTGCCCCCGGCCTCTGAATCGCTAGAGAAGGCGCCAGACAGCAACAGGATCTGATATGGCGAGCCTTACCCTCCCCAAGAACAGCAAGGTCAATGGCGTTGGACGCCACCACAAGGCCGAGGGAGCAGGCCGGATCAAGAAATTCACGGTCTATCGCTATGATCCCGATAGCGGCAAGAATCCCCACTATGACACGTTCGAGATCGATCTCGACAGCTGCGGTCCGATGGTCCTCGATGCGCTGATCAAGATGAAGGCAGAAGCCGACCCGTCCCTCACCTTCCGCCGCTCGTGCCGCGAGGGCATCTGCGGGTCATGTTCGATGAATATCAACGGCCGCAATGGTTTGGCCTGCACCACTGCGATCGAAGATCTTTCGGGCGACGTCAAGATTACACCGCTTCCAGCGATGGAGGTGATCAAGGATCTGGTCCCCGATTTCTCCCATTTCTACGCCCAATACGCCTCGATCAAGCCTTGGCTGCAAACCGTCAGCACCACGCCATCGGGCAAAGAACGGCTCCAGTCACCGCAGCAGCGTGAAAAGCTGGACGGACTGTATGAGTGCATCCTGTGCGCCTGCTGCTCCACGTCCTGCCCCAGCTATTGGTGGAATTCGGACAAGTTCCTTGGCCCTGCGATCCTCCTCCAGGCCTATCGCTGGCTAGCGGACAGCCGCGATGAAATGACGGGTGAGCGGCTCGACGAGCTGGAAGATCCCTTCCGCCTCTATCGCTGCCACACGATCATGAACTGCGCCAATGTCTGCCCCAAAGGACTGTCGCCAGCCCGCGCGATTGCCGAAATCAAGAAGATGCAGGCGGAACGGCACGTCTGAGCGTGAGCGATCCGAAAGATTTCTTGTACCAGCCCGACCCTGACCACCCGGGCTGGCATAGCTGGAACCTGGCCGATGACACACGCTTCAACGCCCAGACCATGGGTCATATGTTGGTCCGTCGCGAGAGTGATGCGGTCTGCCGGGTGCGGATGTTTCCCGAACGCCGCCATACTAATTTGCTGGATATGGTCCACGGTGCGGTCACGCTGGCGCTGATGGATGTTGCGCTGTTTGCGGCCATGCGAACACTGTTGAACGGCGATGCGGCGGGGTCTGTCACGCTGGAACTGTCCAGCCAATTCATCGGTGCGGGCCGCCCGGATGTGCCGCTCGACGCCGTAGTCGAAGTAATGCGCGAGACCCGGCGGCTGGCCTTCCTGCGCGGCACAGTGGTTCAGGGCGAGGCCGCAGAAGTTCTGGTCGCATCCTTTTCAGGCATCGTTCGCAAGCCCACGGCCAAATGAGCAGCGTCGTAGCGCGATATCAGGTGCTGGTCGCCGCGGGCGAACTTCAACCCGACGCCGAGCAGCACGCAGCGGCAATGCGATTGTCCAAGCTACAGGCAGAACTGGAAGCGGTCCCCGCGCAGGGCAGTTTGCTGTGGCGGTTGGCCCGGCGCAAGCCCGATCCCGTCCGCGGCGTCTATTTGTGGGGCGGCGTGGGTCGGGGCAAGTCGATGCTGATGGACCTGTTTCACGATTGCCTGAAAATTCCCCAAAAGCGCCGGGTGCATTTTCATCCCTTTATGATCGAGGTTCACGCCCGCCTTCGCGAAGCGCGCAAAACAGAGAGCGGCGATCCAATCCCCCTCGTTGCCGCTGCCATTGCCGACGGGCTGCGCTGCCTTTGCTTTGACGAAATGGTAGTGAACAACAGCGCCGACGCGATGATAATGAGCCGGCTGTTCACGGCGCTGATCCAGTCCCACGGCGTGACCATCGTCACAACCTCGAACCGCGCACCTGCCGCGCTTTACAAGGATGGCCTCAACCGCGAGCACTTCCTGCCGTTCATCGTGCTGATCGAAACCGCGCTTGACGTTATGCCGCTCAATGGCCCGCTCGACTACCGACTTGAGCGGCTGGGCGGAATGGCGACCTGGCATATGCCGCTGGGTGATGCAGCTACGGCAAAGGTCCGCGAAGCCTTTTTTCGGCTGACCGACTATTCACCCGACGATAGCGCCCATGTGCCATCGGCAGATCTGGATCTGGGCGGCGAGAGAAAGCTTCACGTCCCTAAGAGCCTGAAAGGCGTGGCGGTATTCAGCTTCAAGCGATTGTGCTGCGAGCCGCGTGGAGCGACTGATTATCTGGCAATCGCACTGGCCTATCACACGGTCATTATCGTCGGAATTCCGCGCCTGGGGCCGGAACAACGCAACGAGGCAGCGCGGTTCGTGACGCTGATCGACGCGCTGTATGAGCACAAGGTCAAGCTGCTCGTCACTGCGGCTGCGGCTCCCGAGGCGCTCTATGACCAGGGCGACGGCAGGTTCGAGTTCGAACGCACGATCAGCCGCCTGATCGAGATGCAGAGCGCCGATTACCTGGCCGCAGGGCACGGTGAAGCCTAGAAATTGAGCTTGGCGCTGATCCGGAAATCACGGCCTGCCAGCGGCGCATAGTCCTTCAGCACCGAGGCATGCCGCCGCGCATCGACATCGAAGATATTGTTGGCCGAAAGTGCAAAGCTAAGCGGCCGATCATCGCCCCATGGGCGTAGATTTATTTCAGCATTGACCAGCGTATAGCCAGCAGTTTCAGTCTCGAATGCCGAAACTCGGCGCTGCGGAGTGACCCGCTCAACCTCGGCGCGAACATCAATCATTTTCGATTTCGCGCCGATTCCAGCCAAGACTCGCAGCGGTGGAATCCGCGGAGAGGGCCCGGCCCCGGTGATAGTGGCGTGGACATAATCAACCAACGCATCGACGGTGAAGCTGGTGGAGCCCATACGCAAAAAGGTCAGCGAGCCCTGGGCCTCAAACCCGTAATAGCGCGCATCTGCCTGACGGAACTGGTAGACTGGCAAGCCATCGATGATCGCCCCGGTAAAGTCCTGGTAGATGAAATTCGAAAACCAGGTGTGATAGGCTGACGCCTCGAAGCTGTAGTTCTCGCCGCTGCCGCGCAATATCGCTTCAACCCCCCAAGACCGCTCTATCCCGAAATCGGGATTGCCAATCTCGAACGCTTCGGTGCCTGCGTGCGGCCCGTTCGAAAACAGTTCTTCTGCCGAAGGTGCGCGCGCAGTCCGCGACAGGTTTGTGCCGATCCGCCAGCCATCGGCCAGCACCAATGATGCGCCGACTGAACCGGACAGCAGATTGAAACCGCGATCGGCTGATACGAAGTCCGGTTGATCAGGGCGCGGTGCCGACTTGACGTTGCTGTGTTCGTAACGCGCCCCGGCCTCAATTTTGAGCGAACCTGTCTCAAGCTGCTGGAGTGTGAACAAGCCAACTTGCGAAGTGCTGTTTGGCGGAAGGAAAGCTTCCGCCCCCTGAACATCGAAATCCCGTATAAAGAACTGCCCGCCGATGGCCCCGCTCCACGCACCGTGGCGGGTCTGCCGCAACTCAAGTCGGCCCTCCATCCCCTGATCGTAGAAGGCCGTTCCAACCCCGCCGTCTTCCTCGAGCTCAAAGTGGCGATAGTCGCCAAAGGCATAGCGGAAGCGTGCCTTTTCAAACAAAGACCCATTCAGATCGAGTTCGACCCGGGCATCAATCCGGTCTTGCGCGACATCCAGCCGCGGGCCTTCCTGCCCCTGCCCTGGAGCAGTCGCGAGGCGGATAGGCACACCGTAGAGGCTGTCATAGCGGCTGTAGGATACGCCGATCTGTCCGCGTTCGCCAATATAGGCCACGCCAATAGCAGCGTTAGTGGTTTTGCTCGCAGTGTTGGGCAGCGTATTTCTGATCGCGGCATTGGCGGCCAGATCCACGGGATCAACCAAATCTGGGTCCGGCGGAAGCAAGGAATTGCTCAGTGCCTCAAGGCGTTTGGCCTCTGACAGGGCAAAACCGCCGATCCGCAAGTCATCGGTCTGAGAAAAGCTGCCATCGGCATGGATCACCCAGCCCTTACCCAGTGGCACATCGATGGATCCCGCCAGCGAGCGTTCGTTGGCCGCCGATCCATAAGTTGCAAGCGCACCGATGTGGAAGGCTTCGTCAGGAACCGAGGTCGGAATTCGCCGATCAAGCACATTGACCACCCCGCCAATGGCCGATGAGCCATACATCAGCGACTGCGGGCCGCGCAGCACCTCAATACGCTCAGCCAAAAGCGGATTGATGATGGTCGCATGATCGGCTGACGTATTGGAAACATCGATCGCCCCAATTCCGTCAGTCAAAATCCGCACGCGCTCGCCCTGAAGCCCGCGCAGCACCGGCCGCGATGCGCTGGGGCCAAACGAGCTGGCTGAAACGCCTGGAGTCCTGGCCAGGGTGTCACCAATAGACGGGCGGATCGACTGCACAAGGTCTGCACCCTGGAGGATTGCCACGCCGGACAAAGCGTCCAACCTGGTGCTTGGCAATATGCCAGAAACTACGATGCTGACATCGCGCTCCGGGTGATCATCATTCTGATCGCTGCCGCCCGGCTGTGGCGCCAAAACAGGCCCCGCAGCTTCTTGGGCGTGGGCCAGCGACGGCAAAAATGCTGCTCCACAAAGCAAGGAAATCGTAAGCTGGAATTTTAGTCGCATCGATTTACTCCGAGTTTCCGGCTTGGCTCACCGTCCGATGGCACTGCATTGCACTCCGGTAGTGCAAGGAACGAAATGTTACAATATCTCATTACATAATCTTGCAACGTCTCATCCCACCTCTTGAACAATCCGTCGGACGGACCATCTTGAAGCTATACCGGCGGCAACACCCCGCCGAAGTGGAATGCTCAATGATTGAGATACGCCCGCATGCTGGCCTTGGCCGCGCAGATCATGGGTGGTTGAACGCCACCCACCACTTCAGCTTCTCCAACTATCACGCGCCAGACCGCATGGGCTGGGGCGCGATCCGCGTTTGGAATGATGACACTATTGCTCCCGAAAGCGGCTTCCCCCCCCACTCGCACAGCGATATGGAAATCATCACATTTGTCCGCAGCGGCGCGATCACCCACCAGGACAGCTTGGGAAACACAGGCCGGACCAACGCAGGCGATGTCCAGGTCATGAGCGCCGGGACCGGGATCACTCATAGCGAGTATAATCTGGAGAACGAGCAGACGAGCCTGTTTCAAATCTGGATCACGCCTGATCGCGTCGGCGCACCACCAAGCTGGGGGAAGCGCGAGTTTCCGCGCGGGGATCGCACTGGCCATTGGGAAATTCTGGCCAGCGGTGAGTCTGAAAAGGACGCTTCGCTGCCGATCCGCTGCGATGCCCGGGTGCTCGCCGCAACACTTTCAGCTGGCCAGTCGATTACCTACGAGACTGACCCCAGGCGCCACCTCTATCTGGTCGCTTCTACCGGGCGAATCCGCGTTAATGGGCACGAAGCACAACAGCGTGACGGAGTTGCGATTATCCAGGAAAGCGTGATCACGCTTGAGGCCCTCGATGATTCGGAAGTTGTAATGGTCGACGCACGTTAAGCGGCTGCGGCGGCCTTCGGCAGTCGTTCTTGCGCTCTGGCCAGACGGTGCATCAAGCGCAGATCCTGATCACGCAATTGCAGCGCGGCATCGGCCCAATTATCAACAATGCCGCGCAGATCCGCTAGCGAGATCGGAGCGGCCACCCGCGAAGCGCGGCGCGCGCCGACCAGCCCAGCATGGCGGCGGTTTGATTTTGCCATGAACTCACGAACCGCTGCCTCACCCTCACCCGGTTCGGCCAACTGGTGGACGATACCCAGATCGAACATCTGCTGAGCAGTATAGGTCTGGTTTGACAGTATGATCCGGTCGGCCATTGCCGAGCCAAGTTTGCGGGTAAGGATCGCATGGGCACCCATGCCTGGGAACAGCCCGAACATCACTTCGGGTAGGCCGAAAGTCGCCCCGCGTTCGGCAATGATGAAATCAAATGACAACAGCGCCTCGAACCCGCCACCCAAGGCCTGTCCCTGGGCCAAACCGATCGTAATCATCGGCAATCCCAGCGTTTCGATATTGCGATGGAGGATTTCAACACAACGATAGCCATAGGTCGCAAGACCGTCACGGTTCTGGTCACGAATCAGCCGCTCAAACAGGGCGAGGTCACCGCCAAAGCAGAATACGCCCGGAGCGCGGCTGCCAAGGATCAGGTATTTCAACGGCGCGCGACCCGGACCGAAATTGGCGCCGATCAGGCGTTGCCAGCTATCGAAATCGGCGAGCATCGCTGGAGTGAAGCTAGGGCGCTCAGCCGGACGCATAAACGTCCAGATCGCCTCGGCATCCTGCTCATAAAGAACATCAAGCTCTGCCAGATTAAACAATTCGGGTGGGGTTGAGAGGCGGATTAGAGAACGGTCAGCAAAATTGGCCAGCGCCGGATCACGACTAAACGCCGCACTTTCGGAGAATCCGCCCAGTTCTTCGCTTGAGCCCATATCTCTTGGAAGTCGATCCACACGCACCCCTGTAACAGTCAGCATCAACCTGTCAGTTGATACATTTGTCAGCATATTGCTGGAATCTATGTCAACTAAGAGTCACTTGGCAAAGGATTTCTGGGTTTCTGCGATGAGCCGAGTCCCATTTCCGATCACTCGCTGCGACTGCGCAAAAGGAATGTCGCCATTGACAAGGTGACGAAAGCTACTGCCAGCAT
>JANOKC010000222.1:0-24318 GCA_031419035.1 Novosphingobium sp. | reverse complement strand
CGACTTTTCAATCCCGGCCTTTGCCTTTTCGGCAAGGGCCAGCTCAACGTCGCAGAGCAGCACTTTGATGCCATGCTGCGCCACGGCCTGAGTGATGCCCGAACCCATCTGTCCGGCCCCGATTACTGCTACGATCCGCATTATCCATCCCCTTCGCACTTGCAGCAAGGGCCGCTGCCTAGCGAGCGGTGCTGGGCTTGGCCAGCGGTGATTTTAGCGGTTCTGGCCCGGAACCCACAAAACATCGCCCGAACCAGCGGCGTTGATCGAGCGGGCGAGGACGAAGAGATAGTCAGATAAACGGTTGGTATAGGCCAGCGCCGCCGGATTTACCGGCTCTGCTGCCGCCAGCGCGGTCATCGCCCGTTCGGCTCGGCGCACTGCAGCGCGGGCGATATGGACGCGGGCCGCGCCCTCGCTTCCGCCCGGCAGGATGAAGCTGGTCAATGAAGGCATTGTTTCATTAAGCGCGTCGATCGCCTGCTCAAGCCATTCAGCCTGTGCTGGGACAATCCGCAGCACCATTTGTGAAGGGATGAATTCGTTACCGGGAGTGGCCAGATCGGCACCCAGATCGAACATGTCGTTCTGGATCCGGGTCAGCGCGGCGGCGTGATCACCTGTTCCCAGCGCTACAACTGCAAGCCCGATCGCGCTGTTTGCTTCGTCGACCGCGCCGATCGCTTCCATCCGTGCAGCGTGTTTGGGGCAGCGCGATCCATCGACAAGACCAGTGGTCCCATCGTCCCCAGTGCGGGTGTAAATTTTGTTAAGCTTAACCAAAGGTCTAGCGCGCAATCGCCGCCAGAATCGCAATGACCGCTATCGCCGCAAACTGATACTTGATGCGGTTGAACATCATCTTGTTCTGCAGTAATTGGTTTGCGGTTGCCCCGGTGCCACCGGGATCGCGTTCAAGATCCAGCTTGGTGCCCTGCAAGAACGCGATGATGCCGCGCACCAGACTGACGACCACCATGATGACCAGCACGATAATGATAGGGATGAGGATATAGTTCATGGCCCCTCATATAGGCCTGCGCTGAGTGAAATGCCAGCGGGGAAGAATCCGTTGCGCATGGCCTGTGCCAGCGCCCGTCCATCTTCACCGCGGCGGCGCAAATCGGCGAGCGAGGGTGATCTGCGGCGCTTGGCCAGCTTCCTGCCGCCTGCTTCAACCAGCAGACCATGGTGATGCCAAAGAGGCACCGGCAGACCTAGCAACTCCTGGAGCAAACGGTGGATATGGCTGGCGGCGAACAGATCAGCACCACGGGTTACAAGCGTCACCCCATCTGCAGCATCATCCAGCGTCGCTGCAAGATGATAGCTGGCCGCTGCTTCTTTGCGCACCAGCACCACATCGCCGAAAATCATCGGGTTAGCGCGTTGCGGACCAGCAAAGCTATCGATCCATTCCAGCGGCCCAGTTTGCGCCAGTGCTTGATCAACATTAAGCCGCCACGCTGCCCCTTTCGGGTCCGCACCCCGCCGCCGGCAGGTTCCGGGATAGATTGGGCCATCAGGTCCAGCCTCTCGCGCCGCTGCAAGGACTTCGGCACGGGTGCAGTGGCAGGGATACAGAAGCCCCATCGCCTTGAGCCGCTCGCCCGCCGCCGCATAGTTGGCAAATCGGCTTGATTGGAGCACCACGGGGCCGTCCCAGTGCAGTCCCAGCCAGTCCAGATCAGCGATAAATTCTGGCACCAGCCCCGAGCGGCTGCGGGCTCCATCAATATCCTCGATCCGCAGCAGGAACTGACCGCCGCCCACCCGCGCCTGGTCATGGGCCACCATCGCAGCATAGGCGTGGCCCAGATGCAGCGCGCCATTGGGGCTGGGGGCAAAGCGGGTGATGATCACCCCTGCATCCTCCTGTGGATTGCGATGCTACGCAAGCCTTGACGGCAAGGTGCTGTCCGTGCTGGATTCGCCGCCATGAATTGTCTTGAAACCGTCACGCCAATTTGCGACCGGGGGCCATGCTCAGATCGGAGCTGATTGAACGCGCGGCCCGGTTCCGCAGCGTGGATGATGATCCGGGCCGGCATCTGTCGAATTGTCCGGCACTGGTGCTCAACGCCGATTATACCCCGCTGGCCTATTACCCGCTAAGCCTGTGGCCCTGGCAGACCGCGATCAAGGCGGTGTTTCTCGAGCGGGTCGATATCGTCGCCAGCTATGAGCGCGCGGTTCATTCGCCTTCGCTCGACATGAAGATCCCCTCGGTGATCGCACTTCGGCAATATGTCCGGCCGAGCGAGTTTCCGGCGTTTACGCGCTTCAACCTGTTTCTGCGCGATCGGTTTGCCTGCCAATATTGCGGCAGTCCTCGCCAACTGACGTTCGATCACGTGATTCCCCGGCGGCTTGGCGGCAAGACCAGCTGGGAAAACGTCGCCACCGCCTGTGCACCCTGCAATTTGCGCAAAGGCGGACGCACACCTCAGCAGGCCAAGATGCCGCTGCAGGTTCAGCCGATCCGCCCGACCAACTGGCACCTCCAGGAAAGAGGCCGCGCATTTCCGCCGGGCTATCTCCACGAAACCTGGCGCGACTGGCTTTACTGGGACGTCGAGCTGGAGGCGTAATTTGGGGCTGATGTGAAGCAGATATTCTGGCTTCACCAGTTCCAACAGATGCTCAGGCGGAGCGCCGTCGTTCGGGCGGAACCTCGCGAGCCTTTTGCCGCGCAGATCGGATCGCTGCCTGACCCGCACTCTGGTTGCGCCATTTGATCAATGGTTGCTCGATTTTACGCCCCACCAGCCAGGCCACAAAGCAGATCGCCACTGCGCCGACTGCGATAGTTGGCGATTTGGGGCCGTCGTTCCCAAGAGGAGACTGGGAGATCAGCCACATGATCGCTGCCAGCATCGGGGTCTGTATTGCGTAAAGCGGGTAGGACAATACTCCCAGTTCTGCCGAAAGTTCAAAAGCTCCGCGCGACTTGCTGGCCAGCATCGCGATTGCAACCAGTGCGAGCAGGGTTAACATCGACACGATTTGGAGAGATTCGGGGAAAAACATCCGGGTGGGGGCTCCCAGAACGATGACGAGGCCAGCAATCACCGCCCAAGTCGGAATGATCGGGATGAATCTTTGCCAAGACTGCGCCGTGCGCTGCAACAGGACACCGAAGAAATAGCCGAAACCGACGCGCGCAAGTCCAACGACAAAAGTCTCTCTCGACCAGCCGAAGCTCAGATTGTCATAAACTGGGAAGGCCAGCACCAACGCCACAAACGATCCACCGCAGATGGCAGCCAACACCCAGTTAGACAGATACCGGAGCATTGCCGCATGCACCCCATTGGCAAGCACCTCGTAGATGATCGACCACTGCACAATGTTAAAGATGAATGCCCCGCTCCCAACAAGGAATGGGATCATCAGGAATTGCGAGACTAGCGCCAGCGGCCAATTCAGTTCCCTGGGTATCAGATCGCCATCTACGACAAATGTCGGGAACAAAAGCACACCCAGCAATCCCCCTAGCAGAAGCATGGGATATAGCCGTTCCAGTCGGACCCGCATAAACGTTGCCCAGCTTATTCCTTGGGCCAGAGCGGGCTCATAGGTCTGGGCAACAACGAATCCACTCAGCACGAAAAACAGATCAACCGCGTAATAGCCCCGGTCAAAAATTCCGCCTGGGATCTGGATATGGTGAAACAGGACTACAATTGCAGCAATGCCTCGCAGTGCGTCGAACGCTGGCAGTCGCTTGCCCTGAGCCTCGATAGGTTGAACCATCTTTACCCCACCCCCGCCAGGGCCTTTAGTCGGCGTCGCTGGACCGAACTGCCAAGGCCGATGGCTTCGCGATACTTGGCAACGGTTCGCCGGGCCAGATCAAAGCCCTTGCCCGCCAGCAATTCGACCAGCGCATCGTCCGACAGGATCGCCTTGGGATCTTCTGCATCGATCAGCACTTTAATCGCCGCCTTGACCGCCTCTGCCGAAGCACCACCTTCACCATCCGTCGCGCCGACGCCAGAGGTGAAGAAGTACTTCAGTTCAAAGGTGCCGCGGCCGCAATGGAGATATTTGTTGGAAGTGACCCGGCTGACGGTCGATTCATGCATGGAAATCGCCTCTGCCACATTGCGCAGGGTAAGTGGTCTAAGTCCCGAAACACCGCGCCGGAAGAAACCGTCCTGCTGTGTCACTATCTCGGCTGCGACCTTGAGGATGGTTTTTTGCCTCTGGTCGAGCGCTTTGAGCAGCCAGTTGGCATCGGCGAGTTTTTCCGAGAGCCAGCCGCGCGACGCCTTGTCATCACAGGCTCCGCGCATTTCGACGTAGTAGCTGCGGTTGACGATCAGGCGCGGCAGGGTGGCCTGATTGAGCGCGATATCCCAGCCATTGTCGCTGCGGGCGGTGATCAGGATGTCGGGCACCACCGGCTGTCCGCCGCTGCCGCCGAATTTGAGGCCGGGCTTGGGATCATAGCCGCGCAACTCGCCCATCATCCCGGCAAAGTCCTCATCATCAACGCCACACATCCGCTTGAGCCGGGCAAGCTCGCCCCGCGCAAGCAGATCAAGGTTGTCAATCAGCCTGGCCATGCAAGGGTCATAGCGGTCGGCTTCTTGCGCCTGAAGGGCCAGGCATTCGGCCAGGTTGCGTGCGCCCACGCCGGTGGGGTCGAGTGTCTGGATCAGCGCAAGCGCCTGTTCCGCATCCGCCAAGGCCACACCCAGCTCGGCGGCCATGTCGCGCAGCGTTACTGGCAGATAGCCGGCCTCGTCCAATTGTTCGATCAGATAGCGTGCGATGAAGGTGGTGCGCTCGTCTCGGCTGGCAGCGCCAACTTGCGCATGGAGGTGTTCGGCGAGCGTTGTGACAAGCTGGCCGCGCTCGTCGATATCAGGGCCGTCTTCACCGCCGCTATTGCGGAAATCTCCGCCCCATTCAGCATCAGCCGGATTGCTATCACCGGTATCGCGGTCAGCATCAAGCGTAGCCCGGTCAATATCGAGCGGGCGATCATCCGCCGCCCGGCCTTCGCCTATAAGCTGGTCAACTGGCGAACTTTCCAGCGTGGTGCGGCGTATCTCGTGGTCGTCGCCCGGTTGTTCAGTGGCGGCGGCACCATCGCCCAGCTCAAGCAGCGGATTGGCATCGATCGCTTCGCCAATGAACGCCTCGATCTCAAGGTTCGACAGCGCCAGCAGCTTGATTGCTTGTTGCAGCTGCGGCGTCATTACCAAAGACTGGCTTTGCCTGAGGTCCAGGCGAGGGCCGAGGGCCATGGTCAATAACTAGCCGCGTAGGTCACGCAATTTGCCGGCCCCGCTCACAATGTGAAGCCTTCACCAAGATAAAGCCGCCGGACGTTTTCGTCCGCCACCAATGCTTCGGGGCTACCCGCGAACAGCACCTGCCCGCCATAGATGATGCAGGCACGGTCAACGATATCAAGTGTTTCGCGGACATTATGATCGGTGATCAGCACTCCGATGCCGCGGCTTGCAAGGTCTTTCACCAGCTCACGAATGTCGTTGATCGAGAGCGGATCAATTCCGGCGAAAGGCTCATCGAGCAGCATGATCGAGGGCTTGGCAGCCAGTGCTCGGGCGATCTCGCAGCGCCGACGTTCGCCACCCGACAATGCCATTGCAGCGCTGCTTCTCAGCCGGACAAGGCCGAATTCATCGAGTAGCCGCTCAAGTTCCTGGGCGCGGACATCAGCGTCTGGCTCAGCCAATTCAAGCACACATGCGATGTTCTGTTCCACCGTCATGCCTCGGAAGATCGATGTTTCCTGGGGCAGATAGCCCAATCCCAAAATCGCACGGCGATACATTGGCAACTTGGTTACATCGACGCCGTCCATCAGGATTCGGCCTGAATCCGGGCGGACAAGTCCCATAATCGAATAGAAGCAGGTGGTCTTGCCCGCCCCATTGGGGCCAAGCAGTCCAAGCACTTCACCCTTGCCGACTGACAGGGATATGTCAGTAAGTACTGCGCGCTTGTCATAGCTTTTGGCGATGGAGATTACTTCCAGCCCACCCTCCGGAATCGGTCGGGCGGCCGGGGATCTGGGCTCAGTTAGCGTCGCGGTGTCAGTCATCTGTCGCTCAGTTTAAGGTCCGAATTGGCTAACCGCAAGGGTCGGTTGATCCATTTGGCAGGTTTCATGCATGGTCACTTCTGATGGATAGATCGCATGGAACGGTTAACGAGGCTTGATCGAAGCTCTCAACGGTGTTCTACTCATGCTCAGGGGAAAAGAAGGGGATGGCGATGGTCAAGGCAAGGCAGCGCAGCGAAGATCGGCCGGTGGCAAATGCCCGCCCGCTCGATTGGCGCAAGAAGATGAGCGATCATATTGCTTACGCGCTGCTGGTCTACACTGGCCTTCAGATCTTTGTGACCATGGGCGCGCTCCATTCGAAGGGTGGTTCGCTCCTGCCTTATTTCGTGCTGGTTTTGTTGGTTGCGGCGATTATTCCCGCTTGTCGCCGCTTTGAAAGACGCTGGGGCCGACTCGACCATGTTCAGGCCGCCGATCCAGAGATGGCCAGCTTCTATCGGCGCGACCGGCTTACACTTTGGCTGCTGGCGATCGGCCTGCCCTTTGCCGTGACGGGATTGTTCAAATTGCTGGCGATGTTGTTCGCCTGAACCGAAACATTGCTCAAAGCCCGATGGCTCCCTAGATCGGCACCTCCCCATCGGAGACTTGCCGCATCATGCTGACCCCCGAAGCCGCCCAGGACCGCGCCACTGCGCTGATTGATCGCGCCCGCCGCGCCGGTGCCGATGCGGCCGATGCGATTTATCATGGCAGTTCGTCCGAAAGCGTTCAGGTCCGGCTTGGCAGACTGGAAGATGTCGAACGTTCGGAAAGTGAGGCGGTCGATCTCAGGGTATTCGTCGGTCAGCGTTCGGCCAGCATCGGCTCAAGCGATATGTCGGATGATGCACTGGACGAACTGGCAGCCCGCGCGGTGGCCATGGCCCGCGCCGCCCCTGAAGACCAATATGCCGGCCTTGCCCCTGAAGAATTACTGGCCAGCGGGATTTTCCCCGCGCTTGATCTGGCGGATGTGGCAGAACCGTCGCCCAAGGCATTGCGCGCGCAGGCCGAAGTGGCCGAGGATGCCGCGCGGGCGGTTGCCGGAATAACCAACAGCGAAGGTGCCGGAGCCAGTGCCGGGCACAGCGTATTGGCGCTGGCCACCAGCCGCGGCTTTGCGGGTGCCTATAGCGGGACGAGCCGCAGTGTCAGCGCCAGTGTGATCGCGGGCGAAGGCTCGTCCATGCAGCGCGACTATGGCTTTCGCACCGCCCGGCATGGCGTTGACCTTCCGTCGCCTGAAGAGATTGGCCGGATGGCGGGTGACCGGGCCGTGGCGCGGCTTGATCCGGGGCGGCTCAAGAGCGGCTCGCTGCCGGTAGTGTTTGATCCCAGGGTCGGCGGCTCGCTCATCGGCCATCTGGTTGGCGCGATGACGGGTGCGGGGATCGCCCGGCGGGCCAGTTTTTTGCTCGATCATGAGGATGCAGTGTTGTTCGATTCAGCGGTAATCATCGCTGATGATCCGCTGCGCCTGCGCGGTTTGCGCTCGCATCCGTTCGATGGCGAAGGGTTGCCCGTGGCGCCGCGCAATCTGGTGGAAGGCGGACGAATCACCGGCTGGCTGATGGACTGCGCCTCGGCCCGCCAGCTGGGCCGCGCGCCAACCGGCCATGCGGTGCGCGGCAGCGGCGGCGCACCGGGCGCCGGGCCAAGCAATGTCCATCTCGCCGCCGGAAGCGTTACCCCGGCAGCTTTGATGGCCGATATTGCCGATGGGGTTTATGTTAACGAACTAATCGGTCAGGGCGTCAACGGCGTAACCGGCGATTACAGCCGAGGTGCTTCTGGCTTCCGGATTGTGAACGGCGAGCTGGCCGGGCCAGTGGCTGAATTCACCATCGCGGGAAATCTGATTGCGATGTTCGCAGCGCTGGTCCCGGCCAATGACCTGGAATGTTACCGCGCGATCAATGTGCCCACCCTGCGGATCGACGGGATGATGATCGCGGGGGATTAGTAGCCCGTCGCCTTCGCCCGTTCCATCGCCTCGACGATATAGCGTTTAGCCGTTTCGACATCACCCCAGCCCTTCAGCTTGGCCCATTTTCCGGGCTCCAGATCCTTGTAATGCTGAAAGAAGTGCTCGATCTGCTGGGTCACGATCGGCGGCAGATCTTCGTGGCCTGCGATCTCGCTGTAATAAGGGAAGGTCGAATCAATCGGCACGGTTATAAGCTTTTCATCGCCGCCCTTGTCATCATCCATCATCAATACACCCACCGGACGAACCCTGATAACGGCACCCGGAATGATCGGCGAGCGGGCGATGACCAGCGCATCAAGCGGATCGCCGTCCTCGCCCAGCGTATGCGGCACAAATCCGTAATTTGCCGGATAGCGCATCGCCGTATGCAGGATCCGATCAACGAACAAAGCACCCGAAGCCTTGTCGAGCTCATACTTTACCGGCTCGCCGCCAATCGGAACTTCGATGACGATGTTGAGTTCATGGGGCGGGTTGGCACCGGCAGGGATCAGGTCAATACGCATAGGCTGGCTTTAGCCGCGCCAATGCCGCGCAGCAACACAGCATCGACATCCTGCCCTATTTCCCGCCTAGGGCGTTGATCGTGAAGGCAATCACTCCAAGATTGAAGACAAATCCGGCAAAGCTGTGAAGCAGCGCGATACGCCGGATGTGGGGGAGCGAAATTGCCACGTCGGAGGTCTGGAAGGTCATCCCCAGCGTGAAAGAAAAATAGGCAAAATCGAGGTAATCCGGGGTCTTGGTGCCGGGAAAGTCGATCCCGCCAGTATCACCACCCCTGTCGCCTGCCGCAGCATAATAGGAGTGGGCATAGTGCAGCGTATAGACTGTATTGGCGAACAGCCAAATCATCAGCAGCGAGCCGACCAGCATGGCAATAGCGAGCGGATTGCCCGACTGCGCGGCTTTGAGCTCGCCGGAAATGGCGGCCATTATAATTAGGGTCAGTATCGTGGTGATGACCAGCACCATCACCCGATTGGCGTCATTGCTGGCTGAATGCATCCGCATTGCATCGGCACTGCTTTGCCGAAGAAACGGGATCAGCGAGATCAGAAAGCAGGCGGCGGCAAAATCGAACGCCATCACCGCTGCTTCCTTCCACCCCGCATCGGGTATTAGCTGGCCATAGGCTAGGAAGCCCTGTGGAAACAGAGCCAGAAACATCAGAAACCGCGCCGGGGCGATCCGGTTGCCGAGCCGGACCGGGCCTGCACCAGTTCGCCGCGCGTTCATGTGCTAAACCGGGGCGCAGTGGTCGCGGCGGAGCAGAGCGGAATGAGGAAATGGTTATTGCTCATAGGCCGTATCATGCCCTTAAGTCGGTTCAGGAGCAACGCTGCCTTGCATTGCCGGCTGGCCGATTTTGACCAGTGAGGCTAGGCAATTCGGCTTCGCCGCGCTTTCGTGGCCCGCGCCTTGTTCCAATTCGCGTGAAATCCCTCTAAGCGCAGGCCCATCATGACCCGCGAAACCCCCCAGGCCATCCGTGGCACCCAGGACATCTTCGGCGCAGAGGCTGAGGCCTTTGCCCATGTCGTCGAGACTTTTGAACGGGTGCGCAAGCTCTACCGCTTTCGCCGCGCCGAAATGCCGGTGTTTGAAAAAACTGCGGTATTCAGCCGTTCCCTAGGGGAGACCACCGATGTCGTCTCCAAGGAAATGTACAGCTTCCTCGATCGCGGCGATGAATCACTCACATTGCGGCCCGAGTTTACCGCCGGGATCGCCCGGGCCTATATCACCAATGGCTGGCAGCAACATGCGCCGCTGAAGGTCGCCACCCACGGGCCATTGTTCCGCTATGAACGCCCGCAAAAGGGCCGTTACCGCCAGTTCCACCAGCTTGACGCCGAGATTATCGGGGCGGCAGAACCGCAGGCCGATGTCGAGCTGCTGGTGATGGCGGATCAACTATTGAAAGAGCTGGGGATCAGTGACGGCGTGACGCTGATGCTCAACACGCTAGGCGATGGGGCAAGCCGGGAAGCATGGCGGGCCGCGCTGGTCGAGTATTTCCGCAGCCACCAAGGCGCGCTGTCCGAAGATTCGCAAGACCGGCTGGAACGCAATCCGCTGCGGATCCTCGACAGCAAAGACCCGCGCGACAAGGCGTTCCTCGCCGATGCACCGAAGATCGACGATTATCTGAGCGGCGAAGCGCAGGACTTTTTCGGGGCTGTAACCTCTGGTCTCGATGCGGCAGGCGTCAGCTGGACCCGCGCCCCGGCGCTGGTGCGCGGTCTGGATTATTACCGCCACACCGCGTTCGAATTCGTCACCGACCGGCTGGGCGCGCAAGGCACGGTGATCGGCGGCGGGCGTTATGACGGGCTGATCGAAACGCTGGGCGGGCCGCATACCCCGGCGGTTGGCTGGGCTGCGGGGATCGAGCGGTTGGCGATGCTGGTGAACGCCCCGCCACCAAGACCGATGATCTCTGTCATTGCCGACGGCCCCGAGTTGGAGCCAATCGCAGAGATTGTAACGGCGCAGTTACGGTCGTTGGGTGTTCCAGTGAGCAATGCATTTCGGGGTAATGCAAAATACCGAGGTCAGTTTGCGCGAAAAATAGGGGCAGCAGCGATATTCTATGTCCGAAGCAAGCCAATTATGACTAGCACGGCCAAGCCCTTCTTTGGTGAAGGCTCCAATTTGGACGATGATGTGACTGTAACCGGGATTTTCAGTTATCCGCAAAGCGATAGATTTTTCCATGTTACATATATCACGGACGATAAAGGCACACAGGAAGAACTGGACGCTTATATTAATGATTGGACGCAGCGATTTTTTAGCGGGCGTAGCAAAGACGCTTTCGATCAGTGAGCGTATATCAAACCCGTCACCCTGAACTTGTTTCAGGGCCCATTTCTCCTCACGCTCTGCCGTCGCCGGAGGCGCGATGGGTGCTGAAACAAGTTCAGCATGAGGGCGGAGGGACAGATTTTGTGCAAGCTAAGCCCCTCCTCTTCAGGGGAGGGGTTGGGGTGGGGTCTATCCGCTTGACGCCGCGCTTGGGGGGAAGCCCCACCCCCAGCCCCTCCCCTGAAGAGGAGGGGATTAGAAGCGCATGACCATCTCCAACACCCGCCTGTCCCAGATCGCTTCGCGCTTTTCCGAGCTGGAGGCGCGGCTGGCTTCGGGTACGCTGGAGGGCGCAGAGTTTGTATCCGCCAGCCGCGATTATTCCGAGCTGGAGCCGGTTGCCAAGGCCGCCGAAGCAGTCACCACCCTGCGCGGCGAGATCGAAGGGCTAGAAGCGATGCTTGCCGATCCTGAAATGCGCGCCATCGCGGCAGAGGAACTGGCCGAACTGACCCCGCAACTTCCCGAAGTCGAACACGCGCTCGCGATCACCATGCTGCCGCGCGATTCGGCTGATTCGCGCCCGGCGATGCTCGAAATCCGGGGCGGGACCGGCGGCGATGAGGCAGCATTGTTCGCGGCGGATCTGTACCGGATGTATGAAAAGTACGCTGCCGAACAAGGCTGGCGGATCGAGCTGATCAGCGCCAGTGTTTCGGACATCGGCGGCTTTAAGGAAGTGGTCGCCAACATTGCTGGCAATGGCGTGTTCGCCAAACTGAAGTTCGAGTCCGGCGTCCACCGGGTTCAGCGCGTGCCAGTGACCGAATCTGGTGGCCGGATCCATACCTCTGCCGCCACCGTCGCAGTGCTGCCCGAGCCGGATGAAGTCGATGTCCAGATCGACGATGGTGACCTCAAGATCGATATCTACCGGGCCAGCGGCGCGGGCGGGCAGCATGTGAACACCACCGATTCGGCGGTGCGGCTGACCCATTTGCCGACCGGCCTCGTCGTGATCCAGCAGGACCAGCGCAGCCAGCACAAGAACAAGGCCAAGGCGATGCAGGTGCTGCGGACGCGCCTGTATGATCTGAAACGCGCCGAAGCCCATGGCGCCGAGGCTGAGGCGCGCCGCGCGATGGTCGGCTCGGGCGATCGGTCCGAGCGGATCCGGACCTATAATTTCCCGCAGGGCCGGGTCACCGATCACCGGATCAATCTGACGCTCCACCGCCTGCCCGAAATTCTCGAAGGGGCCGGGCTGGGCGAGCTGATCGATGCGCTGATTGCCGAGGATCAGGCCAAGCGGCTGGCGGCGCTGGGTGAGTGAGAGCGAGTGAATGAATATCGCGCAATCCCTGCGTGACATCAGCGCCGCGCTGTCCAACATCAGCGATACGCCCCGGCTCGATGCCGAATTGCTGATGGCCCATGCGCTTCACATAACGCGTTCCGAGCTGCTGCTGCGGCAAATGGATGCAGCAGCTCCCGGCGAATTTACTGCGCTAATCGCCCGCCGCCTGAACCATGAGCCGGTCGCCTATATCCTCGGCACCCAAGAATTTCATGGACTCGAATTTCTGGTCAATTCCGAAGTGCTGATCCCGCGCGGTGACAGTGAGGTGTTGGTCGAGGCGGCGCTGGCAGCGCGGCCCGATGCGCGAGCCGTGCTCGATTGCGGCTCCGGCAGCGGGGCGCTGCTGCTGGCGGTGCTGGCCGAGCTGCCCGAGGCGCAAGGGGTGGGAATTGATCGTTCGCTGGGCGCAGTGGCAGTGGCTGCGGCCAATGCCGCCCGGCTGGGTTTGGCGGCGCGGGCGCGGCTGCTGCATCTGGATTGGGAGACGTCCGGCTGGGCCGAAGGGCTGGGCCGGTTCGATCTGATCCTCGCCAATCCGCCCTATGTCGAGACGGACGCTGATCTGGCTCCATCGGTCGCTGCGCATGAGCCAGCCGGAGCGCTGTTTGCCGGGATTGAGGGCCTTGATGCTTATCGGATATTGATCCCGCAGCTACCGGACTTGCTGGCTGCGGACGGGGTCGCGCTGGTCGAAATCGGGGCGAGCCAGGCCGAGGCGGTCAGTGCAATTGCACAGGCTTCGGGCTTTGCCGTGATTTTGCATCAAGACCTTGCTGGGCGGCCCCGGGCATTGGAACTCAAGTTTTCGCTTGGCTTCTCGCCGCTCAACGACTAAACCCCGATCCGGTCCCGGAAGGATGTAAAATTCCCATCCGGCAGGCCAAATCCAACATTTGCAACCGGGAATGGTCTGAAATGGCCAACCACCAAGGCAAATGTCGGGACCACGAGGCCGATGTGTGGTCCGTGGCTCAGGGTCATACGATCTGCCAGCTGGCGTAAGGCCGGGCGGCGGTCGGGGGTTAAGGAAAACACTCCCTTGAACAATAATAACCGTGGCAACAGTAACAGCATCAACAACAATCGCCGGCGCGGGCGAGGCAACAATCGCCCCCAAGGCGGCGGTGGCGGCCAGCAGCTCAACCGGGTTGACAGCCGGGCGCGTGGTAATGCCCCGCAGTTGCTTGAGAAATATCGCAAACTTGCCCAGGACGCCCATCTCAATGGCGATCGGGTGACGGCGGAATATTACCTCCAGTTTGCTGACCATTATTTCCGCGTGCTCGCCGATAGCCGGGTCCGCCCTGATGAACCGCGCGGTCCGCGCAATGATCGCTGGCAGGAAGGCGATCCTGAAACCGACGACAGCGGCGAATTCTCGGTCGAAAGCGATTTCCCTAGCTTTGACCAGCAGCCGGCCGCCGCCCGTCGTGAACGTGAGGACCGGCCCAATGATCGCGCCTCAGCTGAGCGGGGCAATGAGCGCCCGCGCCGTGACCGTGAAGAACGTCCTGACCGGGTGGAACGTTATGAAGCGGCGGCCAAAGTCAGCACTGACGATGAAGTTTCGGATCAGAGCGAAGATGAGAACTCCAGTCCGAGTGCGCCTTATGAGCCGGCCGAAAACCCGTTTGTGCAGGATCGCGGCACCAGAGGGCTGCGCCCCCGCCGCGATGATCGCCGTCCGCGCCGCGATGCTGAAGATGATGCGCCCGCCGGGCTGGATCCTGCGATGCTCCCTCCGGCAATCTCGGTCCCGCGTGATGAGGCCGAGGACGAAGTGGCTGAGGTCAAGCCGCGCCGCCGCGCTCCGCGCAAGAAGCCAGCGGGTGATGATGCAGGTGGAGCGCTCGAATCAGTAAGCTGATCGGGCTTTGCGGATGGTGCTGCGAGCGGTAAGCCCGCTTCCATGACTGCAACCCGCTCCGTTATTGATCGCATCGCGCGGCATCCCCGGCTGTGTGCGCTGGTGCTTGGCGCGACTGCCGCCACCGGTTTTGCGCCGCTTGGACTTTGGCCGCTAACCCTGCTGGGGGTTGCGGGATTGATCGAACTGGTTTCCCGCGCGCGATCCGGCAGGCAAGTGGCGCTGATCGGCTGGCTGTTCGGGCTGGGCCATTTCACGATAGCCAACAATTGGATCGCCACCGCGTTTACCTATCAGGCAGAGATGCCGGTCTGGCTCGGCTGGATAGCGGTCAGTGGGATAGCCTGTTTCCTCAGTATTTATCCAGCGCTGGCGGCCTGCGCGGCGCGGGCAATAGGGTACAAACACCCCGGTGCGCTGGTATTTGCCTTTGCCGGATGCTGGATCGTGAGCGAATGGCTGCGCAGCTGGGCCTTTTCCGGGTTTGCCTGGAACCCGCTGGGTGTGTCTGCGCTAGGCGGGTATTCGAGAGCAGGGCTTGCCGTGTTGCTGCCCTGGCTTGGAACCTATGCGCTGTCAGGCCTGGTTGCGCTGCTGGCGGGCTGCTGCTGGCTGGCGGTTCGGGCCCAGAAGCCGGGCTGGCGCAGCGCGGTTCTGGCTATCGGCCCGGCGTTGTTGTTTGTCCTGCCAACCGGCGGCAGTGGCGGTGTGGGCAGCCTGCCCTACACTCTGATCCAGCCTAATGTGCGGCAAGTAGATCTTAATAATGCCGCGCTGTTTGAGGCGCAATTCGTCCGTGCTGCCCGGCTGTCGCTGCCACGCAGTTCGGCGGAGCGGCGGATCGTATTCTGGCCCGAATCGGGCCTCCCTGACTTCCTGCGAGAGGGCTATCCGGACTATTTTTATCAAGATTCCACCTATGGCGCTGATCCGCGTCTGGCCCGCGCGCGGCTGGGCCGGGTAGCCGGTCCGGGCGGACTATTGCTGACTGGCGCAGTCGATCTCGAATTTCGCAGCGGACGGGCGGTCGGCGCACGCAATGCAGTGACCGTGGTGGACCAGGCAGGCGCGATCCGCGCCAGCTATGCCAAGGCACACCTCGTTCCGGGCGGTGAATATCTGCCGCTTCGGCCTTTGCTTGAGCCGCTCGGTGCTTCGCGGCTGGTTGCCGGCAGCATTGATTTCTGGCCGGGGCCAGGTCCGCGCACGCTTGAGCTTGGACTCTGGGGCAAGGCCGGAGTGCAGATTTGCTACGAGATCATTTTCTCGGGCCAGATCGTGGATCAGGCCAATCGCCCGGACTATATTTTCAACCCGTCCAACGATGGCTGGTTTGGCAGCTGGGGTCCGCCCCAGCATCTGGCGCAGGCCCGGCTACGGGCGATCGAGGAGGGGCTGCCGGTGCTGCGCTCCACCACCACCGGGATCAGCGCGGTGATCGATGCTGATGGAATCGTCCGCCAGCACCTGCCGCGCCACATCGCCGGGCGGCTGGATGGGCTGATCCCGCCCGCCCATCCGCCAACCCTGTTTGCGCGGTTGGGCAATGTGCTTCCGCTTGGCTGGGCCCTAGTTCTTCTTGGCCTCTCACTGGTTGCCACAAGGCGTCGGCGCAGCTAAGGCGCAGACACACATAAAGAAACCTTTATATCGAGAGTTTGCGATGCGCAGCGATTATCTGTTCACCTCTGAAAGCGTCTCCGAAGGCCATCCCGACAAGGTGGCTGATCAGATTTCGGACTCGATAGTCGATCTGTTTCTGGGGATCGACAATGAGGCCCGGATTGCCTGCGAAACCCTGACCACCACGCAATTGGTCGTGCTGGCCGGAGAAATCCGCGGGCGCGGGATTTATGAGAACGGTCAATGGGCTGACGGCATCCTCGAACGGATTGAAGCCACCGTGCGCCAGACCGTGCGCGAGATCGGCTATGAGCAGGACGGCTTCCATTGGGAAAAGTTTGAATTCATAAACCGGCTCCACGGCCAATCCGCCCATATTGCCCAAGGCGTCGATGCCAGCAGCAACAAGGATGAGGGCGCGGGCGACCAGGGCATCATGTTCGGCTATGCTACCGACGAAACCCCCGATCTGATGCCGGCCACGCTCTATTACAGCCACAAGATCCTTGAGCGGATGGCAGCAGACCGTCATTCCGGCGCGGCACCGTTCCTTCAGCCTGACGCCAAGAGCCAGGTGACGCTGCGGTATGAAGGCAGCCTGCCGGTTGCCGCCACTGCGGTCGTCGTTTCGACCCAGCATATCGCAGGCTATGACGAGGGCGCCAAGGAGGCAGAGCTTCACGCCTATGTCCGCCGCGTGGTGGCCGATGTGATTCCGCCAGTGCTGCTGCGCGAGACCGAATACCACATCAACCCCACCGGCAGCTTCGAGATTGGCGGGCCAGATGGCGATGCCGGGATCACCGGGCGCAAGATTATAGTAGATACCTATGGCGGCGCGGCCCCGCACGGCGGCGGCGCTTTTTCAGGCAAGGACCCGACCAAGGTTGACCGCTCGGCCGCCTATATCGCGCGTTATCTAGCCAAAAACATCGTCGCGGCGGGCCTTGCCACGCGCTGCACGATCCAGCTTGCCTATGCGATCGGCGTGTCCAAGCCGTTGTCGCTCTATGTCGATACGCATGAGACCGGCAAGGTTGGTGACGACCTGATTGAGGCTGCGATCATGCGGATCGAAAGGCTCGGCGGCCTCACCCCGCGCGCCATCCGTACGCATCTGGGCCTCAACAAGCCAATCTACCGCCAGACCGCCGCCTATGGCCATTTCGGACGCAAGCCGGTGGGCGATAGCTTCCCGTGGGAGCGGACCGATCTGGTGGATGATTTGCGGGCGGCGTTGGGGTAGCGTCACTACTATCAACCCCGTTTTCACACAGCCGTTCTGCTGATAGTCTCGGTTCTGCACACCCGCCTTATCGAAACCAGCAAATCTGTTCCGAGGTTGCTAGCAAAGTTCCGGCTCGGCTCCACATGGACTTGCGTGTCCCGACGGTCGATTGTTCGATGCGGGTTGCGATCATATCCGACAGGATGAAATCATCCCCGCAGGCAATCAGCTCGGCATCGCTTGCAATGAAGTTGATCGACAGCGTCAATGTGGCGGACGGGCGCGGCCCAGGGCTGATGGTGAAAATGCGCGGTGCCCCAAGATCCGACAGCAGTGCCAGTGTCAGAACATCGATTGGTCGGCCCGTCGTCTCCTTTTCCCAACCCAGAGTCCGCGTATGGTTCTTGCCGAATGGCGGGCCACGCATTTCCGAGCGAGCTTCGAGCGGCGGCTTGTTCGGAAATGGCGGGTGAAAGGCGGGGAGGGTTTCAGGTGGCGCTATCTCGGGCATCGCGCCTTCGGTGAAGCGGTCACTTTCCCGGCGATTGGCGAGGATAACCAGTGCGGTGGCAAGCACAGTGTCGCCGCCCTCGGCCATTAGGTCGCAACGCCAATGTGCCAGCGATCGCCCTGCACCGATACAGGTGGTGCGCAAGTCAAGTCTGATGCCGGGCGTCACGACAGCGATGAAATTGACCGTCATCGCGATTACCGATCCGGTCGCTGCGGGATCACTGATTACCGCCTTGAGCATCAGCGCGACGGTCCAACCGCCGAACATTCCGTTGTTCGCTACAAACAGCGGATGCGCTTCCCCGCCCCATTGGCCCGGGCCCAGGGGCTCCAAGGCCAGTGAGTCGTCTAAAGCGGTCATGATAGTCCTCCGAGTGCCCAGATCATGTGTTTGGGACGCATGCCGTCTTGCGATAATCCGCCGTTACCACCCCGGCAGCTGCCAGTTCTTCTTCATGGCTGACTTCCCGCCAATTCTCAGCCAGCGCAGCAGCCTCCCACTCCAGCATCGCCGGATGCGCCAACACTTGATTCACCCATGCCTGACCGGCCCCGACATCCAGCCCATAAGTGCGGATGCGGTAGGCGACGGGGGCGTAGAAGGCGTCCACCGCGGAAAATTCGCTGCCCGCCAGCCACGGACCGCCGAAGCGGGATAGGCCAGCCTCGAAGATCTCGCGCAGTCGGGTGATGTTGCGTTGCAGCCCTTGGGACATTGGCTTTGGCGAGACTCGGACGCCCACATTCATGGTGCAATCATTGCGAAGGCGCCCGAAGCCACCGTGCATTTCTGCCACCGCACCTTGCGCGAACACCCGTGCCTCTTCCTCCACTGGCCAGATGCCCATGTGACGCTCGGCCAGATAGAGCGTGATACCCAGCGAATCCGGAATCACCTGCGCGCCATCGATCAGCAATGGCACTTGCCCGGTGGGCGAAAACTTACGGAAATCCTCGTAATTGTCGGGCTTGGTGAAGGGTTCCAGCCTGTCCTCAAAGGGGATGCCTAGTGCCTTCATCAGCACCCACGGGCGCAGGCTCCAGCTGGAATAGTTCCGGTTCGCGGTGATGAGGATGTAGGTCATGGGATGAGAGGTAACACCAAAACTCTGACCTGCAAGGAGAGGATCTAGCGCGCGTAAACCGCCCCATCCTCATCGGGCCAGCGCGTCATTCTGGGGGCGGAGGAATTGAGGAAGATCGCCGGCAGTTTGGCCAGCATCAGAACCTTGTGAATGCACCAATCTGCCGCGCGTTCATTCCAGCGGGCGGTGGCCTTGCCGTTGCGCTCCAGCCAGTGCTGATAGGGCAGGAAGTGATCAGGCTCATCCTTGTGCACGATCTGGAATATCCTGTTCATAATTGGATCGGAGCGGACAATGCTGCTCCTGAGCAAGATTTCGACCTGGGTAAGCCCGCGCTGCTCGGTCAGCATGATCACTCGGCACAGCTTTTCGAATTCGCCCGGATTTCCCAGCACCGCGACAGTATCAATCTCCTCGATAGTGCAGCCGAAAATCCATTCGATGAAACGATCAATATGGCCGTAACCGCGGTTCAATTGCAGCGGCATCCGCCCCTGCCGCTCAAACCAGCGTTTGAACATCATGTAGTGTTTGCGCTCGTCGGCGCGATGCTTGACAACTTCGGCGATGAACTCTGGCTCATCCGGGCATCGCACACGCACCGCGTCCAATACGCGGTCCAGCGAGGTGTAGCCGCGAAACTCATTGTAGATGTAAATTGATGCGAGAACGTCGAGATAGCGGCTTCGCAACATGTGTGACTTGAGCATGAAAGCGATATGTCACATATCCGCGCGGCTGGCTATCAATCGTCGCTCAGCATCGCGGTAAGTCCCAGCACCGCCTCGGCAAATTCCTCGCGGAAATCCTGCACCACCTGCCGGGCACTGCGTTCCGCTTCGACCAGGCCAACGCCTTGTCCAACGAAATAGCTGACCAGATCGCGGGCCGCCTCATTGCCATTGATCACGGCCTTTTCGACCCGGGCAAAGCTCGGCTCGGAAACCATGCCCATCAGCGGCATTGGGAGTGTACCGGGGCCGCCAGGTGCGTCCCACGCCTCGTGCCAGGCGGTTCGCAGCTGACGCGCGGGCTTGCCGGTGCGGCTTTTGGAACGGACCGTGTCGCGGCTGCGCGCGGCGATCATTTTTTCGCGGAAGGCTTCGCTGGTCTCCGCCTCAGGCGTCGCCAGCCAGACCGATCCGGTCCATGCGCCCTGCGCGCCTGCCGCCATCATCCCGGCCATCTGTGCGCCTGTCATGATGCCTCCTGCCGCCAGCACCGGAATATCATGGCCTGCGCCTTTGAGCGCGCGAACCACTTCGGGGATCAGCACCAAAGTCGAAACCTCGCCGCAGTGCCCGCCCGCCTCGCCGCCCTGGGCAACGATGATGTCCACCCCAGCCTCTGCTTGCCGCAGCGCGTGTTCCTTGGCCCCGACCAGCGCCGCGACCGGAATGCCGCGCGCCTTGCCCTGCGCAATCATCGCGGGCGGGGCGATCCCCAGCGCATTGGCGATCAGGCGGATCGGGTGGCGAAAGGCGACCTCCATCAGTGCGAGGCCGTTTTCGGGTGTAATCCCCATCCGCTCGCGCAGCACGGGCACTTCGCTGCCACCCGTCACGCCATAGCGGGCCAGCAGCTCGGCAGCGAACGCCTTGTGTTCAGCGGAAATGGCTGCTGCGCGCGCAACATTGCTAGAAAGATCTGCCACGCGGGAATCAACCGTTTCGGGCACCAGCACATCGACGCCATAGGGCTTGCCATCGATATGGGCGTCGATCCAGGTAAGCTCTTCCTCAAGCTGCTGCGGGCTGAACCGGGTTGCCCCCAGCACGCCGAACCCGCCCGCCTTGCTCACCGCCACCACCACATCGCGGCAGTGGCTGAAGGCAAACAACGGAAAGTCGCAAGCCGTCAGGCGGCACAGGGCACTGTTCATGGCGCGCTAGCCGGCGCGGGGCAAGGTCAGCGGGCCGCCAATTTCGATTGCCTTCTTGTAGGCTGGGCGGGCAGTCAGCGATGCCTGATAGCGCGTCAGGTTTGGACGGGATTTGAGCATGCCCATCTGCTCGCCATGTTCGAGCAGATATTCAAGGTTGATGTCCGCCCCGGTAAAGGTCTCGCCGCACAGGAAGCTCTTGCCTTCAAGCTGCCTCTCGATCCAGTCGAGCTGCTTTTTGAGTTCGGCATCCATGAAGCCCAGCGCGGCCTCGCTCAGCCCCAGCCGGGAACCGAGCATCCGCATCAGCATCGGCATGCCAAGCGTGCCTTCGGCAAAATGGAGCCATTCGAGATACTCAGGCCGGGCATTGTCTGGTGGCAGCAGCTTGCCGCCGCCATGGCGATCGACGATGTATTCGATGATCGCCGAGCTTTCGACCATCACCCGGCCGTCGATCTCCACGGCCGGGGCCTTGCCGAGCGGATGGACGTCATACAACGATGGCGGCGAGCGGAAGGTGGCCGGATCGCGGTCATGTTGGATCAGTTCGTAAGGCAGGCCCAGCTCTTCCATCAGCCAGATGATCCGGGTCGAACGCGAAATGCGCAAATGATGCACGCGGATTGTCATGGGATTGCTCTCCTCAGGTCAGGTAATGGGCTGTAGTTTTGGCAGCGATATCTTCCGCCGTCACACCGGGCGCAAGCTCGATCAGGCGGAAGGGGGAATTGTGGTCTGCCCGGTGAAAGACCGCAAGGTCGGTTATCACCATGTCGACCACATTCTTGCCGGTCAGCGGCAGGGTGCAGGCGGGGATGAATTTGGGGCTGCCGTCCTTGGCGCAGTGCTCCATCACCACGATGATCTTTTTTACGCCGGCGACCAGATCCATCGCTCCGCCCATGCCTTTGATCATTTTGCCGGGGACCATCCAGTTGGCGATGTCGCCGTTCTCGGCCACTTCCATCGCGCCCAGCACGGTCAGGTCAATATGCCCGCCGCGGATCATCGCAAAGCTGGCGGCGCTGTCAAAAAAGGCCGAATGCGGCAGTTCGCTGATGGTTTGTTTGCCGGCATTGATCAGGTCCGCGTCGACCTCGTTCTCAAGCGGGAAGGGGCCGATACCGAGCATGCCGTTTTCGGATTGCAGCGTAACGGTGATGTCGGTCGGCACATGATTTGCCACCAGCGTCGGGATGCCGATGCCAAGGTTGACGTAGTATCCGTCCTTCAGCTCTTGCGCGGCGCGGGCGGCCATCTGGTCGCGGGTCCAGCCTGAGGCGATATGATCGTGCGTGGTCATTAGCCTACATCCGTGTTGCGAGTGGTGCGGAATTCGATCTTCTTGTCATAGGGGCTGCCAACGATCAGCCGCTGGACGTATACCCCCGGCAAGTGGATCGCCTCGGGGTCGAGGCTACCTGCGGGCACCAGTTCTTCCACCTCGACAACGCAAACCTTGCCGCAGGTGGCGGCGGGCTGGTTGAAATTGCGCGCGGTCTTGCGGAATACGACATTGCCGGTGGTGTCGGCCTTCCACGCCTTGACCAGCGCGAGGTCGGCAAAGATCCCCGCCTCAAGGATATATTCCTCGCCATTGAAGTTTTTCACTTCCTTGCCGTCCGCCACCAAAGTGCCAACGCCGGTTTTGGTGTAAAAGCCGGGAATACCGGCGCCGCCTGCGCGCATCCGTTCGGCCAGCGTGCCTTGGGGCGAGAATTCCACTTCCAGCTCGCCTGAAAGATACTGCCGTTCGAATTCCTTGTTTTCGCCCACATAGCTCGCGATCATCTTCTTGACCTGCCGGGTGCGGAGTAATTTGCCGATGCCCTCACCATCGGTCCCGGCGTTGTTGCTGGCAAAAGTCAGCCCGGTCACGCCGCTGTCCACCATCGCATCAAGCAGCCGCTCAGGAATGCCGCACAGGCCAAAGCCCCCGCAGGCGATCAGCATGTCATTGCGCAGCAGGCCGGACAGCGCAGCCTTTGCGTCAGGGTAAAGCTTGTTCATCGGGCATCCTCTGTAAGCAAGTGCGCGCGGGTAGTTGAAGGCCAAGCAACCCGCAATTGCAACCGGCGCGGAGACGATTGCACAAAATGCAAGCCTCAGGTCAGATCGATGCCCAGGGCGGAGGAAAGTTCAACCAGCGCCTGCTCGTCGCTTACCACCTTGATTGCGTGCATTCCCAACTTTGCCGCAGGTTTGCAGTTGATCCCGAGATCATCGAGGTAAATGCAGTCCTGGGGCTCCACTGCCAGCATTTCGCACATCATCTCGTAAATTCGCGGATCGGGCTTGCGAATCCCGGCCTTGGAGCTTTCGATCACGTGATCGAACCTGGCGAAAATGTCGGCATAGGCGCTGGCTTTTCCGGCCGATCCGGCCATGCCCGCGCCCTTGCCAGAGGGGACATTGTTGGTGATGCAGCCCAGCGCGAAATTCGACCGTTTCAGCCTGTCGAGCGCAGTAACCATCGCCGGGCGGACGCTTCCGGCGATCACCGCCAGTACGTCACGGCCCAGCAGATCATGGCCCAGCCGCGTCGCTTCTGCCGCGAACTGTGCATCAAACGCCGCAGCATCGATCTCGGCGCGCTCAAACCGGGCCCAGGCGTTGTCGTCAGGGTCGCTGGAATTGACCAGGCGAACAAAATCATGCGGCAAGCCGCGCGCCGCCTCAAGCCGGTTGAAGGCTTCAAACGGGGATGAGGTAATCACTCCGCCAAAGTCAAAGATTACGGCGGCAAATCGGCGCTGCATGCGGCTTCCCATCACAAATACCCGTCGAGCATTGGCGCAATGTCTGCCATCACGCAAGTTGCAGCGATTTGATCAGGATCATGGCGGGCACACTGAACCAGGTTCAGAAATATCGCATGAGAGGAGTATCACCATGCGATCCATACTTGTTCAGGCCGGGCGCGTTAATTGCTGTTCGGCGGGGCAACCTGCTAATTCTTAAACGAGATGGAATCTCCTCCATTGCTGCTGATGCATTTGCCCATGTGAAATTTGTTGCGGTGCAGCGATGGTTGGCCTGGCAAGGGCGTTCCTGGCGATGTGGGTGCAATTTGGCCGCAAGGTTTCTTTTAAAATTCAGATTATAATCGATGGAATCCACCCACTGTTGCAAATTTCGCAACATTAGATGCGCTTTTCGCACTTGCACAATAGGTGGCGAATTGGCACCTAGATCGTGCCTTTTCAGGCATCCTCTCCCAAAACTTATTAGGCCTGGTTGGCAACGACCGGGCCTTTTTTTGTCTCAGGCTGGCGATGCGGCCGCCTTGGCCAAGATGTCAGACAGATTGGCGTTGCGCGCCTCCAGCGTGAGGACGCTCTGCTCCAGCGCGCGCACCCGGATCGCTTGCAGGTCGAGCCCGACCTGCTGGGTTGCCCAGCCAAGCACTTCCACTTCGTCGGGCCGGTAGTCTTCGGCGGTTGGTTTGGGGCCGAGCAGGACGAACCCCGCCAGCGCGGCCTGATGCATCATTGGCAGGGCGAGCGCTGCGGGCAGGAGCGAGCGGACTTCGCTCGGCACCACCGGACCTTGCTCGGCGCGCATGGCCGAGAGGGCGGGATCGTCGGCGTCGATGGTCTCGCCGGTGGCACGGGCATAGGTGCCATTGCCCGAGCGGGTGTAAAGCTTCGCGCCAGCCCCGCCGGAAAACCGCGTGAGTTCACTCTCGAAATGCCCGGCGAGTGCTTCAGGCTGCTCCACATGCGCCGCCGCCGCGACGAAGCGCTTCAGCGCGGTCTCGTTGAGCTGCCACTTGTGGAAGAACAATCGCTCGATCGCGTGCTCGACCTTATGGTGGAGGCGGTTGAAGGTGAGGTACAGGCTCACCGCGATCAGGGCGCTGATATAG
>JANOKC010000221.1:0-2133 GCA_031419035.1 Novosphingobium sp. | reverse complement strand
CGATGGCGTCGCAGCGGCGGTACAGCCGGCGCATGATGGCGCGCGCGGCGGGCTCGAGCAGTTCGAGATGATAATAAGCAAGATAGGTCTCGAAACGGGTGTGGATCGAGGCGACCGCGGGAATGCCGCGCGCGCGCGCCCAGCTGACCGCGCGATGCGCGACGATATCGGGCGAGGCGACATGGACCACATTGGGTTTGAACTGCGCCAGATCGCGCCGCACCCGGGGCGATAGCGCCATCGGCACGCGATATTCGGCCCGCCCTGGAATGGCGAGCGAGGGCACGCTGACCAGATCCCCGGTGGCGGGAAAGGCCGGTTCCGTCACCGTCGGCGCATAAACCCGCACCGCCGCGCCTTGACTCAGCAAATAGCCAACCAGCCGGTTCAGCGCCTGATTGGCCCCGTCCCGGACGTAATTGTAATTGCCGCTGAACAGGGCGATGCGGAGCTGGTCGGTCGTCATGCCGCGGTGGAATAGCTTGCCTGCCCCTGCTTGGCGAGGGCTGCCAGCAGACTTCCGCGCCGGGAGTTCGGAAATAGACTCTTAAAAAGAACAAATAAAGAACATATACTGCCAGATCGAATCACCCCCGTCCTGACTGGTTTCCATGTTCGCACCATCACCGCTCAAATGGCTCTATGTTGATTTCAACAGCTACTTCGCCAGTGTCGAGCAGCAGCTGCGGCCCGAATTGCGCGGCAAGCCGGTGGCCGTTGTGCCCGTGGAAACGGATAGCACCTGCGCGATTGCGGCCAGTTATGAGGCCAAGGCATTCGGGGTCAGAACGGGTACCCCGATCTGGGAGGCCAGACGCTTATGCCCCGCTCTGATCTGTGTGCTGGCCCGGCACGAGGCCTATGTCGATTATCATCACCGGGCGATCGCGGAGATCAATCGCCACATCCCGGTTGCCGAAGTCTGTTCGATTGACGAGATGGCCGCGCGGCTTTTGCGCAATGAGGCGGATGCGGCAGTCGCCCGGGAGATTGCCCTGTCGATCAAGGCAGGGATCAGTGCCAATCTTGGCCTATGGGTGCGCTGCTCCATCGGCATTGCCCCCAACCGTTATCTGGCCAAGGTGGCAACCGATCTGGAAAAGCCTGACGGGCTAACTATCCTGATGCCCGAAGACATCCAGCGTCGTCTGACAGAAGTGCTTCAGCCGATTGATTTGCCAGGAATCGGTCGTAACATGGAGCGGCGATTGCATCATCAGGGAATTCATAGCGTCGCGGATATTCTGGCGCTTGACCGGCGGCAGATGCGCGCCGTGTGGGGCAGTATCCTGGGCGAGCGGATGTGGTATCTGCTGCGCGGACACGATCTTGTCGAACCGGAAACGCAGCGCCGCAGCATTGGCCACAGCCATGTTCTGGCCCCGGCGCTGCGCCCGCCGGCAGAAGCGATCAATGTTGCGCGCCGGTTGACGCTGAAGGCAGCCTCGCGGATGCGCCGGATGGGTTACACCGCCCGGGTTTTTGGCTTTTCCGTCCGTCTGGAGGATGGACGGCGCCTGCATGCCGAAGCGCGTTGTCGTCCGGCGCAGGACAGCGTTACTTTTCTGGCATTGCTGCTGGGCTTCTGGGAGCAGCTCATTCCCAGAGAGCGGAATGTGTTGATCAAGAAAGTATCGGTCGTACTGCACGGGCTGACCCCCGAAGCCGCCATCCAGCTCGATCTGTTCGCCGATCAGGAGGGCGTGGCAAGCGATCCCATGGCCCGTCACCTGCGCGCAGCCCGTCTGTCGTGCGCGCTTGATCGGATCAATCATCGCTTCGGGCGCGATAGCGTGCTGATCGGCATGCTGCCTTCAGCCGGACGCGGCTTTTCGGGAACCAAGATTGCCTTCACCCGAATTCCTGATCGGGAGGAGTTTAGTGAGTGACCGGGCTTACGCCGCCTGCTTCTTGCGTCCGGCCTTCTTGCGCTCATTCGGATCGAGCAGCGCCTTGCGCAGGCGTATGCTCTTCGGCGTTACCTCAACCATCTCATCGTCGTCGATATAGGCGATGGCCTGTTCAAGGGTCATCACGCGCGGCGGGGTGAGGCGGATAGCGTCGTCTTTGCCGGTTGAGCGGAAGTTGGTCAGCTGCTTGGACTTCATCGGATTGACTTCAAGATCATCCGGC
>JANOKC010000220.1:0-19304 GCA_031419035.1 Novosphingobium sp. | reverse complement strand
CCTGATCCAAGAGACCTTGGGTGAGCGGACCGACAAAGCCCATCGCCAGCAAGATAAGATCGGCCTTCAAGGTGAACTCGCTGCCCTCCACTTCCTGCATCTGGCCTTGGACCCATTCAACGCGGACACATTCAAGCCCGGTTACATCGTCTTCTCCAACCACGCGCTTGGTCAGGATAGCCCAGTCACGGTCTACCCCTTCCTGATGGCTGGATGATGTCCGCAGTTTAAGCGGCCAATCGGGCCAGGTTAGCGCCTTGTCTTCCTTTTCAGGGGGACGCGGCATGATTTCGATCTGGGTGACACTGGCTGCGCCCTGGCGGTTGCTGGTGCCTACGCAGTCAGACCCGGTGTCGCCGCCGCCGATCACGATGACATGTTTGCCGGTCGCGGTAAGCGAGCCGCGCGGCGCGGCGCGGAGTTCATCGTCGCCGGCAACGCGCTTGTTCTGCTGGGTGAGAAACTCCATCGCCAGCCGCACGCCGGGAAGCTCGGCGCCGGGGATTTCCAGCTTGCGCGGCAGCTCCGCTCCGCCCGAAAGCACGATCATGTCGAAGTTTTCGCGCAAGGATAAAACCGATATGGTTACACCAACTTCCATTGAGGTGCGAAACTGGACGCCCTCAGCCTCCATTTGCACCGCGCGGCGGTTGATCAGGTGTTTTTCCATCTTGAAGTCAGGAATGCCATAGCGCAGCAATCCCCCCACCCGGTCGTTCTTTTCAAACACGGTCACTGAATGGCCAGCGCGAGCAAGTTGTTGTGCGCAGGCCATGCCAGCTGGTCCAGAACCGACAACCGCTACGGTCTTGCCAGTGCGTTTGGCTGGGGTCTGCGGCACAATCCAGCCTTCGTCCCACCCCTTGTCGACAATCGCGCATTCGATCGATTTGATCGTCACCGGCTGGTCGATGATGTTCAGCGTGCAGCTCGATTCGCAGGGGGCGGGGCAGATGCGCCCGGTAAACTCGGGGAAATTATTGGTCGAATGCAGCACTTCCAGCGCGTTCTTCCAGTCACCCTCATAGACCAGATTGTTCCAGTCGGGGATGATGTTGTTCACCGGGCAGCCGTTGTGGCAATAGGGAATTCCGCAATCCATACAGCGCGAGGCCTGCGCACGCAGCACCCGCTCGGCGGGCGGAATGGTGAATTCCTTGTAGTGCTTCAGCCGCGCCTTGGGATCGTCATAGCTGCGATCCAGCCGGTCAAGCTCGAGAAAGCCGGTGTCTTTGCCCATTGTCGTTACTCTGCTGCGACCGACGCGGCATCATGCCGTTCGGCTTCGAGTTGCTTCAGCGCCTGCGCATAATCGCGCGGCATCACCTTGATGAATTTTCCCTGGGCATTGCCCCAGTCATCCAGCAGGGCGCGCGCGCGCTTGCTGCCGGTGTGGAGGTGGTGGCGCTCAAGCAGAATGCGCAGCCGCTCGCCGTCATGGCGCAGCATGTCTCCCATCCCAGTGTCATAGGCGCTGACGCTGCGTTGCTGCGGGCGGCCGGTGCCGTCTTCCTCATCACGCTCTGCTGAAATAGGCACCAGATCAACCATCGCACCATTGCACAGCTGGACGAAATTACCTTCGGCATCATAGACATAGGCGATCCCGCCCGACATGCCCGCGGCAAAATTCCGCCCGGTCTTGCCCAGCACCGCTACCACGCCGCCTGTCATATATTCGCAGCCGTGATCGCCAGTGCCTTCGACCACTGCGACCGCGCCCGAATTGCGCACCGCAAAGCGTTCACCGGCAACGCCGTTGAAGTAAGCCTCACCGGCGATTGCACCATAGAGCACAGTGTTGCCGACTATGATGTTATCGCCGGCCTCGCGATCAACGTGGCCCGGCTGGCGGACGATCACCCGCCCGCCCGAGAGCCCCTTGCCGACATAGTCATTGGCATCACCCGTCAGGTCGAGCGTGACCCCGTTGGCAAGGAAAGCGCCAAAGCTTTGTCCGGCGACCCCGGTCAGGCGGATCAGGATCGTATTGTCGGGCAGGCCGGCGTGGCCATAGCGCCGGGCCACTTCGCCTGACAGCATCGCGCCCACAGTGCGGTTAACGTTGATCACGCGGCGCTCGATCCGCACCGCCTCGCGCTTGTCCAGCGCATCGGCTGAAGCTGCGATCAAATCCTGATCAAGCGCGGTTTCAAGACCGTGATCCTGGGTGCCGGTCCAGCCCAGCGACGGGCCATCGCCCAGCGGCACCTGATGCAGCAGACGCGACAGATCGACGCCATCCGCCTTCCAGTGGGTAATCGCCTTGGCCATCTCCAGCCGATCAACCCGCCCGGTCATATCCGCAAGGGTGCGAAAACCCATTTCGGCCATGATGACGCGCAGTTCCTCAGCGACGAAGAAGAAGTAGTTGATGACATGTTCCGGCTGGCCGGTGAAGCGCGCCCGCAGCACCGGATCCTGTGTGGCTACGCCGACGGGGCAGGTGTTGAGGTGGCATTTGCGCATCATGATACAGCCTGCCGCGATTAGCGGAGCGGTGGCAAAGCCGAATTCGTCCGCGCCAAGCAAAGCGCCAATTGCGACATCGCGCCCGGTGCGCAGGCCGCCATCGACCTGCACTGCGATCCGGCTGCGCAGATTGTTGAGCAGCAGCGTCTGTTGGGTCTCGGCCAGGCCGATTTCCCACGGGCTTCCCGCATGGGTAAGCGACGTCAACGGGGAAGCGCCCGTGCCGCCTTCGTAGCCGGAGATCGTCAAATGATCGGCCTTGCACTTCGATACGCCTGCCGCGACCGTGCCGACCCCCACTTCGGAGACCAGCTTGACCGAAATTCGCGCGGCTGAGTTCACATTCTTGAGATCATGGATCAGCTGGGCAAGGTCTTCGATCGAATAGATGTCATGATGCGGCGGGGGAGAGATCAGCCCGACGCCGGGGGTTGAATGGCGCACGGCGGCGATGTGCTTGTCTACCTTGTAGCCGGGCAGCTGGCCGCCCTCGCCAGGCTTTGCCCCCTGCGCCATCTTGATCTGGATATCGTCCGCATTGACCAGATATTCCGTGGTCACGCCGAATCTACCGGATGCAACTTGCTTGATCGCGGAGCGCATCGAATCGCCATTGGGCATGGTCTTGAAGCGGTCTGCTTCCTCGCCGCCTTCGCCAGTGTTGGACTTGGCACCGATCCGGTTCATCGCGATCGCCAGCGTGGTATGCGCCTCGCGGCTGATCGAGCCAAAACTCATCGCACCGGTGGCGAACCGTTTGACGATCTCGCTGGCAGGCTCAACATCTGAAATGTCGAGCGGCTGGTCGGCTGGCTTCAGCTCCATAAGCCCGCGTATCGTCAACAGCCGCTGCGACTGCTCGTTGACCGACTGGGCGAACTCGGCATAGTTTTTCGGATCATTGCCGCGCACCGCATGTTGCAGATTGGCGATGTTTTCAGGGGTCCAGGCGTGCTCCTCACCGCGCAGCCGGTATTGGTAGATCCCGCCGACATCGAGCATTTCGCGGTAGATCGGATTATCGCCATAGGCTGAGGCGTGACGGCGCACGGCTTCCTCGGCCACCTGGTCCAGACCAACGCCTTCGATGGTGGTCGCGGTGCCGGTGAAATATGTGTCGATGAAGGGTGACGACAGCCCCACCGCATCGAAAATCTGCGCCCCGCAATAGGACTGGTAGGTCGAAATGCCCATCTTGGACATGACCTTGAGAACACCCTTGCCGACCGCCTTGATGTAGTTCTTTTGCACTTCATATGTGGAGAGCGGCAGCTCTTTGCGCAGGCGGATCTGCTCGAGCGTCTCAAAGGCCACATAAGGATTGATCGCTTCGGCGCCGAAGCCCGCCAAGGCGCAGAAGTGGTGCACTTCGCGCGCTTCGCCGGTTTCAACCACCAGCCCGGTCTGCATCCGCAGGCCCTGCCGGACGAGGTGATGGTGGACAGCCGAAGTGGCGAGTAGCGCAGGCATGGCGATACGGTCGGCGTTTTGCGCGCGGTCGGACAGGATCAGAATGTTTTTGTCGGCCAACACCGCTTCGGTCGCAGCCCAGCACATTTCCTTGATCGCCTGCTCGAGGCCCGCCGTGCCGATGGCTGCATCCCAGCTCATGTCGATGGTTGCGGTGCGGAAGGCACCGTCGAGCGCTGCCTCCACCGAGCGGATCTTGGCCAATTCCTCATTGGTGAGGATCGGCTGATCGACTTCGAGCCGCTTATGCGTACCGGCATCATGGCCGAGCAGATTGGGGCGCGGGCCAATCATCGAGACCAGGCTCATCACCAGTTCCTCGCGGATCGGATCGATCGGCGGATTGGTAACCTGGGCAAAGTTCTGCTTGAAATAATCGTAGAGCAAACGCGGCCGCTTGGAGAGCACTGCAATCGGCGTGTCGGTGCCCATCGAGCCGAGCGGATCTTCGCCTGCCATGGCCATCGGCTCCAGGAATCGCGAAATGTCCTCCTGCGTGTAACCAAAGGCCTGTTGGCGATCCAAAAGACTGGTCGTCTCTATCGGCAGATTGACCAACTCCGGCTCGACCACTTCGAGGTCCTTGAGCTTGTATTGCGCCGAATCGAGCCACAACTGGTACGGCTCATCTTCGGCCAGCTTCGCCTTGATTTCCTCGTCCTCGATGATCCGGCCTTCCTCAAGGTCGATCAGCAGCATCTTGCCTGGCTGGAGCCGCCACTTGCGGACGATATTGTCTTCCTTGATCGGCAGCACGCCGCTTTCAGACGCCATCACTACCAGATCATCATCGGTGACGAGGAAGCGGGCCGGGCGCAGGCCATTGCGATCCAGTGTTGCGCCGATCTGGCGGCCATCGGTAAAGGCGACCGCGGCCGGGCCGTCCCACGGTTCCATCAGGGCGGCGTGATATTCGTAGAAGGCGCGGCGCGCAGGCGACATCAGCGGGTTGCCGGCCCAGGCTTCGGGGATCAGCATCATCACCGCATGGGCCAGACTATAGCCGCCCGCGAGCAGCAGCTCGAGCGCATTGTCGAGGCAGGCGGTATCCGATTGGCCATGCGGGATCAGCGGCCACATCTTGTCGAGATCAGGACCGAGCAGCTCGCTTTCCAGGGTGCGGCGCCGCGCGTTCATCCAGTTGACGTTGCCGCGCACCGTGTTGATCTCGCCGTTGTGGGCGATGAAACGGTAAGGGTGCGCCAGCTTCCAGCTGGGGAAAGTGTTGGTCGAAAAACGCTGATGGACCAAGCCGAGCGCCGAGACGCAGGCGGGATCGCGCAGATCGTCGTAGAAGCTGCCGACTTGCGTTGCCAGCAACAGACCCTTGTAAACCACGGTTCGGCTGGAAAAGCTGGGCATGTAAAGCTCGGTCAATCCGGGCAGGCCGTGCTTTTGGGCGAGCTCTGCCAGCGGGTTCTGCGCCTGCTTGCGGATCACCAGCAGCTTGCGTTCAAAGGCGTCCTGATCAGCGCAATTCTCACCGCGCGCGATGAAGCACTGACGGATCACTGGCATTTGCGCGATCACAGCCTTGCCAAGACCTTTCAGAGTGGTTGGCACATCACGCCAACCGATCAGGGTCTGACCCTCCTTGACAATGAATTTTTCGAAATTGGCGATGGCAAAGTCGCGGGCCGCTTCGTCGCGCGGCAGGAAGCACATCGCAACCGCATAATCTCCGGAGGCAGGCAGGTCCTTGCCCTTTGCCTTGGCCCAGCTGCGGAATAATGCGTCAGGGAGTTGGATCAGGATGCCGGCTCCATCACCAAGCAGCGGATCAGCGCCGACGGCTCCCCGATGATCCAGATTGTGCAGAATCTCGAGTGCCTGAGAAATGATCGCGTGGCTTTTGACGCCCTGGATATGGGCGACAAAGCCTACACCGCAGGCATCGTGCTCATTGCGCGGATCATAAAGGCCCTGGCGCGGCGGAAAACCCATCGAAAATCCATCCTGTCGTCATCCAAAAAAGCGCAAACGCAGCATTTTCGGGTAATGAAGCGCGACTCACCCCGCCGCAAAAAGCAGCGAAAGTTGCGCGAGGGTTCCCCATGACGACAGGAAGCTGTTTTTGCAACTGCGAACCAGCCAAGAAGGGCTTGGGCGTGGCCAAGCCTTGCTATGAATAGCATTTCTTCGGTTTTTATCGGTTGCGGTCAGGAACCCTGCCAGGCGGCAGTCAAGCAGGCTTTCAGGCGGCGCCGCTCATCCGTTGAAGTGAGGCGAGCGCGGCACGGAGCGCCATTTCGGTTTCCTGCGGATCTTGTGCTGTCAAAGCCTCATCCGCAGCGACCTGTTGTCCATATCCTGCCGTGGCAGGAGCATCGAAGCGGCGAAAGCTGGTTGGCGCCGCGGCGCTAGTGGCTTCCTCGCCGGTTTCAGCTTCCGCGACTGGTGCGGTCGCTGCGACGCGTGCGGCCTGACCTGGAAAGATCACTACGGGTTCGATCGCAGTTTCCGAGGCGGCAGGTTCGTCCTCGATCCGCACAAATGATTGGCGCGGGGAGGCTGCACGGCTGAGGTTGAGCAAAGAACTGTAGCCATCATCCTCGTCGATTGCTTCGTCGGATTCGTCCATGACCTCATTGACGTTCGCAAGCGCAAGATCCTTGGCGTTAGCCATGTCGATCTGCGCGATATCAACCTGAACCTCTGGCGATGGCGTAGGCATGGAAATCATCCGCGGCGGTAACAGGCGATGGTAATCCTCCTGATCTTCATCCTGGCCGTATTCGAGCGAGATCGGTCGCAGCGCGGCGGGCATGGTTTTCAGTGCTGGGGGCACTTCGGCGAGCGGAACAATGGTCTGTGGTGGAGCTGAAGATTCATCGGGCGCTGCGTACGCCTCAAAATCGATCTTCTCAGGTTGCGCGGTAAACTGCAGCCCAAGGCCTGCAAAGCTGGTTTCGTCGCCCACCTCAGGCGCGGATTCGAATGGCGCAGCTTGGGGCGCTGAACTGGGCAACGCCGCCGCGATTGCTGCAGAAGCGCGCTCCCGCCGACGCTGCATTGACTGACCGAGGCGTTCGGCCAAGGAGACCATATCGAGCGATTCCAGGTTTTCGACCTGGGCCGGCTGGAATGGAGCAACGGGCTCGAACTTGGCCAAAGCCGCAGTGGTTTCTGTGGCGGGCAGTCCAGATACCTGACGGTAATCCTGGGCAGGCGCGATTTGGCAGGCCAATTCGGCATTCGCAACCGGGTTCGGCTGAAAAATCTGACGCTCACCGACTGGACTCGCGAAGCTCTCGCCCGGCTGGTCGCTGGCAAAGTCGCCCAGATCGAGCGGCGTCTCTGGTTCGTCAGCCTCTTCGAAGGCGACCTCAGTGATTTCAAGGATCTGCGGGCTGCCGCCGGGCAGTGGCGCAAAATCATGGAACACCGCGCGATCATCATCTTCGGCAATCGCGAGCGACCGACGGCGACCTGCGATGGCATACTGATTGTCTGGCCCTGCAATAGCCGCTGAACCCTCCCCAATTTCATCATGGGCCGAGATCGGACGACGCGCTGGGGCATCGGGATGAGCATCGCGCGTGCGCAGTTTGACGGTATCATCAATTGGAGTAGCGCCGCGGCGACGCTGGCGAACTTCAACCTTGGGCCGCGCGATGCGGCGACCGATAGCCGCACCCAGTAACGCACCAAGAGCAGCCAAGGTCAATGCGAGGAGAATTCGGGCCGTAAGTCCAAGAGGCGGCGCCGTGGCAGGAATGATGCTGTCGATATGGCTCGAAATAACCAGTGATTCGATCAGCCCCGGACGGATCGCAAGGCTGCCCAGACCAAACAGCGCGCCAAACCACAGTGCAATGATTGCGGGGAACAGCTGATGACTTGTGATCGGCTTGCCATTCGGCGCGCTGCGGTTTTGCTTGGCCAACTCTCGATACCCCGTTGATTTGTCCCGGCTGCGCCAAACAGAGCTGCCTTAGGCAGCGGCCCGTCCGGCGCGTTCTGTCTGAATTGTTAACAGCGTTTGGTAAACAGCGAGATAACGATGAATGTTTCGCGCCCAATCGTGGCTATTCGCAACATGCGCCCGTCCGGCTATGCGCATGACCTCCCAGCTGTCTTGCTGGCTCAATAAAGCTGCGAGTTCAGCAGCACAGGCGGCCGGATCGTCTGGTGCAAATAGTATGCCGGTCACCCCATCGGTGATCAGTTCGCGGTGCCCGCCGACATTGGATGCCGCAACCAGTTTACCCTGTGCCATCGCTTCCAGCGGCTTCAACGGCGTGACCAGCTCAGTAAGGCGGCTTGCCTTGCGGGGATAGGCCATGATGTCCATTTGAGCATAATAGCGCTCCACCTCTTGATGCGGCACCCGGCCGACGAAGCGGATCGCGGCAGCAGCGGGCGAAGCTTCGGCCTGGGCGCGCAATGCTGGCTCGCAAGGGCCGCCGCCTACCAGCAACAGCCGCGCTTTGGGCTGTGCGGCAATCAGCGCGGGCATGGCCGTAATCAGATCATCCAACCCTTCATAGTCATAGAAGCTGCCGATAAACCCGATTACAGGGCCGTCTCCCAGCGCCAGTTCGTCGGCAAATGCCGGATCACGCGGGGCTGCTCCGCCAAACAGCGACAGATCAACGCCGTTGGGGCTGATAAATATTCGCGCCGGATCAGTCCCCCGCGCCACCAGATCGTCTTTCAGGCCATGACAGATTGTTGCCACGGCATCGGCGCCTGCCACAACATGGTCTTCAAGTTTGCGGGTCAGGCGATATTTGAGATTACCCTGCTGGCCAGTGCCGTTGCTGACGGCAGCGTCTTCCCAGAAGGCCCGGATCTCGTAAACTAGCGGCAGACCCCGACGCCGCGCAACGCGCAGCGCGGCCTGGCCGCATAGCGCTGGCGAATGGGCATGGAGAATGTCAGGCTGCCATTCATCGCACAGCCGGTCGATTGCCGCAGCCAGCTGGCTGATCTCGCGCCATTCCCGCAAACCTGGCGGGCCGCTTGGAATCCCGGCAGTGCGATGGAAGGTGATGCCGTCGGCTTCCTCGCAGGTTGGTCCATCGGCGAGGTGACGCAGCCCAGTAATTCCGCGAACTTCCAGCCCCGCCGCTGCCTGCGCTTTCAGTATCGCCCGGGTGCGGAACGTATAGCCGCTGTGGAGCGGCAGCGAATGGTCGAGGATGTGCAGAACCTTGGTCATAGACAGTTCTTCTAGGCGAATGAAGCTTAACGCCGCGTCAACTGCTGCCTGCTAGGGCAGTCAGGACATGGTTGATTATTTCGCTCTGGGCATCACCCATCTGCTGCTGGCGCTTGCCGCCTGGCGCCTTCTGGCGCGCGAGGATCTCGACGCCGATCCGGATGAGCAAGATTCTCGGCCAGCCATTCGCAAGCCAGCCGATCGCAAGAAGTCCGATCATGCTTGATCTGGCGCTGACAGGTTTTGTCTTCGGATTAATGGCGCTTGGACTGCGCCGGCCGTTCCTGTGGGTTCTGGCCTATCTCTATGTCGATGTGGTCGCGCCGCAGAAAATTTCCTATTTCCTTCTTGCTTCGATCCCGATCTCCTTGATCGTGTTTATCGCGGCTTTCGGCGGCTGGTTGCTGGCCGATAACAAGAGCAACAGCCGCTTTGCGCTGCGCCAAGGTCTAATTCTGGTGCTGCTGATCTATTGCGGCCTGACCACAATGGCGGCCGATTTTCCGGTTGAGGCGGCAGCCAAATGGGGCTGGGTCTGGAAGGCGCTGGTGTTCGCGATGTTCCTTCCGCTGACCCTGCGCACCCGCCTTCGGATCGAAGCAGCAGCGCTTGTCATGGTGCTTAGCGCCGCCTCGATCATTATCACCGGAGGGATCAAAACCGCGCTTTCGGGCGGCGGCTATGGCAGCCTGCGCTTCTTTGTAAACGACAATACGGGGCTATACGAAGGCTCGATTATCTCCTGCGTCGCGATCGCGATTATCCCGCTGATCATCTGGCTATCGAAGCACGGGACAATTTTCCCCATCGACTGGCGGGTGAAGCTGTTCAGCGCCGCATTGGTATTTGCCTGCCTGCTAATCCCGATCGGGACCGAGGCACGCACGGGCCTGTTGTGCATTGCTCTGCTAGGCGTGCTTTGCCTGCGCAGCATCAAGCGGCGCTTCTTGTATATCTCGCTGGTAGCAGCGGCCGGGCTGGCGGCAATCCCGTTCCTGCCCGATACATTTACCAAGCGGATGAGCACGATCGAGAACCATCAGGCCGACGAATCCGCTTCGACTCGGCTCGCGGTGTGGGCCTGGACGCTGGAATATGTCCAGGATCATCCGTTTGGTGGCGGCTTTGACGCTTTTCGCGGCAACAAGCTGCGGATCGAAACCCGCAGCGGCGAAGGCAGCAGCAATAATCAGTCGATCGAGGTAACCGAGACCTTCGATGCGGGCCGCGCCTATCATTCCAGCTATTTCGAGATGCTGGGCGAACAGGGCTGGCTTGGCCTTGGTTTGTGGTTGTGGCTTCAGGCAATGGGGCTGTGGCAGATGGAGCGGATCCGGGCCCGCTGGAAAAAACGCACCGGCCCTGCAGAGCAATGGCAGGCCCCGCTGGCCAATGCGCTGCAACAGTCCCAGTTGATCTACCTGGCCGGCTCGCTGTTTGTGGGTATCGCTTATCAGCCGTTCGTGTTCATGTTGATCGGGCTGCAATGCGGGCTGTGGACTTATCTGCGGCGAATTGATTCGTCCCAGCGTTTGCCATTGATCCGCCCTGGCGGCCAACCAACCAAGCTTGCCGTAACGGCAAGCTGAGGCACGTTGCAACGGCGGTCAGCTTGGGCCAAGGAGGCGTCTTCCAATTCAAAAGGAGACGGCCATGAGCCCGCAGGAACTGCAAGCCAAGATCGGTGAAACCATCGGTACATCCGATTGGATCGAAGTAACCCAGGAACGGATCAACCAGTTCGCCGAGGCGACGGGCGACTTCCAGTTCATCCACGTCGATCTGGAAAAGGCCAAGATGACGCCGTTTGGTGGGACGATTGCCCACGGCTTTCTGACCCTGTCGCTGATCCCGGCGCTGGGTGCCACTTCAAACGGCCCGCGCATCGATGGGGTCAAGATGGGCGTCAACTATGGCGGCAACAAAACCCGGTTTCTCTCGCCAGTCCGTGCGGGCAAGCGGGTCCGTGCGCACACCAAGCTGCTCTCGCTTGACGAAAAGCGTCCTGGCCAGTGGCAGCAGACCAACGAGATCACCAACGAGATCGAAGGCGAGGATAAGCCAGCCCTGATCTGCGAATGGATTACCCAGTTCTTCGTTTGAAACCGCAGTTTCCAACTTGATCCAGTATTTACGACCACAAGGAATTCATAATGCGTGACGCCCTTATCGTCTCAGCCGCCCGCACCCCGATTGGCCGCGCCTATCGCGGTGCTTTTAACGCCACCACCGGAGCAACGCTGGGCGCTTACTCGCTCATGGCTGCGGTTGAACGCGCCGGGATCGACGGCGCCGAGGTGGACGATGTGGTTTGGGGATCGGCGCTCCAGCAGGGCTCGCAAGGCGGAAATATCGCCCGTCAGGTTGCTCTTCGCGCAGGCCTGCCGGTCACTGTTTCGGGAATGAGCCTGGACCGCCAGTGCTCGTCCGGCCTGATGAGCATCGCCACCGCGTCCAAGCAGGTGGTGATCGATCGGATGGATGTGGTTGCCGCAGGCGGCCAGGAATCGATCAGTCTGGTCCAGACCGCCGAAATGCGGGTCGCCCCTGACCGTGAATTGATGGCGATGCATGGCGCGATCTACATGCCGATGCTGCAAACCGCCGAAGTGGTCGCCAAGCGCTATGGCATCAGCCGCGATGCGATGGATGAATATGCGCTTCAATCGCAGCAGCGCACCGCAGCGGCGCAGGCTGCTGGCAAGTTCGATGCTGAAATCGTGCCCGTCACCACGGTGATGAACGTCACTGATAAAGCCACCGGCGAAACCTCGCAAAAAGAAGTGACGCTGACGAAGGACGAAGGCAACCGCGCCGATACGACGCTTGAAGGCCTGCAATCACTCAAGACCGTGCTGCCAGACGGCACGATCACTGCCGGCAACGCCAGCCAGCTGTCGGACGGTTCGGCTGCGGTTATCGTGATGGAAGCGGGCCTTGCCGCCAAGCGCGGCCTTACTCCGTTGGGCCGCTATATGGGCATGGCTGCGGCCGGTACCGAACCTGACGAGATGGGTATTGGCCCGGTTTTCGCAGTGCCCAAGCTGCTTAAGCGGTTTGGCGTTAGCATGGACGATGTCGGCCTGTGGGAATTGAACGAGGCGTTCGCAGTGCAGGTTATTTATTGCCGTGACACGCTGGGCATTCCGAATGACCGGCTCAACGTCAACGGCGGGGCGATTTCGATCGGCCACCCATATGGGATGACTGGTGCGCGCGGCACAATTCACGCTTTGGTCGAGGGCAAGCGGCGCGGTGCCAAATATGTCGTCGTCACCATGTGTGTCGGCGGCGGGATGGGCGCTGCCGGGCTGTTCGAGGTCCTGTAATGCTGAAATCCTCCCTTTGCGCGCTGCGGATGGGCAGGATCAGTCGCAGCTTGCCTAAACTGGCTTAATCGCGCATTCTCTCGTCCCGGTGGCTTTGGGGGAGAGCATGCCATGACTGACCAACTCGGCATCACCGAAATACTCGGCATTGCGGGAAGTTTAAGCTTGCTTGCAGGCTGGCGACTTTATCTATGTGTGCTGGCAACCGGCGTAGCGATGCGTTTGGGTGTGGTACCCTTGCCCGAACACCTCGTATCTTTACAAATCCTTGCCAGTCCCTGGGTAATGAGCGTGGCAGGTCTTGCTGCGATCTGCGAATTCTTCGCAGACAAAGTCGCCTGGCTCGATAGTGCCTGGGATACGGTCCATACGCTGATCCGCCCGCTGGGTGGGGCCTTGCTTGCACTTGCGGTGGTCGATCCGGGCGATCCGGCAACACAGGCTATTGCCTTTATCCTTGGCGGCGGCGGCGCCTTGCTGGCCCATGGCGGAAAAGCGGGCGCGCGGGCGGTGGTCAATGCCAGTCCCGAACCAATCAGCAATATTGTGGTATCAGCCGCCGAGGATGCTGTTTCCGGCGGCTTGGTCTATTTGACGTTCAAATATCCGCTTGCCGCCGGTGCCATCGCAGCGGGGCTGGCGGTACTGGCGGTCTGGCTGCTGCTGATGACGCGCCGCGTGCTCAAGCGGTTCTTCGGGCAGCCGGAAACGTCGCCAATCGAAAGCTAAGCCACAACCTTCAGCCGGGCCTTGGCGTGGGTTGCCATCCAGTCATCGACAATCGGCGCGATTGAATCGCGCCATTTGCTGCCGTTGAAGATACCGTAATGGCCCACCTCCGTGGCGAGGTGGTACCTCTTGCGCGCTGCCGAAAGACCGGTTGCAAGGCCCAGAGCGGCCTTGGTCTGGCCAATCCCTGAAATATCATCGCGCTCGCCCTCGATGGTCAGGATCGCGGTATCGCGGATTTTGCCCAGGTCGATCAGCTTGCCGCGATGCACAAATTCGCCCTTGGGAAGCGAGTGCTTCTGGAACACCTCTTCAACCGTCTGAATGTAATAGGCGGCATCCAGATCGCAGACCGAACGGTATTCATCATAGAAAGCCTTGGTCGCATCGGCGCTTTCATCCGCGCCGACCACCAGATGTTTGAACATCTGATAATGGCTCATCATGTGATTGCCCAAATTCATGCTCATGAAGCCAGCCAGCTGCAGGAAACCGGGATAGACCTTCCGGCCCGCGCCCGGGTACTGCATCGGAACGGTGGCGATCACACTGTTGCGGAACCATTCGATCGGACGCTGCATGGCCAGATCATTGACACTGGTTGGCGCCTCGCGGGTGTCGATCGGGCCGCCCATCATAGTCAACGTAACCGGACGGCAAGGATGCTTTTCCGCGCCCATCAGCGCAGTAGCTGCTAGCGCCGGAACCGAGGGCTGGCAGACCGCCATCAGGTGAGCGCCAGGACCGATGAATTCGAGATAGCCAGTCAGATGGTCAATATAATCATCCAGATCGAACGATCCGGCACTGAGCGGCACCATCTTGGCGTCGGCCCAGTCGGTAACATAAACCTCCGCGCGCTCTGCCATCCGCTCAACCGTGCCGCGCAGCAGCGTCGCGAAATGGCCGCTCATTGGCGCGACGAGCAGCAGCTTGGGCGCATCTTTGGGAAGTCCCGGATGGCTGAAATGCAGAAGATTGCAGAATTTTCCATGCTGCACGATGGATTCGGTGACAGGGTAGCTGATGCCGTCAACGGTCACCGCCTCGATATCGAACGCAGGTTTGCCATAGGGCGCGGCGGCATGGGCGAAGACTTCCAGCGCCGAAGACATCATCGATCCCATGCCAGTATAGCCGAACGGCAGGACCGGGTTGTTCAGCATCTCGGCGCCAAGCGAGGCCCAGGTACTGGCGGCATTGAGCCACGAACGCTGCAATTCATGCGCGGTGTAAAGCAACTGCGGTTCCCCTTTGCGCGGCGTTTGCGCCGCCAATTGCCGGTATGGTGGCGCGTTTCGCGCTATGTTGCAATGCGGCATTCACGATTGCGTGTCATAATGCGTGCGTAATTGCCACTTTATGCCCATCGCGATTGTGCTAGGGGCGCGCCATGACCGCGACCTCTGACAGCTCCACACTCACCACCATCGAACCGGCCACCCCAGCCAAGCCCGCGAGCAGCCTTGGCCCGCTCCGGATGATCTGGGATGCGGCAATCGCCTATCCCAGCCAGCTTGCGCTTGCCGGTGCAGCGCTATTGATCACCGCTACAGCCACGCTTGCGATCCCCTCTGGCTTCAAGCTGATCATCGACAAAGGCTTCGCGGCGGGCGGTGATCCCGACGATATTGGCCGGTGGTTTCGCTATCTGTTGATAATCGTGCTGGTACTGGCGATCAGTACCGCGCTGCGGTTCTATTTCGTTTCCTGGCTGGGTGAACGCGTTGTCGCCGATATCCGCCTGAAAGTGCAGAATAACCTGCTCCGACTTGCGCCCGGCTTTTTCGAAGAGAACAGCCCCAAGGAAATCTCCAGCCGGATGACCGCTGATACCACGCTGATCGAGCAGGTGGTCGGCACCACCGTATCGGTTGCGCTGCGCAACGTCATCATGGGGATCGGGGGGCTGGGCTATCTTTTCACCCTCGCGCCCATGCTGACTTTGGGACTGGCTATGGCTATCCCACTGATCGTGCTACCGATTGTGTGGTTCGGACGGAAGCTGCGCAATGTTTCGCGCACCAGCCAGGACCGGGTTGCCGACATCGGAGCGATGGTTTCCGAAGTGCTTGGGGCGATGAAGATCGTTCAGGCCTTCAATCAGGAGGACCGCGAAGGAGCCCGCTTTTCCAGCGCTGTTGAGGCGACTTTCACCACTGCCAAGCGCCGCATCATGCTGCGCGCAGCGATGACGGCGATCATCATCCTGCTGATCTTTGGTGCGATCACCATGCTGATGTGGGAAGGTGCGCTGGGCGTTGCTCAGGGCACCATCAGCGGCGGGACGATTGCCGCGTTTGTGCTGACCGGCGGCTTGGTTGCGGGCGCTTTTGGGGCGCTGACCGAAGTCTATGGCGATTTGCTGCGCGGGGCCGGTGCGGCAAGCCGGCTGAACGAGCTGCTCAATGAACAGCCCGCGATTGCGCCGCCTGCCCGGCCACTGGCGTTGCCGCATCCGCCGCGCGGGCAGATCACTTTCGATCATGTGAATTTCCGCTATCCGACCCGGCTGGAAACTCCGGCGCTGGCCGATTTTTCGCTGACCGTAGAGCCGGGCGAAACAGTTGCGATTGTTGGCCCTTCAGGTGCGGGCAAATCCACGCTGTTCCAGCTGGCTGAGCGGTTTTACGATCCCCAGTCCGGGACCATCAAGCTGGATGGCGTTCCGCTGACATCAGCCGATCCCGCCGACATCCGCCGCCGGATGGCGCTGGTCCCGCAGGAGGGCATTCTGTTTGCCGCCGATGCGCGCGACAATCTGCGCTACGGCAATTGGGATGCCTCGGACGAGGCGATCTGGCAGGCCGCCCGCGATGCCAATGCCGAGGATTTCCTGCGCGAGCTTCCGCAAGGGCTCGACACGTTTCTGGGCGAAAGCGGCGCGCGCCTATCGGGCGGTCAGCGCCAGCGCATCGCCATTGCCAGGGCGCTGCTTCGCGATGCCCCGATCCTGCTGCTGGATGAGGCGACCAGCGCGCTTGATGCCGAGAGCGAACGGCTGGTCCAGGACGCGCTCGACCGGCTGATGGCCAGCAAGACCACGCTGGTGATCGCTCACCGTCTCGCCACCGTGCGGCAGGCGGACCGGATCGTGGTGTTGGACAAGGGCCGGATCGTGGAAACCGGAACGCATGATGCCTTGACCCGTGCTGGCGGACTTTATGCGCGGCTTGCGGCGCTGCAATTTGACGACCGCGCCGCCGCGCCAGCCGAGGTGAATTGATGGACCTGACGCTGACAGCAATCCTTCTCGGCATTGTCGAAGGGCTTACCGAGTTTATCCCGGTCTCATCTACGGGTCATCTGATCCTCGCTTCCGAGATTTTCGGCTATGATGCAGAGACCTGGAAAGTGTTCAACATCGTGATCCAGCTGGGCGCGATTCTGGCGGTGGTGGTACAATATTGGCGGACTTTCTGGGCGGTGGGCAGAGGACTGCTCCGGCTCGATCCGATGAGCCTGGCGTTCATTAGGAATATCCTCCTCGCCTTCCTGCCTTCGGCAGTTCTGGGGCTGGCGCTCAAAGACTATATCGACATAATGCTCGGCAGCCCGATGGTGGTCGGCTGGGCGTTGCTATTTGGCGGCATTGCGATCCTTGCGGTCGAGCGTTGGTCCAAGCCCGGCCCGGCCAGCGGCGTGGCGCAATTGCCTGCCAAGCAAGCGCTGGGCGTTGGGCTGTTCCAGTGCATCTCGATGATCCCCGGAATCAGCCGTTCTGGTGCGACGATCATGGGCGCGCTGGCGATGGGGGTTGAGCGGCGCACTGCGGCTGAGTTCAGTTTTTTCCTTGCTATCCCAACCATGCTGGGGGCAACCACGCTGGAGCTGTGGGACAACCGTGTCGCTATGGCAGCAGGCTCTGGCCCGGTCGGCTGGAGCGAGATCGCGGTCGGTTTTGCAGTATCTTTCGTTGTCGCACTGGCGGTGATCAAGGCCTTTGTAGCTTATATCAGCCGCGCCGGTTTCGCGCCGTTTGCGTGGTACCGGATTGTCGTAGGAATCATCGCGATCGTGCTGCTTTCGCGCTAGACTGGCGTAGCTGCCGATCTGCGACCCCCGCGTAAGGCGTATTCCTGGGTGCCGTGGTAAAGGACATTGTCGACATCGATCACCGCCGAATTGGCATAGGTGAAGCCCGTTCCAAGGCTGCGATAAAGCCGGTCGAAATCGCGCTCCACCGTCTGGCGATAGAGATCGGCGAAGCTTTCGATCACAAAATATGTCGGCTGGAGATCGTCGATCACATAATCGGTCCGCATCACCCGGTCGACATTTAGAAATATCCGGTTCGGTGACCGCGCCTCCACCGCATAAACCGCTTCAGCTGGGCCAGAGAGAATACCGGCACCATAGGCACGCAGATCATCACCCTCCATGATCAAGCCAAACTCGACCGTGTACCAATAGAGCGCACCCAGCGATTTCAATCGGTTATAGCGCATCGCCTTCCACCCTGCGCGGCCATATTCCTGCATGTAATCGGCGAATACCGGGTCGGCCAGCATTGGCACATGGCCGAACACATCGTGGAACACATCGGGCTGTTCGATGTAATCAAAAGTTTCGCGCGTCCGAATGAAATTACCTGCCGGAAAGCGGCGATTGGCCAGATGCCAGAAAAACACATGATCAGGGATCAGCATCGGAACCGGCACAACGCTCCACCCCGTCAGCGCGCCAAGTTCTTTGGAGAGGCGCGCAAAATCGGGCACGCCGCCGCGCCCAAGGCCGAGTTTCTGGAGTCCCGCCATGAAGGCGCTGGCCGCCCGGCCTGGCAAAACATCCAATTGGCGGGCGTAGAGATCGTCCCATATGCCATGTTCCAGTGCGGTGTAGCTGCGCTGCTGCGGCTCCAGCCAGTCATCGCCGACATGGGCCGGACGGATCAGCGGCGCAGTGAACAGCCCTGTGCCCATCGCGGGGAGGCGGGTAAAATCAGGATCAAGGGCGACGGCGTCAGACATAGTTTCGATTGCAACTGCTATCACTGGTGCTTGATCGAAGCAAATGGGGTGCAGGAGCAATCGTTGCGCAGACCGTCCGAATCGCGCAAGCTGGTGTGTAACAAAGGGAATCACCATGGCCAAACTCAAGCGGGCAAAATTCGAAGAGCTCTATGATCCGATGGAGCATGAACTGGTCGCTATGGCCCGCTGGGTCGCTTCCTCCGGCGCGCGGGTAGTTGTGCTGTTTGAAGGGCGCGACACGGCGGGCAAGGGCGGCGCGATCCGGGCCGTGGCCGATCCGCTCAATCCGCGCCAATGCCGGATTGTCGCGCTACCCAAGCCAAGCGAGGCGGAACAGGGCCAGTGGTATTTCCAGCGCTATGCCGCGCATCTGCCCGGCAAAGGCGAAATCGTGCTGTTCGATCGCAGCTGGTACAACCGGGCAGGGGTCGAAAAAGTCATGGGATATGCCAGCGATGAACAGGTCGTGGCTTTCCTCAAGGCGGCACCAGATTTTGAGAAGCAGCTGGTCGATGATGGTATCCTGCTGTTCAAATACTGGCTGACTACCGATCAGTCCCGGCAAGAAGAACGCCTGGCCGAGCGGCTGGAAGATCCGCTCAAGCGCTGGAAGCTGTCACCGATCGACCTATCCGCGCGGGAAAAATACGCTGATTACACCAAAGCCCGCGAGGTTATGCTCAAAGCCACTCACACCAAGCACGCGCCCTGGACGTTGGTCGATTTCAACGACCAGAAGCTTGGCCGGTTGACTCTGGTTCGCAATCTGCTGGATCGATTGCCCGATACGCATGTCGATGTGCCCGATCTGGTGCTGCCGCCGCTTGGGCATGAGCCGCTGGACGAAACCTATGGACCGTTGAAGCCAATCCAGACTTTCAAGAACTGATCTCGCAAGAACTGATCTCGCAAGAACTGATCTGGCAAAGAGGGATCCGTCATGCGCGGCGTTCTTGACTTTGCCCGCCGCTTCGACCAATGGCCCACCCTTGCAAGGGCGGCGCAGGGTATGTGCCGCTCGAATCTTTTCAAGACTTCAGGACAAGCGCCATGGCGAAACCCGCAACAGTCAAAATCCGGCTGGTCTCCACCGCCGAAACCGGTTTCTTCTATGTGACCAAGAAGAATCCGCGCAACACGACCGAGAAGATGACCTTCCGCAAATAT
>JANOKC010000219.1:0-94106 GCA_031419035.1 Novosphingobium sp. | reverse complement strand
GATCTCTTCGATCGCGCGGTGGTGGAATTCGACATAGGCCTGATGCTGGGCCAGCACACAGATCAGCCCGGGGCACATGCGCCTGGCTTCCCAGATTGGTGTGCCGGTTTTGACCCCGAAGGCCTTGGCCTCATAGCTGGCAGCGATCGCGCAGGTACTGTCGGTTTCCACCGGCACAACGGCCACCGGCCTCCCTCGCAACTCAGGCCGCAACTGCTGCTCGACACTGGCGAAATAGCTGTTGAAATCGACATAGAGCCATTTGAGCGGTGATGATGGAAACATGGGGGGCAGCCAGCGCAGGAGTGATTCGATTTTTCAGTATATGTTCTTTTTTTGTTCTTTTTAAGTACGTGCATCTGATCAGCTGCTGCACCCCGAGCCTACCCACTCGCTCTTGCTCACTTAACCCGCTAAAGCGCACACTATGACTACTTCCGACCTCCGCATCGCCCTGTTCAGCGGCAATTATAATTACGTCCGTGATGGGGCCAATCAGGCGCTGAACCGGCTGGTGGACTATCTGCTGCGCGAGGGCGCACAGGTGCGGATCTATTCGCCGACGGTGGATGAGCCCGCTTTCCCCGCGACGGGTGAGCTGGTCTCGGTGCCTTCCATCGCCTTTCCGGGACGCGGCGAATATCGCCTGCCGCTGGCGCTATCGCCGCGCATCCGCCGCGACCTCAAAGAATTTGCGCCCAATGTGGTGCATGTCTCATCACCCGATTTTGTGGCGCACCATGCGGTCAGCTGGGCGCGGGCGCGGCAATTGCCGGTGCTGTCCTCGGTCCACACAAGGTTCGAGACGTATTTTCGCTATTACAACATGGCGTGGCTGGAGCCGGTGGTCGAGGCACTGCTGCGGCGGTTTTACCGGCGCTGCGACGCGCTGGTCGCGCCGTCCGAAAGCATGGCGCAGGTGCTGCGCGATCAGCGGATGAACTATGATATCGACATCTGGTCACGCGGCGTCGACCGGGAGATGTTCCATCCCGGGCGGCGCGATCTGGAGTGGCGCCACAGCCTTGGGATTGCCGATGATGAGGTGGCGGTGGGCTTCCTGGGGCGGCTGGTGATGGAAAAAGGGCTTGATGTGTTTTCCGATACGATCGACGAACTGCGTCGGCGCAATATCGCGCATAAGGTACTGGTGGTTGGCGAAGGGCCCGCACAAGGCTGGTTTGAGGCGCGGCTGCCCGGCGCGATCTTTGCCGGGTTTCAGGGCGGCGCGGATCTGGGCCGCGCGGTTGCCAGCATGGACATATTGTTCAACCCCTCGATCACCGAAACCTTTGGCAATGTCACGCTGGAGGCGATGGCTTGCGGCTTGCCGGTGGTGGCAGCGGCCGCAACGGGCAGCGAAAGTCTGGTTGACGACGGCGTCTCCGGGCGGCTGATCCGGCCCGGCGCGGTCAACCATTTTGCCCAGGCGCTACGGCTTTACATCGAGCAACCCGGCCTGCGCGCCCGCCACGGCGCTGCGGGCGAGTTGCGCAGCCTTGATTTCAGCTGGGACCGGATCAATCAGGCGGTGGCCGATACCTATCTGCGACTGATTCGTCAGAAAATCGTTCCACGACGCTGAATTACTTAAGAATTCCTAGTGCCGCACAGCGCTTGGCATACCACCACAGGAAGGCAACGATCCCGATGATCATCGCTGGAACTGCCGGGCTTGGCACCATCGCGGCGCTGAATTGATAACCGAAGCTTACGGCTGCTCCAATCAGTGAAACCAGAAAGGCATTGCCTGCATGACGTGAGCGGAGCAGCAGCAACACCGAGCCGATCAGCGAGGCCCATACGCCAATCGCATAGGCCGAAGTTGCCCAGATTGGCATGGCCTCCAGCCCGCGCAGAACGACCTCAGGCGTGCCCTCTAAAACCGAAGGATCACGGCGTTGTGTCATAATGTATAGATAACCGCCAAAGGCGTTCCACATCAGGCTGATTGCGCTGATGATCCAGAAGCTGATGGGCGGTTTGGCAGAAGTTGTAGCAGTCATGATTGCTCTCCCCCTTCACTACGCGAATGCCGGAACGATAACGCCAATAGAACAGCGATGCAAATTGGTTGAAGGCAGGGTAACAACACCGGGATGAGCGATCTGTTTCCGACTGAATTGCCTGTCGAGGCACCGCAACCGCTGCGCCCAGATGCGCCGCTGGCTGATCGGCTGCGCCCGGCCGCGCTGGACGAGATTATCGGGCAGGACCATCTGACCGGCCCCGAAGGGGCAATCGGACGGATGGTCGCCACCGGACGCCTTTCCAGCATGATCTTGTGGGGACCGCCCGGCACTGGAAAGACCAGCATTGCCCGGCTGCTGGCCGCCGCTGTTGGAATGCGCTTTGTTGCGGTCAGTGCGGTTTTTTCGGGTGTTGCCGATCTCAAGAAAGTCTTTGCAGAGGCCGATCTTGCCGCCAAAGCTGGTCAACGGACACTGCTGTTCGTGGACGAAATCCACCGCTTCAACCGGGCCCAGCAAGATGGCTTCCTGCCATTTGTCGAGCGCGGCACGGTAACGCTGGTAGGCGCGACGACCGAAAACCCCAGCTTTGCGCTCAACGCTGCGCTGCTCAGCCGCGCGCAGGTGCTGATCCTTCACCGGCTGGATGCGCAGGCGCTGTCGCAGTTGCTGGCCCGGGGCGAGGCGCTGGAGGGTCCGCTTCCACTCACCGCACATGCGCGCGAGGCGTTGGTCGCCTCTGCCGATGGTGACGGGCGATTTCTGCTCAATCAGGCCGAAACGCTATACGCCGCGGAAATCGCCGAGCCGCTTGATCCGGCCGCGCTGGGCAAGTTCCTGCAGCGCCGGGTCGCGGTTTACGACAAGGACCGTGACGGGCACTACAATCTGATTTCCGCGCTGCACAAGGCGCTGCGTGGCTCTGACCCGCAGGCCAGCCTCTATTACCTCGCCCGGATGCTTACCGCCGGCGAAGAGCCGCTGTATGTGCTGCGGCGGCTGGTGCGGTTCGCCAGTGAGGATATCGGCCTCGCCGATCCGCAGGCGCTAATCCAGTGTCTGGCCGCCAAAGACGCCTACCAGTTCCTAGGATCGCCCGAGGGGGAGCTGGCAATCGTCCAGGCCTGCATATATCTCGCCACTGCGCCCAAATCGAACGCTGCCTATGCCGCCCAAAAGGAGGCATGGAAAAGCGCGAAGGAAACCGGCTCGCTCAGCCCGCCTGCCCATATCCTCAATGCGCCCACCAAACTGATGAAGGACATCGGTTACGGCGCGGGCTATGCCTATGACCATGAGGCGGAAGGCGGCTTTTCTGGAGCGGACTACTGGCCCGAAGAGATGGAACCGCAGGCCTATTACCGCCCAGTCGAACGCGGGTTCGAGCGTGAGGTGATCAAGCGTCTGGAATATTGGGACAAGCAGCGGCGCGAGAAGCAGGCGAGGTGAAGGCAATGCGGTTCCGCCATTTCGCGGCGATCGACTGGTCAGGAGCTAAAGGAGCGCGCCAAAAAGGCATTGCGATTGCGATCTGCCAGTCCGGCAAAGCAGCCCCTGAACTGCTCCGGCCTGACCATCGCTGGTCGCGCGGTGATGTGCTCGATTGGCTTCGATCCGATCTGCCGCCAGATAGTCTGGTCGGACTGGATCTTTCGCCCGGCTTTCCATTTGCCGACGCTGGTACCTATTTTCCTGAATGGGAGCATTCGCCGCAAACTGCCAAGGCCTTGTGGGAGCTGGTCGACACACTGTCCCAGGGCGACGAACATCTCGCCGCGACCAGCGTCGTCAACCATTCGCAGCTGCGCAGGCATTTCCGGCATGGCAAAGACGATTGCGGCGATCTGTTCGTCGGCGGCGCAGGGCGGATGCGCGTCACGGAGCAGCGCCAGCGCAATCATAAGCTGAGCCCGTCCAGCTGCTTCAATCTGGTGGGCGCTGCCCAGGTCGGCAAATCGAGCCTGACGGGAATGCGCATGCTGCATCGGCTTGACGGCGCAATCCCGGTCTGGCCGTTCGATCCTGTGCCGCCGCTAGGATCACTGCTAGTTGAAATCTACACCAGTCTTGCCGCCCGCAAGGCTGGAATTCCTCCGGGCCGCGCCAAGATGATGAGTGGGTTCGCGCTGGATGTGGCGCTGGCCGCACTGGGCGTGGATCGGCATACGCCCCTTCCACGCTACACCGACCACGCTACCGATGCGATCCTGACTGCGGCGTGGCTGCGCGGCGCCTCAAGCGATCCTGATCTCTGGTCGCCGTCGGGCCTTGAAAGCGTCGCACAAACCGAGGGCTGGACCTTTGGCGTCGCTTGACGCTATGGGGCCGCCAAGGGCCGGCTTAGCTCAGTTGGTAGAGCACCTGATTTGTAATCAGGGGGTCAGGGGTTCGAATCCTCTAGCCGGCACCATTTCCATCTTGTTTTCCAGTATGGGGAACACGTCACTACGCTGGAATCTCCAATGACCGCTCGCGGTAGGAAACGGTCCATTCGTTGAGGTCGGCCAGCATGATCTCAGCGGTATTATCCAGTTCCGCCGAAACGGCATCAATCGCAGAGAGCTTGCTCAGCCGCTCAGCATTGGCGTTGAGAGCATTCACCGTTTTGGCCGAGCGGCTGGCGGCTAGGAGGTGTTCGCCGTGGCCACGCATGCCGAACACCGAAGCTCCCACTGCAGGAAGGCCCGCTGTGAGGAAAATGAAGTAGTTGGTCATCACTTTCATCGAATCATGCACCAACACATAGCCGACCAGAAACAGCAGGCAGGCCGCTATGACTGTGCCCATCAATATATTCCCGATCTCGTGCAGCCGGTGATCGAGTTTGCGCATTCTTGCGGCGTTGACTTGATGGTAGGCAGCTTGCGGCGCGATCTGTTCACGGACGACATCGGCAGCTAATTCACTGATTCGTGCCTGCGTCATGATTCCTGCCGGATTGGCCATCTCACGCCAGATGGCGGCGGCATACCAGCGGGTCCAGTCTGCACCTGCCTCGCGATGCCCTGGTCCTCTTATGAAATCGCTACGGAATGGCGCTGCTGCCAAGCCAGCTTGCTTGAGATAGATCAGCGGGCGCAAGGATTCCGCCAGGTGACGATATTGCAACCAGCGGCGATGCCAATCGCCCTTGTTGCCAGCCCGCGTGTTCAGAAACAATAAGCCGATCGCGCCCAATTCCGCCACAACCAGATAAACCTTGGCTGCCGGCGCGAGCAGGCCAGCCAATGCGATGATCACCGCGAGCGCAGAGAGCGCGTAGTTGGTCACATGGCCGCTACGAAACAGCTGCGCATAGCGTATGGCCAGAAAGTTTGCCCAACCATAGGCCTGTTCGAGCCGCAGCCGACCGGTCGGCGGATAGCCGCCGCGAATACCCATCCGATCGCGCTCATTATCCTCATCAATCGAGCTTTGACGCCATGTGAAAAATGGCAGGGACTTGACCCGAAGCAGCGCCAGCAGCAGCGGATACTCAATCCGCCAATTGCGCCGCTTCTCCAGCTCGGTGAAATAGGCCGCCATCTGCTCGCGCTCAATCTGTGTATGCGGAGCTAGTGTGTCGCGAACGAGGGCCTGAAGCACGCCCGCAGCCGACAAGGACATCCCGATCGGTTCCACAGCATCACCGCCGGTCAGCAATCTGATTTGCCCAACATTGTCTGCCGCGCGGTCAACCATTATGTGAATTACCGGAACGCCGCCGCGCAAGGCGAGATCGACAATGTGGGCCGTGCCCCCGGGGCCATTGCCTTCTCCGCCGTCCCAGATAGCGACGAGAATGTCAGCGGCGGCGATAACCGCCTTGCCTACCATTACATAGGCATCATTCTGGTTTGACCGCAGACCAGGCAGGGCAAAACTTTCATCAGCTGCACTAAGCTGATGCAGAAATTCGTCACGTTCGCTACCTTCAGCAAAGTCCAGGCAGTATTCGTCGGGCGCGAAAGGCAGCAGCGCGCGGATATGATATCCTTGGGAATGTGCACATGTCGCGGCAAGCTGATCCGCGCCCGTCGCGAGCGGCGTATGCAGCCGCAGATCAGGCGCATCGTCAGCAAAGATCGCTGCCTCATCGCGGTGGACGCTATGCGCCGCATCGCGCAGCTCCCCAAACAGCTGGCTAACACAGGGACCAAGCGCAGCCACTACGCCGGGGGGAAGCAGCATTGCCCGGTGGCCAGTGATCCCGATATTGAGGGTCAGCCGCGGACGAGGTGGATGATGGCCCGGCAACATTTGTCTTTCTGTTGAGCAGTCAAGTTTGGCGGAAAACCAGCCAAGACCTAGACATCAGAGCGCATCCGCAATTCATGGACAAGTGTAAAATTGCCAATCTTGAGGGCAGAGCCAAGCGGCAGCATAGCGGTTCCGGATACGCGTTCGCCATCAACGTAGGTGCCATTGGTCGAATTCAGATCAAGGACGTAGAGTTCATTGTCCTTAAGCTCGACTTTGCAGTGTGATCGCGAGACTTTGGCATCGGCCAGAATGACATCAGCAGGGGCAGTGCGGCCAATTTTCAGCCCCAGCGGGCTTACCACATAGCGCTTCTCCAAATCCTCGCCGACCGTCAGTTCTAGGCAATGCAGCTCGCTCCCGCCAAACATTTCGATTTCGTCAGAGCGAGTAAAGAACTGCGTTTGCTCAAACTCCTCTACATCCGCCGTTTCGGCTTCTTTGGGTTTGGCCATCGCCGCTTGCAGTGAAGAAAGCGCCGAGATCAGACTTTCAACCTTGCCGTTAGACAACAGGAAATCACCGATGCCACCGCTCGCCCGATTGGAAAATGATTGGCCCGAGGCGGGCTTTGCGGAGCCACTTGTTGCAGCCGAACCGACAGGAACAGGCGCACTATCAATCACCCGCTCACCATCGATGAACTGGCGAACATCCTCAACAAAGATCTGCCAGGTCGCATCGGAAGTGTCGCCGGTCCAGTGGCAGAGATTGGCGGTATGGGTCAGTTCAAAGATGATCGGCCGTTCGCAAGGCTCGATGATCACCGGGGCCAGTGTTCCCATCCGGTCCGCCAGAGTGGCTTCTGCCCTGACCCAGCGTGATGCAACCGAGCGCGGAGACCACAATACGACCACCGCTTTTGCGGCCCGCAAGGCCTTTTCGATCACCTCGTCAAAATTCTCGCCCGAGCGCAACGCGGCGTCCCACCATACATCAAGGCCCGCCTGCGCAAATGCCTCGGCAAAGCAACGCGCTGAGCCGACATCTTCTCGACTATAGGAAATGAAAACGTCAGGTCCGCGCAAGTATATTTCCTTCGACCGAACTTAATCGACCAATATCAAATTCACCCGACCCATCAGGTTATCGTGCGCCAGTCCAAATTCAGCCAGGGGCCTTGCGGCTCACGCACGTCAGCGAATCACCAACGACTCTATTCGAGCCTTTGGGATGCACGGACGGAGAATATCGGAAGGCTCCTCTTTCGCAAGTGCAAAAGAAGCCAAGTTCTGAGTTGGCGTTCCAGTATGGCACGCGATTTCGTTCGGTTTAACCCCGGATATCGCGTTATTTGGTCGCTTGCGAACGGGATTGAATGGCGTTCAGATAGGTCTTGGTTTGATTGGCCGAAGCAATAAGCTGATCAACCTCGCGCTCGGTCCTGACGCCGCGCATCGAATTGGCCAGAGTATCAAGATAGCGGACATAGTCCTTGGCGGTTTTCACATTCGACTGCCTGATCCTGTAACCTTCTTTATCACTATCAGAGGCTTCCTTGCCGGGCTCAGGACCATTTCCCAGCCGAATGACATTGGCAGCGATGCTGCGTGCAGAGCTGACAGTAGCCCCGAAGCTGCGATATTTCTGGGGGAATAGATCACTGGCAGAACCAGCCGGAGCCCGATCTGAAGTTGGTGTGGTGACGACGGCGGCGGCGGCGGCGGCAGTGGTTGGCGCTGCGATTACCGTCTGGCTGGCGACGGCCTTTTGCGCCTCAACCGCAGGACCAGAGCGGACGGCACGGTAAATGGCAGCCGCGAAGCTTCCCGATGCTGCAAGCGCCTGCTGCGCAGATGTAATCGCAGCAGCGGGCAGGGTAGCACTGCCGGCGGCGGCGGCGGCGGCGGCAATCCTTGATCGCGCAATGCGCACATCATTGGCAAGCTTCTGGCGCGCCGCAGATTCGCCTCTTGCGGCATTTGGCTTGAACGGATCAGCCCAGGGAAGATCGCGCCGGAGCTTTTGAGAGCGGGCATCGGCATCACGCAGCAGCGCATTGGCGAACACGGCACTGGCAGACCGCGCCAGCGTTTCCATCTCCGCGGTTCGCGCAGCTTTCGCGGTTTGATCCGTAATTGCCCCAAGTCCGCTGGACAGGCCGGCAAGATTTGTCGCCGCCGTAGCGATGTCTCTGACAGCGGCGGCAGGCGCGTTAGCATTGCGCGCAGCGTCTGCAAGTCCCTGAACCGCGTTAACAAGATCAGCAGTATTATTGACTTCAACCACGGCTATAGGCGCAGCTTCGACTTGAGTCGCCCCCGCTGGATCAAGCTTGGCATCAGTGGCGCCGCGTGTGGCGACATACCCGCCAGCAACCAGCAGAACAGCGCCTACAGCCGCGCCGCCAATTAGCAGCGGGCGCTTTGATGGCGACTTGCCACTGGGCTGCGGGCCGGCTGCGTCTGCTTTGCCCGGCAGTTTGGCTGGCTCAGCTTCCGGAACAGTCGCGGCTTGTTTTGCCACTTTGGCGTCTGGCGGCTTGGGCAGATCATCTTGGTGCCTGGCCTTTTTGGACGCATTTGTGTGCTGTCCGGGGCCCTTGAATTCAACTTCGCTGGTGCTGGAAGGGACCGGCGTCTGAACCTTGCTGACATTTCCAAAGCCCGGCGGCGGCGGGGCGACTGGCAGTATCCCCTCGGCTTTGGGATCGAATACAAAAACACGCGTGGCGTCTTCGTCATCTTCCCCTTCGTGCGGGTCAGCAGGCAACGCCTCAGGATGGTCAAACAGGTTCAGCCAAGCCGAAATCGATTGAGGCCGCTCATCAGGCCGGATGATCATCGCTTCGTCGATTGCCGCAAGGAAGCTGCGACTATACCCCGGCCAATCCCCATCTGCGAGCAGGGTACCCAGCCCGCCGTGCATCCGTTCGAGCACTTCGGGCGGCTTTTCCCCGGTCACACATTCATGCATCACCACGCCGAGGGCATAAATATCGGTCCACGGGCCCTGAGCATAGGTCCTCACATATTGTTCGATCGCCGCATAGGGCGGCGTATGGAAGGTAACCTTGGTGTTTGTGGCATCGCCGGATTCGAAACGGGCAGACCCAAAATCGATCAGAACCGGACGCCCATCTTCATTGACCAGGATATTGGGCGGCTTGATATCGCGGTGAAGCACACCGACGCGATGCGCGCGTTCCAGTCCCTCAGCAATTGGCCGGATCAGCGCAAGCAGGCTGGCCTCGTTGAAGCGCTTGCCCTGCTTGAGCAGTTTGGACAGCGAAAAGCCGTCTTCGAAATCCATCACGATGTAGGCCGTGCCATGAATTTCGAACAGGCTTCGAACGCTGACTATGTTGGGATGGCGGGTGGGTGTGGAAAGGTTCCACAGCAGCTTGGCTTCCTCGACGAACTTCTTGAGCCCTAAGGCATGAACTTCTTCGGCATTGGAATCGATCGGGACAACCGTATCGCCATCCTTGCGTTCGCTAATGGCGCTGGGAAAATATTCTTTGATTGCAACAAGTTCGTCAAAATATATGCCCCGTCCCTTATAGACGATGCCAAACCCTCCAACCCCGAGAACTTCTTCGAGACGCCACTCACGGAGCACTGTTCCACGCGGAAGCGCCTTGTTGCTATAGGCATTATTCATTGCCGCTCCAGATCAAAGGCGGTAGCTGATACGCGGCTTCGTTCGCATGAACTGGTTCAGTTTGCTAGTCCTAACCTCAATCCAGGGAACAAGGAGAATTCGGATGGGAATCGACTGCGTCAGCCGAACCCATGTCGGCCTGCGACGCAAGCTGAATGAGGACGCAGTTTTAAATTGCCCAGAACGAAAGATCTGGGCGGTCGCTGATGGGATGGGCGGGCACGAGGCTGGTGAGGTTGCTAGCGGCAAGATTATTTCGGCACTTTCCACCATCGCCACTATGGGAAAGCTGGACAACGTCCTCGAAAACGCTGTCGCAATTCTCGAAAGTGTAAACACCGAACTGGTTCGCCTAGGCAACGCCGGCAACGAACAGCGCACCATTGGCAGTACCGTTGTCGGGCTGCTTTTGGATGATTCTCACTATGCCTGTTTCTGGGTAGGAGACAGTCGGGCATACTTGCTGCGCGATGGGACAATTTTGCAGATTTCGCGCGACCATAGCCTGGTGCAAGAGCTGATCGATGCTGGGATGCTTGATTCCACTGACGCTGAAAATCACCCAAATGCCAATATTGTGACGCGCGCTGTTGGGGCCACGGATGCGCTGAAGGTCGATGCCGTTTCAGGAGAACTCCGGCGAGGTGACATTTTCGTGCTGGCAAGCGACGGCCTGACCCGGCCTGTCAAAGACAGCGAGCTGCTTGCCGAGCTTTCTGCGCGGACGCTCGATTCTGCTGCAGATCATCTGATTGCGCTTACACTTGAGCGCGGTGCACCTGACAATGTATCGTTTGTGGTCTTGAAGATCGCCTAGCACCGACAGCGCGATTGATGTTGCGTCGCAGCGCGGTATCCATCATTCTTCCATTCATGGCCACAGGGGTTGCGAAGGCCAGTGGGGAGCATGAAATGGTGATCTCTGGTCCGGGACGAGAGTCTTCGCACCTTTTGCCTGATGAATGGCGCAGCATCCTGCTGCCAATGTCCCGCACCGTCCGCGTTCAGGCCGGACAAGTCATCCTGACCAATGGCGCGGAGTCGCGTGAGCTTTATCTGGTGCTGGAAGGCAGCGTCAGGATTGCGCTGTTTGCGTCCACCGGGCGCGAGGTAGCCATTCGTGAAATGGGCGCCGGGGAATTGTTTGGCGAATTGGCCGCGATTGATGGGCTGGCCCGCTCTGCAACAGTGGTCGCCGCCACCAATGGACAAATGGCGGTGATCCCGGCTCCAGCATTCTTCAGCGCTATCGAACAGAACCCCGGGATGTCGCTCTGGCTATTGCGCCGACTTGCCCGGATGGTCCGGTCATCAACCGAGAAGATCTTCGAGCTGAGCGCGCTGCCCGTCCGCAATCGCCTGCATTGCGAACTACTCCGTCTGGCCGAAGACGGCGCGGCCAGCGCGGAAGGTGTCGTGATCTCTCCTGCCCCAACGCACGCTGATTTCGCCGCCAGGGTTGGCAGTCACCGCGAGATGGTGACTCGCGAATTCGGATACCTCACCGAAAACGGAGTGCTGCGACAGAACGGCAGGCGTCTGGTGCTGCTCAGCCTCGAACGACTGATGGCAGAAATCCAGCGCGGCGGCGGTGATGCAAGCGGCGGCTCTTTGGCCGAAGCTCTCAATTAAAATGCCGGATCAGGGCAAACCCGGTTCTGTCCCTCTGATTCCGCTCAGATTTGGCGCTGTGCAGCGACGTCAGCTGACAATTATGTTTGTCGACTTGATCGGCTCTACTGAAATGGTTGCCTCGCTCGGCCCCGAAGAAGCGCGAGATATTTTTATCGGCTTCCTGCAAACTTGCGCCGCCCGGATCGAAGCATCGCGCGGCTTTGTTGCCCGCTATATGGGCGATGGGGTGCTGGCCTATTTCGGCTATCCCACCGCGCATGAAGAGGATGCCAAATTTGCCATCCACGCCGCGCTGGAGATTCAGCAGGCGATCGCCAGCTTGCCCCACTATGCGGGACAACCGCTAAATGCGCGGATCGGGATTGCGACCGGCGAGGTGATGATCGGTGACATCATCGGGCGGGGTTCGGCAGCAGAATGCATGGCGGTTGGCGCAGCAGCCAACCTTGCCGCACGGCTTCAGTCGGCAGCCCAGCCAGGCGGCGTACTGGTATCCGATGCCACGGCCCGGATTGCGGGGGATGCCTTCTCCTTAGGGCAAACAGCCCCGCTCGGCCTCAAAGGTTTCGATGCAGAGACGACTGGCTGGGAGGTGCTGGGCAGCAAGATCGCACACCGGTTCGGGGCTCGGGTCCAGCTGGGACTGAACACATTCGTTGGCCGCCAGGGTGATCTCACGCGGCTACATATAGCCTGGCGAAGCGCGGCGCATGGTTGCAAGCTGCTGGTCGTAACTGGCGAAGCTGGGATTGGAAAATCACGGATAATCAATCAGTTTCGTTCGGAACTTGGGTTGAATGCTGGCCAATGGATTGAGACCAGCGGCGCGGGCACAGCAGCCTACACTCCATTCTTTGGCTTAGCCCAATTATTCGCCCGGTTGCTGGAAAAGGACCAGGGTAAGATTTCTGCGTTAGACCGTCTGAGGCTGTTACAGCGCGGAAGCGACGGCAGCCCAGCGATGGTTCGCCGTCTTGCCGAAGCAACCGGCATCCCGATTGATAGCAGCGAGCCGCCGCTGACCGCGTCAGCCACCGAGCAACGCGATTTGCTGGTTGCCGACTGTGTTGTTCTGCTGCGCCGCGCCGCACGATCGCGGCCAATTGTGCTGGTGATCGAGGACGCTCATTGGTTTGATCCATCCTCAGCCGAACTGCTCGAACGGTTGCTCCCACTGGTTGCTGATCTGCCAATGCTGATCCTTGCCACTAGCCGCACCGGGCAGGAAAGCTGGCTGGCCAATGCAGAACACCTCAAACTTGAGCGGCTAGACGATGGTGCGGTGCATGATCTGGCACGGCAAGCCGGGTCGGATCTGATCAGCCCAACTGCTCTCAGCCGGGTGGTTTCGCTGGCTCAGGGCGTCCCGTTGTTCGCTGAAGAACTTGCACGGCTATTGGCCGAAAGGCCGCGCGAGGACGACCACGCGATTCCGGAAACTCTGGCGGATTTATTGCTCGAGCGGCTCGGCGCGGGAAGCCACACTTTGGCACTTGCACAAGCCGTGGCTGTGCTCGGCGAGGATAGCCGACTGGCGCTTCTGGCCGAGCTTTCGGGGCTGGATCTGGCCGCGCTGGACCGGACGCTTGATCAGTTGACGATCGAGCAAGTGATCCTGCCGTCCAGCGGCAATGGAACTGCTATTGGATTCAAGCACGCCTTTTTGGCGAGGCCGCCTATTCCAGCATGCCCAAAATGGCGCAGCGCACGCTTCACATTGCGGCGGCTCGATTGCTGGTTGAGGAACATGAGGCGGGCCGCCCGGCCCTGCCTGACCGGGTCGCCCGCCATTTCCAGCTGGGCGGCGATCCGTCGCGGGCACGGCACTGGTGGACGCTGGCCGGCAACAATGCGCGTCAGGTGCTGGCATTTCCAGCTGCCCGTCATGGCTATGAGCAGGCAATTGCGTTGCTATCTGGCGAGGCAGCCGACCAGGACGAGGCGCTGCGGCTCCATGCGGCGCTGCTCGATGCCCTGCAGCAAAGTATCGGCTATTCTGCACCAGACACGCTCGCGATCGCGGCCCGCTTGCGGAAACTTGCCGAACAGCAGGGCGATCTGGAAGAACAACTGCTCTCTGCAACCGCGCAATGGGCCGCTGCCTCCAGTGCCGGAAGTTATGAGCTGGCCCGCGGCCATGCAAACCGGGTTGCGCCGATTGCCCGTGCGCTGGCTGCGCCCAATGCGCTGGCGGTCGCCGCGATGATTGAACTGACCGCGCGCTATCGCTGTGCCGATTTGATCGGGGCAGAGTCCGCATTTCTGGCTGGAGTGCCGCACTACACCAGCAACGACTTCTACAACCGCCCCGGCGCGATTGCCCAGACCTATGGCAATGGTGCGATCAACGCCTGGCTGCTGGGCCATGACGAACTGGTACGAGAACGGCTGGCTTTTCTCGCGGAATCAGACGTCAATTTGACTGATCCCTACAATCTCGCCTTTTCGCGCCACATGGCCTCGATGGGTTGGTTGCTGCTGGGCGAAGCGGAGCACGCAGAGGCGGCAGCGCGCGAGGCGCTCAAAATTGCAGAGGCTTCGGGGTTTCCCCAGTATTCCTCAATTGCCCGGATTACGCTGGGCGGCGCATTGGCCATCGGAAAACCTGATTCAACGGCGATCGGCCTGATGCGCGGCGGGATCGAACTGATGGAAGGCACTGGATCGCGCGCTGCAATCACCCTGTACCACGCCTGGTTATCCGATGCCGAATGGCGCGGAGGAGATCCGGAGCTGGCTTTAGGCACGGTCACCCGCGGATTGCGGGCCAACCCCGAAGAGCGCTACGTCATTCCCGAACTGCTCCGCCTTAAAGCCGAACTTGAGGGAATGACTGGCCGACCAGAGCTAGTTGCACCGGGACTTAAAAATGCACTTGATGCCGCACATGACAGCAAGGCAGGTGGGCTTCACCGCCGGATCCTTGCCAGCCTGGCCCGGCACACAGGCAAGGTGGCCGCCTAGCCTGCGTCCAACTGCGCGGCCTGCTCATCAGACAGTCTGACGAGTTCGCCGCTGACCGCTTCGGGCGCCGCCCCGCCGCCGCCACTGATCAGCCGACTGCCGGTGGAGATAAGCCAGAACCGATCTTGGTCTCCGCCCGAAACCAACGCAAAATCGCCTTGCAGCACCTGCGGACTGTCGCTGTCGATTTGGGTAAACACTATCTTTGCGGTCCAGCTCGGCTCGCCCGTTCGGCGCGTAACCTCTCCGGAAAGGGTGAAGCGCCGATGATGGACTGCGGCATTCGATCCCCTGAGTGGCAGGAAACTGCTATCCTGACTGCCTGTTACGTCAGCTCCAGCTGCAGTCTTGGCAATCCGCATGTAGCCGAGCCCGACCAGATGGTTGGGCGAAGTGTTGCGGTCCATCGCGCTGCCGGAAAAGCGGTGCGAATAGAGGCCTGGTCGAATTTCAAACATGGCAAGCTCCTTTGTGATTTTTCCGACAATTGGCGTGATTTGCTGGACCTGTCACGCAACAGTTGTAACTTGCCCCTTGCCGCAAACAGGGAGATTTTTGATGGCAGATCCGCAAAGCCGTACCGCAAAAATGGCCGAATCACTCGTCAACGTGATGTGCTCATATCCCGATCTCAAAGACCTTACCCCGGAACAGATCGCGGCGTTGCACGTGTTCAAGCACAAGCTGCTCGCAGCCCTCCACCGCTTGTACATGAATGTCCCGGCCAATTTGTGCGATCCCATCATCGACAAGTTCCTCGAAGGGATAATCCCCAGCCCCCAAGCTGACGGCTAGCGATTTTGAAGCGCCGGCGCTGTGGGAATCATCACAATAGTGTTGCGCTTGGTCGGTGTTCTGTGTTGAGCAGTTCCGGTCCTGGAAATCCTGCGATCCGGGTCGCCGTCATCTGGAGCCTTCAACCACAATGCTAGCTGACATGCTCCAACGCCTGTTTGATCGGCACATCGATGATGCCGCCCATGCCCGCGCCCGCAATGGTGGATGGTTGGATGATGCTTGGGCTGAAGTTGCCGAAATGGGCCTGCCGCTCGCCCTGCTGAGCGAGGATCAGGGCGGGTTTGGGCTTACGCCTGCCGAGGCGGGCGAAGCGCTGCGGCTGCTGGGTGCCCTTGCCGTACCGTTGCCAGTGGCTGAAACAATGGGCGCAAATCGCTTGTTCGCCATGGCCGGGCTGGCACTGGCCAATGGTGCGGCCAGCCTGGCCTGCGCTGATGATCTCAGGATTGAGACGGGCAGGTTGATCGGAACCGTCGCACGCGTCGGCTGGGCCGAGCAGCTTGATTGCCTCGCGCTTGGCGTGGGCCAAACGCTCTACCGTGTCCCGCGCGCAGGCTGGACAATCACAGAGGCAGGCCATGCGCTGACCTTCCACCCCCGCCCCGCCATAGCGATCGACTGGGCGATCGATGCCTCCGCGCCGCTCCCTCATGATCCGTTGGCCGAGGGAGCAACATTACGCGCATTCCAGATAGCGGGCGCTCTCGAAACTGCGCTTGATCTGACGCTCCAACATACCAGCACTCGCGTTCAGTTCGGCAAGCCGCTGTCCAAAAACCAGGCCGTCCAGCACGAGCTGGCCAAGCTGGCGGGAGAGCTGGCCTGCGCCACTGCCGCCGCCGATCTAGCCGCTGAGGCACTGGCGCGGGGAGATCTGTTGGGGGTTGCCGCCGGCACTCTGCGCGCCCGCGAAGCCGCCGGAGCAGGTGCCTCGATTGCGGCGCAGATGCATGGCGCAATCGGCTTTACCCGCGAGCATCGCCTCCACCTTTTCACTACTGCATTATGGACCTGGCGCGACGAGTTTGGCGGGCAGGTCTATTGGGCCCGTCTGCTGGGTAGCGCCGCGCTGGATGCCGGTGCGGACGGCTATTGGCCGATGGTGACTTCGCTATGAGTGCAATCCCCTTCTCCGCGCCGCCTGCAGACAGCGAGGCGGTTCTGTCCTTGCGGACCGAATTCCGCGCTTTCCTAGAACGCGAGCTGACGAATCGCACGCCGCGCCAGCGCTCGGACAATTGGTATGGGTTTGATCGCAGCTTTTCGCGGGCGATGGGCAAGGCCGGCTATCTGGGAATGACCTGGCCCAAACAATACGGCGGGCATGAGCGCAGCGCCTATGAGCGTTACGTCATTGTCGAGGAAACGCTGGCCGCAGGCGCCCCGGTTGGTGCGCATTGGATCGCAGACCGGCAGAGCGGGCCAAGCATCATCAAATACGGCACCGAAGAGCAAAGGGCTTGCTTCCTGCCCAGAATCGCCTCGGGAGAACTAGCCTTCTGCATCGGGATGAGCGAGCCGGACTCCGGCTCGGATCTTGCCGCCACCCGCACCCGTGCAATCAGAGACGGCGATACCTACCGGATCACCGGAACCAAACTATGGACCAGCTTTGCCCATGAGGCGGACTGGGTGATCTTGTTCTGCCGCACCGGCAGCGGCGGTCCGGCTGATCGGCAGGCCGGGACCAGTCAGTTTCTGATTGATCTCAAGAACACTCCCGGCCTTACGATCCGTCCGATCATTGATCTTGCCGGGCAGCACCACTTCAATGAAATGCATTTTGAAGATGCGATAGTGCCTGCAAAGATGTTGCTCGGCACCGAAGGCCAGGGCTGGGAACAGGTGATGAGCGAGCTGGCGTTTGAACGCTCTGGCCCGGAACGGTTCCTCTCTTCGATCGAGCTGCTCTATCAGCTGATCGCTATGCTGCAGGGCCGGGATAGCGATGCGGCGCAAATCACTCTCGGCCGCCTTACTGCGCGGCTCGCGGTATTACGGCGGCTGTCGCGTTCGGTCACCTCGATGCTGCAGCAAAAGCAAGATGCCAACCTGCAGGCCTCGATCGTCAAGGATGTCGGGGCGCTGTTTGAGCAAGGTCTGCCTGATATTGCGCGCGAATTGATCGATTGCGAACCTGATCCGCAGGCCGCCTCGGCCTATGCCAGTGTGCTTGGCAATATCGTGCTGAACGCACCCAGCTGGTCGCTACGCGGCGGCACCCGCGAGATCCTGCGCGGGATCATCGCCCGGGGATTGGGAACACGTTGAGCAACTACCGGGTGTAAATCAGCCCCGTCCGCGATAGCCTGCCACGCCTTGTTCCGGCACCCAAAGATCATCAGGTGCCGCACCGGATTGCCAGAATACGTCGATCGGAATGCCGCCGCGCGGATACCAATATCCCCCGATGCGCAGCCATTTGGGCTTCATTTCGGTAAACAGCCGCTGCCCGATGCCAACGGTCACATCTTCGTGGAACCCGGCATGATTTCGAAAACTGCCTAGAAACAGCTTCAAACTCTTTGATTCAACGATGGTTTCACCCGGCGCATAATCGATCACCAGATGGGCGAAATCGGGCTGGCCGGTGACCGGACAAAGCGAAGTGAACTCTGGGGCAGCAAAGCGAACCAGATAGAGCGCCCCAGCCCTAGGATTGGGCACATAATCCAGCGCAGAATCCTCGGGCGAGGCTGGGAGCGGGCTGTTTTGGCCCAGATGGCGGGTGTTAGGTGTGTCAGACATGCCGCAGCCATGCCGCTATCGCAGCTTAAGCACAAGTCGCCGGTTGGAAGTGCCAGGTTCACTTCCTATTCAAGCTCTACCGCGCTACGCGCCTGCACGGTTGCCAGAACGATTGGATCTGGGACCGTTTGATGATGAGTAGCGCTTGATGACGAAGAAGGGGGGCAAATCTTTGGCAATGGCGCGCATCGTTGCCTTGATGACACTTAACCTGTGCGCTCATGCGGCGCAGGCACAGTCCGTCAGCGATTACCGGCTGCCCGAACCAACCGCCAGCCCAACCCCGCGCGCGGCGGGACCAGTCGATCCGGAGAATCCCGGCGCTTCAACCCCGCGAGCGATTTCCACCCGAGAGCCAGCACCGGCAACGAGGGCCACAACGGCAACTGCGGGCAGCCCCGCGCCCACACCAAGAGCTTCGGCCTTGCCCACCGCTACGCCGGGCAGAGCCGCTCCCCGCGCAGTGCCGCGTATTTTTTCAAGGCCAGCGACTGTCGCCGCCCCGAGTGTACCGATTATAGCCACGCCAGACGCAGCACTACCCGATGTCCTGCCAACTGGCGCAACTAACGGCCCGGCACCTTCATTCCCGTCACTGGAACCCAGCGTCGCCGCCGTTCCAGCCCCCGACGCTGCGGCGTGGTGGTGGCCTTATCTTGCGGCGGGATCAGCCGCTCTGACCGGGTTATTTGCACTGCTATGGTGGCGCCGCCGCGGCACAAGCCTTGAGACGGTGGTTGAATTTGAAATGCCGGTGGTTGCTTCACCATTGCCGGAGCCAGTTCCTGTCCAGCCCATTCCCGAGCTGGAGCAAGCAGTTGCACCCCAGCCAGACGGCCTGGCCCTGACGCTGGAAGCAACCCGGCTCAGCGCCTCCTTGATGGCAACAACGCTAAGCTACCGCCTGAAGCTGACCAACCACGGCGCAATGGCCCTGGCGGGGCTGGCGATCGAGGGTGACATGGTCTCTGCCCATGCTTCGCTACCGCCTGAACAGCAAATGGCGCAGGCCGGGCAAGTCCTGGAACTGCGCCATGCACTGGCCACCTTGGCCCCAGGCGAAAGCGCCGAGTTTTCTGGCGACATCCGCTTGCCGTTGGCCCAGATTACGCCAATTCGAGCAGGCGAATTGGCCTATTTCGTGCCGCTCGCCCGATTTCGGGTCGAGGCCGGCACGCCGGATGGAGCGACTCTCATTCTGGCACGAACCTATGTGGTGGGTGATGTCCCCGAAGGACCGCAAGCCACGCTGCGGCCTTTCCGCTTAGACCTTGGGCCGCGGACATATTCGCGCGTTAGTCAACGAGAAGTGAACTAACCCCCTCGACGGCACCAACTTGCTTGGCTAAGTCTCTTCGCAATTGCAGCGTGGGGGCGTTGCGCAGGGTCTGGAGGGACCCATCCGAGGAGGACGCTGGTATTATGGATAGTCTTGTTTCAACCGAATGGCTGGCCAATGAGATGGGGGCGAGCGACCTGCGGATCGTCGATACCACCCGCCATCTGCCCGGAACTGGTCGCAATGCTCAAGCCGAATATGAAGCGGGCCATATCCCCGGCACAGTGTTCATGGATCTGGCCGATTTGGTCGATTCCAACGCCCCGATTGAGAATACCCTTCCTCCGGCCGAAAAATTTGCCAGCCGCATGCAAAGCCTGGGGCTGGGTGATGGCAGCCGGATAGTCCTGTATGACGACAGTTTGGTAAAAACCTCGGCGCGGGCCTGGTTTATGCTCAAGATGTTCGGTGCGCATGATGTTGCGATCCTCGATGGCGGCATTGCCAAATGGAAGGCTGAGGGCCGCGCGCTGACACAGGGCAAGGAAACGCTGCGTCACCGCCACTTCACCGCCTGGTCGGATGACAAGGATGTCCGCAGCAAGGCCGATATGCTGGGCAATCTGCACAGCAAAGCCGAGCAAGTCGTTGATGCCCGCGGCGCGGCGCGATTTACTGGCGACGAGGCCGATCCCCGGCCCAATATCGCATCGGGCCATATCCCGGGATCGCTCAATCTCCCATTCTCGAAGCTCTACAACGCCGATGGCACTTTCAAGGACGAAGCTGGCCTCAAGGCTGCCTTTGAGCAAGCGGGGGTTGATCTGGGCAAGCCGGTAGTTACCACTTGCGGCAGCGGCGTAACCGCCAGCGTAGTGCTGTTCGCGATGCATTTGCTCGGCAAGGAAGACACTGCCCTTTATGACGGCAGCTGGAGCGAATGGGGCGCGGATCCTGATACGCCCAAGGCGACCGGCGCAGCCTGACCATGGCCAAGGCCGAGGATGGCAACCACTCCCCGGCGACGAAGCTGGTAACTGGCGGACGGCGCCGCGAATGGACCGGGGCTGTTGTTAGCCCGCCGGTGTGGCGTGCCAGTACGCACTTGTATGAAGACACAGCTGCGCTTCACGCGGGGCAAGACGAGAACTCCGATGGCCGCTTTTTCTATGGCCGCCGCGGTGCGCCGACCCAATGGGCACTGGCCGAAGCCCTGACAGAGCTGGAGCCCGGTGCGGCGGGCACTATGCTCTACCCCTCCGGAGTGGCAGCGATCGCAGGGGTTATGCTCACGGTACTGCGCCCGGGAGATGTGCTGCTGATGACCGACAATGCCTATGAGCCGAGCCGGCTGATGGGACGCGGACTGCTGAAGGAATTCGGGATCGAGACCCGGTGGTTCGATCCGCAGGATACTGCCGCCTTTGAGGCTGCAATTTGTGATCGAACCCGGACGGTACTGCTCGAATCGCCCGGCAGCCTAACGATGGAAGTTCAGGATATTCCCGCACTTTCCGCCATCGCGAAGACCCGCGGTGTCACGGTGGTGCTCGACAATACCTGGGCCAGCCCGCTCGGCTTGCCCGCGCTGGAACGGGGCGCGGATATCGCGGTGATGAGCCTTAGCAAGCACGTCAGCGGCCATTCCGACCTGATGATGGGCAGCGCCAGTGCGGGCGCAAAATGGTATGGCAAGCTTCGCCAGCGCGCGCAGGGCTTGGGGCAAGTTGTCTCGCCTGATGACGCGGCGCTGGCGGCACGAGGCCTTCGGACCATGGGCATTCGGCTGCAACGTGAGACCGCCAGCGCATTGAAGATTGCCCGCTGGCTGGAAGCCCGCGCCGAAGTTTCGCGCGTCCTTTGCCCGATGCTGCCTGGCTCGCTCGGTCACGAACTTTGGCTGCGCGATTTTTCCGGCGGCTGCGGATTGTTCAGTCTGGTTTTCAAAGGCAAGGATGGCGCGGCGCGCGACCGGTTCATCGACGCACTCACCCTGTTCGGGATCGGCTATAGCTGGGGCGGGTTTGAAAGTCTGGTCACGCCGGTCGATCCCACCCCATTGCGCAGTGCAACCAAATGGCCGCTGCCCGGTATGGCGCAAGGTGATCGCTTCGGCTTGCGCCTCTCGATCGGGCTGGAGGATCCAGCCGATCTGATCGCCGATCTGGAGCGCGGCTTCGCTGCCTGGGCAGAAAGCTGATCTAACGCCCTGCAAAGCCATTCTGACTGGCTTGCAAACCACTTGCACCCCATTGCATTTAAATGAACAAAATTGCCCCCAGAACAGGCCGCGTCTGGTTGGTCGGTGCCGGTCCCGGCGATCCCGATCTCCTGACGCTGCGCGCCGCGCGGCTGATCATGCAGGCGCGGATCATCGTCCATGATGGGCTGGTCGATCCCTCGATCCTGGCAATGGCAAACCCTGCCGCACGGCTGATTTCGGTCGCCAAACAGCGCTCGCGCCACACCATGCCGCAGCATGCGATCAACGCGCTGCTGGTGCACGAGGCGCTGGCCGGCAACGATGTAATCCGTCTCAAAGGCGGCGATCCGTTCATTTTCGGACGCGGCGGTGAAGAGGCTGAGGCCTGCCGCGCCGCCGGAGTTTCAGTAGATGTGGTCCCCGGGATCAGCGCCGCAATGGGTGCCGCGGCCGCCGCAGGGTTGCCGCTGACCCACCGCAACAGCGCCTCGATCGTCAGCTTTGTCGCTGGCCAATGCAAAGGTCTGACCGAGCAGGATTGGTCCGGACTTGCCGGGGTAGGCCGCACGCTGGTGATCTATATGGGCGTCGCTACAGCTGAGGCGATTGCCGATAAACTGATCGCCGATGGCCTCTCGCCTGCCATGCCGGTCGCGGTAATCGAGCGCGCAACCCGCCCGGATATGCGCGTGTTGCGCAGTTCCATCGCCGGACTTGCCGCGCTGGTGACTGAGCAAAAAGTCAAAAGCCCGGCGGTCATCGTGATCGGCGAAGTTGCCGTATCGCCCGAACCACAGCAATTGCGCGCACTGGCGCTGGAGGCTGCACAATGAAGATACTGACCGGCAATGACCTCAAGACGGGGGCCGTCACCTGGTGGGACGGGGTGCAATGGTCGCTCCATGTTGGCGATGCGGTTGATGTCGGCGAACATGCCGATACCATCCTCGCCCGCGAAAATGCCGCGCGCCGGGTCAACGCCGCCTATGCGATTGACGCTGCCCGCGACGATACGGGCGTTCGCCCCGGCCACATCAAGGACCGCGTCCGCGCGCTGGGGCCAACCGTGCGCCCCGACCTTACTCTCAAGCCAGCCGACCCCGAAGCCGGCAACTGGGTGATCTGATGTATAAATATGACAAACTTGACCAGGCAATGGTCGATACCCGTGTCGAGGAATTCCGCGATCAGGTGCGCCGGCGGATCGAGGGCCATCTGACCGAGGACCAGTTCAAGCCGCTGCGGCTGATGAACGGGCTCTACCTCCAGCTCCACGCCTATATGCTGCGCGTTGCGATCCCCTATGGCACGCTGAATGCCGCGCAAATGCACGTGCTGGGCGATATCGCTGACAAATATGACCGCGGCTACGGCCATTTCACCACGCGCCAGAACATCCAGTACAACTGGATCAAGCTGGACGAAACGCCAGACCTGTTGGCCGAGCTCGCCACGGTGGAGATGCACGCGATCCAGACCAGCGGCAATTGCATCCGCAACATCAGTTCAGATCAATATGCCGGAGCCGCCGCAGACGAGCTGATCGATCCGCGCCCTTACGCGGAACTGCTGCGCCAATGGTCGAGCTTCCACCCCGAATTCAGCTTCTTGCCGCGCAAGTTCAAGATCGCTGTGATTGCATCGGACACCGATCGCGCGGCGATGAGGCTCCACGACATCGGCATCCAGATTGTGAAGAACGACGCTGGCGAAGTGGGCTGCGCCTTCTACGTCGGTGGCGGGATGGGCCGCACCCCGATGATCGCACCGCTTATCAATCCGTTCGTTCCGCTGGACGCGCTGATTACCTATTCCGAAGCCTGCCTGAGGGTCTACAATCGCTATGGTCGACGGGACAACAAGTACAAGGCGCGGATCAAAATCCTCGTCCATGAAATTGGCAAGGACGAATATACTCGCCAGGTCGAGGCCGAGTTTGCCCATTTGCTGACCCAGAGCATTGAACCGCCGCTGGCTGAGCTGGAGCGGATCAAGGCTTATTTCGTCGATCCCGCGTTTGAAGTCGGGGCATCGGATGCAGTGGACCGCACCGACCCCGACTTCGCCCTGTGGATCGATCGCAACACCGTGCAGCACAAGCAGCCGGGTTATGTGATCGCTAACATCAGCCTCAAACCGGTCGGCGGCATTCCGGGTGATGCCACGGCAGACCAGATCCGCTTGATGGCCGATCTGGCGCTGCAATACAGTTTTGACGAACTGCGCGTCACCCACGCCCAGAACATCGTGCTGCCGCATGTCCGCAAGGCCGATCTCTACACCCATTGGCAGACGCTCGACGCGGCAGGGCTTGGCACACCCAACCTCGACACAATCGATGATATCATCGCCTGTCCCGGCCTTGATTATTGCAGCCTCGCCAATGCCCGCTCGATCCCAATCGCGCAAAAGCTGTCCGAGCGTTTCGCCCCCAAGCGCGAGGAAATCGGCGAGCTCAAGATCAAGATATCGGGCTGCATCAACGCCTGCGGGCATCACCACGCCGGCCACATCGGCATCCTTGGCGTCGATAAAAAGGGCGTGGAGAATTATCAGCTTTCGTTCGGCGGATCGGAGGCAGCGGATACCTCGCTCGGCAAGATCACCGGGCCGGGGTTCGACGAGGACGGCATCGTTGATGCGGTCGGAAAGGCCACCGATCTCTATCTCGCCACCCGCACCCAAGGCGAGCGCTTCATCGATACCTACCGCCGGATCGGCATGGAACCTTTCAAGGAGGCGATTTATGGTTGAGTCCCTGCGTTTCCGCACCGACGAGCCGGTTGCCGATCCCGCTGTCACGGTGAACAGCTTCGGCGAACAGACCAACGCCGCCGCCGTTCGGCTGGAAGCAGGCGACGATGCCCGCGAACTGCTGCCCTATCTTGATCGGCTCAAGCTGGTCGAGGTGAACTTCCCGATCTTCGGCGACGGGCGTGGTTATTCCGCCGCGCGGATCCTGCGTGAAGCGGGCTATCAGGGCGAACTCCGCGCGGTCGGCGATGTACTGGTGGACCAGATCTCCTTCATGCGCCGCTGCGGGTTTGACAGTTTCGCCCCCGAGGTGCCGCTCGATCCGGCCGATACCCAAAACGCCTTTGACCGGTGGCCCGACGTCTACCAGCCGACTGCCGATGGCCGCCAGCCGATCTGGGCAAAAAGGCATGGCTGAGGCTGCCCGCCTCAGAACCATTGACCGGCTCGATACCGGCCCGCGCTTCACCGCGGCAGGTGTGGCAGCGCTCAACGCGCGCTTCGCCGGTGTCGCCACCCGTGACATGCTGACGGCTGTTATTCGCGAAGGGCTGGCCGGGCGGATTGCCGCCGTCTCCAGTTTTGGCGCGGAAAGCGCGGTGCTGCTCCATCTGATCGCCAGCGTCGATCCATCGCTACCGGTGCTGTTTCTGGAGACCGGCAAACATTTCCCCGAAACGCTCGCCTACCGTGATGAACTGGCCGCGCGGCTCGGGCTGACCGACCTGCGCAGCCTCACCGCTGACGCGGAATTGCTGGCGGCGCGCGACGCAACCGGGCTGCGCTGGTCGTATGATCCCGATGGCTGCTGCGAGATCCGCAAGGTCCAGCCGCTGGCCCGCGCGCTTACCGGCTTCGATGCCAGCTTCACCGGCCGCAAGGGCTTCCAGAGCGCGACCCGCGCCGGCCTGCCGACTTTCGAGCTCGACCCCAGTGATGCCGCCGGCCGCCTCAAGGTAAATCCGCTGGCCGACTGGAGCAGCGACCAGATCGCCAGCTACTTCGCCGCCACCGGCCTTCCCGCCCATCCGCTGGTCGCGCAAGGCTACCCCTCAATCGGCTGCTCCCCCTGCACCACCCGCGTCGAACAAGGCGAAGACCCGCGCTCAGGCCGCTGGAAAGGCTGGGACAAAACCGAATGCGGCATCCACATCGATGGCGCGGCAAGTGAGTTGCCACCGGGGTATGATCCGGCGTTTTGAGTCCACCCCATCCGCTGGACGGGGTGGATTTCAGATTGCTGGTTCAGCCCTCGACGCGTTCGATGGTCGAAACCTCTCCATCGGGATTCTTGGAAGTGTAGAGCCCATTCTCGACCTTTTCTTCGTTGCACTTTTGCACCGGGTCTTTCTCATCCTTGGTGTAGCAGTAAATCGCGGGTGACTTCTGTTCCCACTTGCCCGTTTCGGTGACCTTGCCATCGATCATTGTGACGTAGGTGCCATCGGACTTTAGCTCTTCCATCGTAACCTCGCCCTTGGCACTCGTGACCTTGTATTTGCCTACTGAGGGCTTCCCATCGGCGGCGATATTTTCGGCCGCTGCGGCGCTCGAAGCAGGTGCAGCGCTCGCGTCGACTTCGGGTGCAGGCGCAGGCTTCGAACAGGCAGAAACGGCCGCTAGTACGACCAGCAATGCGATTTTCTTCATGTGATTAACCCCTCTTTCGTAGGTGAAACGGCGGCTATTTCCGCCAGTACGACTCGCAACCCCGACGCTACCTTAGGGTCGCGTTATGCAGCTGCCAATCAGGGTTAGAGCCAGCCCTGCCCGCGATACCACTCCGCCGTGGCTTTCAGCCCATCGCGGGTGGCGATGTGGGGTTTCCACAGCGCGGGCGGCGGCTTGGCACCCTCGCTGGCGACCCAGTCGGGATGCGCCATATAGCCGACCCGGTCGAGCGTCAGCTTGGCCTTGGTGCCGCGCAGCATCCGGTCAGCCTTGGCGGCGCGTTCGAGCGAGGCGCGGCTGAGGTGGATCACCCAGGGCCTGCGCCTCATGGCCCAGCCGATCGCGCGGGCCAGCTCGTAATGGCTCCAGCCGCCCGGCTTGCCGTCATCCGGCTCGAAAATCTGGTGGCTGACCGGCTCGCTGCCCGGCACCAGCGCCAGCAGCAGCCGCGCCAGATCATCGACGTGGATCAGCGAGGCGCGGCCTTCGCTTGGCGGCATTGGCATCAGCCCCCAGCGGGCGAGCCGGAACAGCTCGAACATTTCGGTATCGCGCGGGCCGTAGATCGCGGGCGGGCGCACGATCGTCCAGTCGAGCCCGCTGGCCATGACCAACTTCTCGGCCCGCGCCTTGGACGCGCCATAGGCCGACAGTTCCGGCTCGCGCGCCGAGAGCGAGGAAACATGAATGATGCGCGGCACGCCCGCCGCCTTGGCCGCTTCGATCACGTTCAGCGTGCCGATGACATTGCCCGCCTCGAACCCGGCCGCGTCAGCCGCATTGACCACGCCCGCCACATGGATAACCGCCTCGGCGCCTTTGACCAAGCGCTTCAGGGCCGCCTTGTTGGCTAGATCGCCAGCAACCCAACTTACGCCGCTTCGGACGGGTTGTTCGCGCCGGGTCAGCGCGCAAACTTTCCCATCGGCACGGTCAAGCAGCGCCTGCCCGACAAACCCGGTTACCCCCGTAACCGCTATTGTCACAGCAGGACCATCTGATCACGGTGAACCACGGCGGAGCGCGGGGCATAGCCCAGCAGTTCGGCTTGCTCGGACGATTGCCGCCCCATCAGTCGGGCACATTCAATCGCGTCATACTCGCTGAGGCCATGCGCCAAGGTATTGCCCACGTCATTGCGAATCACAATCGCATCACCGCGCTGGAACTCACCCTCAACGCCCACGATACCGGCCGCTAGCAAGCTGCTACCCTTGCCCAAGGCCCGCGCGGCCCCTGCATCAATCGTAACTGCGCCTTTCAGCCTCAGCCGTCCGCCCAGCCATGCCTTGCGCGCTCCGGCTTTTCTGCGCGGGAGGAACAGGGTTCCGATGCCTTGTTCGGCCACCCTGGCAATCGGCGCATCATGGGTGCCATTGGCTATTACCAGCGCGATCCCCGCCAGTTCGGCAATCTCGGCAGCTTGCAGCTTGGATGTCATCCCGCCCGAACCCATCCCTGAGGATGAGCCGCCGCTCGCCATGGCGTGAATTTCCGGCGTCACGCCAAGCACTTGCGGAATCATCTGCGCCGCTGGGTCAGCAGGATTACGATCATACAGCCCATCAACATCGGACAGCAGCAGCACCGCACTGGCCCGCGCTGCCTGTGCGACCCGCGCGGCAAGACGGTCATTATCGCCGAAGCGGATTTCCTGCGTCGCGACACTGTCGTTCTCATTGATCACCGGCACCGCGCCTGCATCAAGCAGCCTGGTCAGCGTGGCGGTGGCGTTGAGGTAGCGGCGGCGATCCTCCAGATCGTCGAGCGTCAGCAGCAGCTGCGCGGCGGTGAGGCCGTGATTGCCCAATAGCTCCGCCCACAGGCCGGAAAGCGCGATCTGGCCAACGGCGGCAGCGGCCTGCGCATCAGCCAGACTGCCGCGCCCGCCCTTGTCGAGGCCCAGTTTCGCCGCTCCCAGCGCAATCGCACCTGAGGAGACGATGATGATATCCTGACCGCGCGCGCCGGCGGCGGCGATCTCGGCGACTAAGCCTTCCAACCAGCCGCGCCGCACGCCCTCAGTGCCGACCAGCAGCGACGAGCCGACCTTGATCACCAGGCGCGGACAGGCAAACTTGTCGGCCAGGTCAGAAAGGTGGGCGATTTGCATAGTATGGGATTAGGGAAAAGTGGCGGGGATGCAACTATCGTCATCCCCGGCTTGACCGGGGATGACGCAGCTACAATGGCGACCAGGGTTTCTCATCAGCGACTTCCTGCTGGCCGACCGGACGTTCGGTGGTGGTCGCGGCGGGAAGATATTCGATCACTGCATTGAGCAAGGCATCCATCCCCTTGCCGGTTGCGCCCGAAATCGGAAATACCTTGCTTGCCCCGGCGGCTTTCAGCTCCTTGGTGAAGGCCTTGACCAGTTCGGCATCGACAGTGTCGATCTTGTTCAGCGCGATCAACCGGGGCTTTTCGTCCAGCCCTTGGCCGTAAATGCTCAGTTCTTCCTCGATGATCTCAAGCGCTTCGGCCGGATCGACACCATTGATGTCGATCAGATGGATCAACACCCGGCACCGCTCGATATGACCAAGGAAACGGTCGCCAATCCCGGCGCCGTCAGCAGCGCCCGCGATCAGGCCAGGAATATCCGCCAGCACAAACTCACGGTTCTTGTGGCGCACCACTCCCAGTTGCGGGCGCAGCGTGGTGAAGGGATAATCACCAACCTTGGCCTTGGCATTGCTTAGCGCGTTGATGAAGGTCGACTTTCCGGCATTGGGCAGCCCGACCAAACCGGCATCGGCCAGCAGTTTAAGCCGCAGCCAGACGTACATTTCCTCACCCGGCCAGCCGGGACCATGCTGGCGTGGGGCCCGGTTGGTGCTCGACTTATAGCTCGCATTGCCGCGCCCGCCATCGCCTCCGCGCAGCAGCATTATTTGCTTGCCGGCTTCCTTGAGGTCAAGCAGCACGGTTTCCCGGTCATCGTCCATCACCTGCGTGCCGATCGGTACTTTGACGATCAGATCAGGGCCGCCCGCGCCGGTGCGGTTCTTGCCCGATCCACCTGTGCCGCGCGGGGCCTTGAAATGCTGGGTGTAACGAAAGTCTATCAGCGTATTGAGGCCCGGCACGGCTTCAAAGATAATATCGCCGCCCTTGCCGCCATCGCCGCCATCGGGGCCGCCATATTCGACGTATTTCTCACGCCGGAACGCTACCGCGCCGGGTCCGCCTGCGCCCGAGCGAATGAAAATCTTGGCCTGATCGAGAAAATGCATGATCGAAAACTTGTCTGTTCGTGGAACCAAGTCGCCCCACGGCCACAGCATACCACGTAATGTAAAAATGTCCCGCCACTGGTGGAGCCGAGGGGGATCGAACCCCTGACCTCGTCATTGCGAACGACGCGCTCTCCCATCTGAGCTACGGCCCCGGTTCAGTGCGGGCGCGTACTGCCAGCTTGAACCGCTGACCGTCCGCGGGAAAGGATCCCTTAGCGAAGCGGGACCGCGCTTGGAAGGGCTAAATCATTTGACCGGAGGAGCGGAGCTAGCCGCAACCGGCGCTGTAACGGTCCCCGGTGCATATTTGGCGTCCCATAGCCCCGCGTCGGCGCGGTACTGCTCATAGCTGCGGTAGAACTGATTAAAAACCATCTCCAGCCGCCCGAGGCTCTGGGCCGAAAAGCTTGCCAGATCGGCTGGTTTAACGGCAACTGATTCCCGGCTAACCGCCAGCGTGGCATCGCAAAAAGCCGCCAAAGTAGGGGGATAAGCGAAGTAGTTATAAACCTGCGTCATATACGCCTCGCGCGGCCTGATGAAGGACGTTCCATAGCGCTTGCGGAAATCGGCATCGACTCCGCGGTTGGCCGAAGTCAGTCCGCGCGCATGGGTCTTGAGGAAAGACCGATAGCCAATCAGAATGTCTGCATGCTGCGGCTTCAGGCAGTTGAGCGCAGCCACATTATAGGCCGAGCGAAAATTCCAGGTGGCCTGAGTCGGGGTAATGTTGGCGTTGACAGTCTGGCGAACGCCGTCCGCGCCGATCCGCGGGACCGCCAAACCGGCAGGAGCCCCAAGCGGCGGCTGAGGACGCGGCGGAATGTAAACCACGGGTATGGGCGCTGGGCGCGGCGGGGGAGCCGGAGCAGGCGGAGCCTTTGGACCACAAGCAGCCAGCGAGACCAGGGTCATCACTACGCCGCCTATGAGGATTTTCTGCCTGACCTGCGCCACCATTGCCTATTCCTTTTCCCGAAATGCTGATGCGGCTCATATCATGGCCACCATTAGCTTTCCCTGCGATTAAGCCGCTGTCTCTAACCGCAAAGTCGGGCAAAGAAAATGCCCGGCGCGCCAGTAGGAACGCCGGGCACGATGGTTGCCCTGCAGGGCTGAGCGATTACTCGCGGTTGCCGAGGAAGCTGAGCAGGAACTGGAACATGTTGATGAAATCGAGATACAGCGTCAGCGCGCCCAGCACGATCGCCTTGCCAGCAAATTCGCTGCCCTGGACCTCGTAATACTGGTTTTTGAGGCGCTGCGTATCATAGGCGGTCAGCCCTGCGAAGATCAGCACCCCGAGGATCGAAATGGCCATCGACAGCCCGCTCGACTGCAGGAAGATGTTGATCACCATCGCAATTATGATGCCGATCAAGCCCATGGTCATGAACGAGCCCATCGCCGACAGGTTCTTTTTGGTGGTGTAGCCAACCAGGCTAAGCCCGGCAAAAGCGCCTGCCGTAGCGAAAAAGGTTCCTGCAATCGAAGCGCCGGTGAAGCGCAGGAAGATCGTCGAAAGCGAGAGGCCCATTACGGTGCAAAAGGCCCAGAACATCATCTGGAGAGCCGGTGTGCTGAACTTGTTCTGGCCAAAACTCATCGCCATGACGAAACCAAGCGGCGCCAGCGCGATGAGCCACCACAGCGGAGTTCCGAGAACCTGCGCGGCCATGCCCGAGTTGGCAAACAGCAGCGCAACGATGCCTGACAGCAACACGCCCGAAGACATGTAGTTGTAGATCGAGAGCATGTGGCGGCGCAAACCCTGATCAAGGGTGCCCGCCGAGCCCATAACGTCGCCACTGAGGCTAGGAGACGCGCCGAAACCCGTCTTGGTGGGCTGGGGGTCATTCCAGTTGGCCATGATGCGTAAAACTCCTTCTTCACCCCAACGTTATAGCGAGGCGATAATCGGGAATATCGGATGGATGCGATCAGGTTTCAAGTAAAACCGGACAAGCGCTTGTCGCTATTTGTATCAGCGCGCTGCGCGAGCCATTTCAGCGCTGCGCGCCGCCGCGTCCTTGAGCGTGGCCTCAATCAGGTTGAGGAGCGCGGAATCGGCGTCGAGAACGTCCAGACCAACCTGCGTCATCCCGCCGGGACTTGCCACCCGGCGGGCGAGTTCTGCGGGCGAATGCGGCGATGCTGCGGCAAGTGCGCTCGCTCCTTCGACCATGGCCACCCCCAACCGCTCGGCCTGTTCAGGCTCTAAACCCAATGCCGAAGCGCCCTGCGCCAGAGCATCGATAAATCGATAAAGAAATGCCGGGCCAGAGCCAATCAAAGCAGTGACGAGATCGAACTGAACTTCATCAGTCAGCCATTCGGGCGCCCCGAGCGGCGTCATCAGTGCGGCAACGTCTCTTTGCCCCGCCACATCAAGCCCGCGGGCTATCAGTGCGATTGGCGATTTACCGATCGCTGCGGCAAGATTGGGAACAACCCGAACCAAAGCTCTGGCCGCCGGAAAGCGGGCTCCAAGGCTATCCAGCTCAACCCCGGCAAGGATGGACAGCAATATCGTACTGGGGCCCGCCAGCGGTTCCAAATCAGGCGTAATCTGATCAAGCAACTGCGGCTTGACCCCCAACAGGATCGTCTCGAAAGATCCTTCAGGCAAGCTGCGCAGCAACGTCACCCCGGCGGGCGCGTCTGCCAATAACGGATCAACCACGGTAATTCGTCGAGGATCCATTCCGCCTGCCAGCCACCCGGCCAGCATTGCCCCACCCATATTGCCGCAACCAACAAGCAGCATCGAGGCGGGCCAAGCGCTCATTGCCTCAGGCTTCACCCGCCGCATCAACCAACGCGCTCGCAAGTGCCTCGGCGGGTGTCTTGTCACCCCACAGGATGAACTGGAACGCAGGATAAAACCGGTCACATTCATCAACGGCGGCTTCCACCGCGGCCTGGGCCTGAGTCAGGCTGAGCAAGCCATCATCGCCCAACATCAAACCGTGGCGGTAAAGCAGCACTCCGCCGCTCGACCAGACGTCGAAATGGCCGACCCACAGCTGTTCGTTAACCAGCGCCAGGACTTCGAACATCGCAGCGCGCTTGTCATCGGGCACTCGGATGTCTGGCAGGCACAGCAGCTGCAGAACATGATCCTCACGTCGCCAGATACCGCGCACCGTGTAATTGGCCCAGCTGCCCTGGATTTCGCCCGAGACTTCATCTTCATTGACGAACTCGCACGGCCAGCCGCGCGCCTCGAACAATGAGGCGAGCATGTCGACCGGTGCGGCATCGTCGTCCCGATCGATTTCGCGGTTGCTTGTCATCATCGAACTCAATCCGCCTCTACTCTCGACTTGCGGGCTGAATGCGCGGGCAGGCCTGCTCCCGACAATGGAGAGTTAACGCACAGTTGCGCAAAACTCGACAAGCCTGTTCACAAAGTGTGGACAAGCCGTATTCAAGTTCATTTTCCCGGCACCGCATCGACAACTTGCCCCGCCGGACTGTTCCAAACGAAACTTCCCGCGACGCCCGTGCGGCGCAATTGGGACACAAAAGCATTGGCGGCAGCTTCGCTTTCAAATGGTCCGGTCAGCAGCCGGTTGCTTTGGCCCCAGGTGCTGGTGAAACCTTTGCGGCTTCGGATGGTTTCCGCCTCGTCGCGGACCATCTTGCGCCAGTCAAAGCCCAGCGCCCGTTTGTCGCGCCCGGTGGCAAGTTGCACCCAGATCCGGCTAGGATGGCTTGGCGGCGGCGGTATGGCAGCTTTGCAGTTTGCAGTGGCCTTGCCGGCAACCCCGGGCTTGCAGACGGGGAGATCTTTGGGATCGATCGCCTGCCGGGCAGGCGCGATTCGGCGCATATCAACCGCGCCTGCCGCAGGCACCGCCTCACGGCTAGGTGTGCCCAAGTCAGCAAAGACATCTGCAAGACTGCGCGGCTGCGGAGCTGCTACAGGTCTTGTCGCAGCCACTGCGGCTGGTGGTTTGGCCACTGCCTGCGGTTCAATTGACGCAGGAGCGGGACTGACACGGGCCAAATCAAAGCCGCTAATCCCGGGCATCGGCTCAGTCGGTGCAGACGTAACAGGCTTGGGAACGGCTGGATCAAGGATGGCGAAGCTTGGGCTTTGCGAAGTCGCAGGCAGTTTAGCAGGAGGGTCTGGCACTCGCGCAACAATTGCTGGCTTGATCGCTGGCGGCTGCGCGACTGGGGCTTCAACAGGCTTGGGCTGAACAACCGGAGGTTTGGCTGCATTGGCTGCCAGCTGAACCGGAGCCACTGCTAGTTCGCGGGTCGGAACTGGCACAAGCGGAGCCGTTGCCCTGACAGTAGTCGGAGCAGCAGCTGCTGGCTGGCCGCGATCACTGCGCGGGCTTCGGGTTGCATTGCGCGCCTTGCTATCGCGGCCCATCGGCTTGCCGGCCGGAACCAGTGCTCTGTCAACCGCAGCCAATGTCCGGCGCGGTTTGGCGTATTGGGCAACTCGCGGATCATCGAGGCCAATCTCTGCAGCCCGGGGGAATCGGCCAGAACTGGCTGCACCTGCTTGCTGCGCAGGGGTCAGCCGGGGCATATAGCGCAGATAGGGCGTTATGGCGGCGGCAAGGTCAGCTGGCATGACCGACCGGGCAATCGATTCCGCCTCCTCGGTAAGTCCGAGTATTGCAAAAGAAAAAGCCCGGGTTCGCCAGGCGGCCTTGTCCTGCCGCTGGAGCAAAGGGGCGAGCGTGGTCTCCATCGCGCGCCAATCACCATAGATCGCCTGGCTGAGCGCCAGTCTCCGGGTCGCCTCATCGTTTGCACCTGCGGCCAATGCGGCACGATAATGCCGTTGAGCAGTCTCATTGTCGCCGACCAGATCATAAGCCAAGCCGCGTTCAGCCAGCAATATCGGATCGATAGATCCTGCCAATTCTGCCTCGGAAAACAGGGGGATCGCAGTGAAAGGATCGCCGTTACGGACATATGCGCCAGCCAGCCCCGCCTTCACTTTAGGGCTGCCGGGCGAAAGCGTATCCGCGCGTTGATAGAAGCCGATTGCAGCGTCGACATCGCCCATTTCCAGCGCGGCCTGCCCAGCTTCGAACAGCGCCGATACATCGCGGGGATTGCGGCCCAACCTGCCTAGCGCCGCATTGAGCTTCATGCTGCCTTGGCCCGGAATCTGTTGAACTACCGCGCTGGATACTTCATCGATATCGTCGGACTGCGCGCTCGCCTGCCCAGTTGCAGCAATAGTCAGGACTAGACCGACGCAAAGCGCTCTGCGGGATCGGCCGGGTCGAACCGTGTGGACTAACTGCATGATCAAGACCTGTCGATTTTCCGTCAATCTGGCGGCACGGGCGGGCTCAGACCATGCACGCCTTAGCCGCCGCAGTTTAACCGCGCCAGCTTAACCTTGGTCGAACGACGCTGGACCATCCACCCCGAATTGTCGGCGCCGATCAGGCGACTTACTGATTATTTTGGCGCCCAAGGAAGCGGGGAATACTGATCGACGAGCCTTCATCGCCGTCATCATCGCTATCTTCGTCTTCGGAGGCGGATTTGCCTCCGCGCGAAAGATTGGCCATCCGCTCAAACAAGGTACTGCCGCCGCCGCCCGGCGCTTTGACTGCGGGCGAAGCATCTTCTTCAGAATTGGCAACCAGCCCGCGCCGCCGACCCGGCAAAGCCGGCGACACCGGGGCATCCTCTTCAATCAGGCGCGAAGCATCGAGCAACAACTCATCACCACTAGCGCTTTCGATCGCTTGCTCTTCATTACTCTCAGCCTCAAGGTCAAGTTCAAGCGGATCGTCTGTCATGGCGCCTGGATCGGCGCTTGATCCGCTGCTGTCTTCGGCGTCGTCCCAATCATCATCTGCGGCAGCGTGGTTGCTGGCTCCTTCCGCAACCGGATCGGAGAGCTCCATTGGTTCCAACGCGCTCTCGGCAACTGGTTCTGGTTCTACAGGTGCACTGTGCCGCTCGAACAACGGTTCGGCTGCGGCTGGAGCGGCCATCGAAGGCCGCGCGGGTCCGCGGGAGTTACCCATGTTGAACGGCCGCGCAGCTTCTTCGGCCATATCAGCAGTCTGCTCAATCCCGGTCGCTACCACCGAGACACGAATCTTGCCCTGCAAGTCTGGATTGAAGGCTGAGCCCCAAATGATGTTCGCGTTGGGATCAACCAGTTCGCGGATATGATTGGCTGCTTCATCAACTTCTAGCAGCTTCATGTCATCGCCGCCGATGATCGAAATGATCACCCCCTTGGCGCCTTGCATCGAAACGCCATCAAGCAGTGGGTTCGCAATGGCGCGTTCAGCCGCTTCGAGCGCGCGGTTTTCTCCGCTGCCCTCGCCTGTGCCCATCATTGCCTTGCCCATTTCGCCCATGACCGACCGGACATCGGCAAAATCGAGGTTGATGAGGCCTGGCATAACCATCAAATCGGTAATCGAGCGGACGCCCTGCTGGAGCACCTCATCAGCCAGCTGGAAGGCTTCCTTGAATGTGGTTTCCGCCTTGGCGACCAGAAACAGGTTCTGGTTAGGGATCACGATCAGCGTATCAACGTGCTTTTGCAGCTCCTCAATCCCTGCTTCGGCCGCGCGCATCCGGCGGGTGCCTTCAAACAGGAACGGCTTGGTGACCACGCCCACAGTCAGCACACCTTTGTCACGCGCTGCCTTGGCGATTACCGGGGCTGCCCCTGTTCCGGTGCCGCCGCCCATGCCCGCAGCGATGAAACACATGTGCACGCCTTCCAGCGCGCGCTCGAGTGCTTCCAGCGTTTCTTCCGCAGCCGCGCGCCCTACTTCAGGGCGCGAACCGGCACCAAGTCCCTGTGTGATATCCGGCCCAAGCTGGATCCGGTTCTCTGCCACCGAATTGTTCAACGCCTGCGCATCGGTGTTGGTGACGACAAAATCGACGCCCTCAATCCCCGCCCCGATCATGTTGGCGATCGCGTTACCGCCCGCCCCGCCAACGCCGATCACGGTGATACGTGGACGGAGCTCCTCCACAGCAGGTGGTCCGATATTGATGCTCATGGCGCTCTCCTGGCAGGCACGCAAATACTACAAATACACTTAACACGGTGTCTGCACCGTTCGAATCGGCGAATCAAAGCCCAAGCGCCCTTTGTCCACAGCCCGCTGCTACGGCGTACTGGGTCAGAAATACTCTTTAGCCGCGCGAAACACTCTATTGATCAATCCAATACCTGAATAGCGCATGGTTGGCTGATAGCTGGGCCCGATCGCGCGGATGTCAACCGGATCAGCCGAGGCGTAGATAACCAGTCCAGCCAGTGTCGAAAATCCAGGCGTGGCATGAGGATCAGGCAGGCCAGTGATCTGCGGTGGCCGGCCAATCCGTACAGGCTTGCCAAGCGCTGCTTGCGCATAATCAGCCAGTCCAGCCAGCTCTGCACCGCCGCCGGTCAGGACCACTTGCTGGCCTCGCTGGCCTGTAAAACCCATCGCCTTCAGCGCCCGGCCAACTTCATCGGTGAGCAGCGCAAGCTGGGTCGTGATCACCGAGATCAGTTCGGCCCGCGGGATACGGTTTTTGTCATCAGCATGGCGCGCGATTGGCCCCGCACCTTCTTCGCCCGGAGCGTTGACGGGTATCATCTCGCGGTGATCTGCCGGGCTGGCGATAGCCGAGCCATGAACACATTTGAGCCGCTCGGCCTGAAAGCGCCGAATCCCGAAGGCCGAGGCGAGGGCATCTGTTATGTCGCCTGAACCCATCGGAATCGCTGTAAGTCCCAGCAACATGCTGCCCGCGTAAACCGCGACATTAGTTACTTCACCGCCAAATTCTACCAGCGCCACACCAAGCTCACGCTCTTCGGCTGATAGGCAGGCGAGGCCAGCTGCGATCGGAGATCCAACCACGGCCTCAACCTCAAGATGCGCGTTCTGCACAGCTTCAGTAATGTTACGCACCGGCGCGCCGTCGGCCAGCATGACATGGATATCAACCCCCAGCCGTTCGGCATGCAGCCCCTTGGGGTCCGAGACGCCGTTGGCCCCGTCCAGCGTATAATGCGCTGGCTGGGCATGCAGTACCATGCGTCCATCGGGCTGAATCACATCGCGTGCCGAGACCAACAAATGCTCGATATCATCAGCCTCGATCCTGCGACCGCCTATATCAACCTCAACCTGCGCGATCTGGCTGGCAAGGCCGGCTCCAGAGCAACCGATCCATACGCTGGTGATCGAAGTGTTGGCCATTTTCTCCGCGCGTTCCACCGCATCGCGGACCGCATAAGTGGCTGCCTGCATATCGGTGACATAGCCGCGCTTGATCCCTTGCGCAGCCCGGTGGCCGGAGCCCAGCACGATCATCTCGCCGGTCTCAGAAATGCCTGCGATCATGGCCGAAATCCGGAATGATCCGATATTGACCGCACCAATGACGCGAGAAATGCGCGGGGCAGCCATCAGTTATTCTCCCCATCGGATTTTGATTCAGGCTTCGATTTGCCCGATTCGCTTTGCTTGCTCAAAGGCCGTTCTACTGGATCGGTGCGACCCGGTACGCGCAGATAGATCCGATCTGGCGCGCGCATATCAAATGCAGCAACCTTGCCACCAAGCAACCGGTTAACCCCGTCAAGCCGGGCAAAAGACATTAGCGCGGTGCTGGATGGGCGAGATCCTTCTGGCAAGGCAAGCACCTGACCAGTCTTGAAGGTCAGGTTCCAGCGGCGGTTACCAACCCACTCGGCTTCGCGCACCTGATGCTTCAACGCAGGTGCCGCTGACAGCAGATCAGTCAGGGCCACCACTTGCCTTGCAGCACCAGGACCGGTTACCACCAGTCTGCCCTTGGCGCGGGCTGCGGTGATTGTTTCAAGCTCATGCCCGGTGGCATCGATCAGCGTCAACCTATCAGCCTTTTTGAGCACCGCATGGGGCTTGCGCTCTACCACATCGATTACCAGCGTATCGGGGAGCTGGCGCGAAACGCGCGCGTCCTCGACCCAGGAAAGCTGCATCAGCTCAGCGCGTAAGCCATCAATATCCACCAGCGGCATCGCCCTATCCCGCTCGCCCAGCACACGCTCGTAGACCTTGAGTTCGTTGAGATTTTTTACCCCGCGAACTTCGACCCGCTTAACTTCGAAACCAGCGTCGGAGGCAAAAATCGCAAGTTGCTGTGCGGCCATTGCGGGAACCCCGGCAAAGCTAGCCACAATCCATGCCAGCGCCACCGCGCCACCCAGGATCACAGCCAGGAAAACCCGGTGCAGCTGATCCTCGCTGAACGGCATCCAGGCCATGACGCTGCCAAAGGCCGATCCGGTCCGGGCCTTGGCAGAGCGAACTTTTCGCGCATTGCCTTGCGCTGCTGCCACCTTCCGAACGCTTTTGCTGGCACGTTTGATCTTCTGGCTCATGCCGTTATTCCTGCCTTTTCGGCCAAGGCATCGGCGATGATCGCCTCCACCAGATCGCCATAATCCATGCCTAGATGCCTGGCTTGCTCAGGCACAAGGCTGAGCGGGGTCATCCCCGGCTGGGTGTTTGTTTCGAGCACGAACAGCCCTTGCAGGCCACGTTCATCATCCCAGCGGAAATCGGTGCGGCTGGTGCCCTTGCAGCCCAGCAGCTTGTGACAACGCAGTGCGAGGTCGAGACAGGCCTGTGCGATCTCGTCGGGAATCTCGGCAGGGCAGATGTGCTGGGTCATGCCCTCGGTATATTTGGCGTCGAAATCGTAGAACCCGCTCTTGGGCTTCAGTTCGGTGACCATTAGCGCTTTTTCGCCCAGAACCGCGGTGGTCAGCTCGCGTCCGCGGATATAGGGTTCGGCCAGCAGGTGGCTGAACTCCTGCCAAGGGCCCTTGGCGTCGGGGTTGATCGGATTGCCGTAATTGCCCTCCGCCGTGATGATCGCTACGCCGACCGAAGAGCCTTCGTTGACCGGCTTGAGCACATAGGGCCGCTCTAACGGATCGTGCTGATAGATTTCTTCAACCGGCACGATCCTTCCGCCTGGCATCGGCACGCCGTGCGGCACCAGCGCCTGTTTGGTCAGTACCTTGTCGATCGCGATAACAGATGTAACCATGCCGGAGTGGGTGTAGGTCAAACCCATCAAGTCCATCATACCTTGAATCGTGCCGTCTTCGCCGGGCGAGCCGTGGAGCGCGTTGAACACAACGTCGGGCTTGGTTTCGGCCAGCTTCTGCGCAACATCGCGGCCCATGTCGATCTTGGTGACTTTGTGGCCGCGCGCTTCCAGCGCGGTGGCGACACACTCACCGCTCATCAGCGAGACCGGCCGCTCGTTCGACCAGCCGCCCATCAAGACTGCGATATGAAGTTTGGGGAGCGTCACAGTCTTCCAACTCTTTGTATTTCCCATTCCAGCGCGACGCCGGACTTGCCTATGACCCGCCGTCGCACTTCCTCGCCCAATGCTTCGATGTCGGCGCTGGTAGCATTGCCCAGATTGAGCAGGAAATTGCAGTGCTTTTCACTGACTTGCGCGCCGCCTTTGACAAGGCCTCTGCATCCGGCAGCATCGACCAGTTGCCAAGCCTGGTGGCCCGGCGGGTTCTTGAAAGTGGAGCCGCCGGTCTTGCTTCGCAGCGGTTGCGATGCTTCGCGGCTGGCCGAAATACGGTCCATCTCGGCTTGAATTGCAGCCGGATCGCCGAGACGACCCCTAAACAGAGCCGAGACGACTATCGCACCTTGGGGCAATGTGGAGTGCCGATAGCTGTAACCCAGCGCCGCAGCGGGCAATTTGACCAGCTCGCCCGAACGCAGCACCACATCGCAATCGATCAATACGTCAGCAACCTCGCTGCCATAGGCTCCGCCGTTCATCCGGACGAACCCGCCGACCGTCCCGGGGATCGAGCGAAGGAATTCAAGCCCGGTAATTCCAGCATCGCGGGCGGTGGAGGAAACCAGAATGCCAGAAGCTCCGCCGCCGCAATCGAGCGTCACTTCATCCTGCGCTGAACATTTGGCAAAGGCCTTGCCAAGGCGGATGACGACGCCCGGAACCCCGCCATCGCGGACGATCATGTTGGAGCCCAATCCTAGCGCCATCACCGGCGTCTTAGGATCCAGATCGCGCAAGAACCCTTGCAAATCAGCCAGATCCTTCGGTTCGAACAGCCACTCAGCCGTCCCGCCAGACTTGAACCAGACCAGCGGGGCCAGCAGAGCATTGGGCGTCAGTTTACCAGCAACTTTTGGAAGGGTTGCAGCGTTCATCCCCCCCTCCGCCGCAGTTTGATCGCATCGGTAAGGCCCCCTGCCCATTTGGTGATGTCGCCTGCCCCAAGGCACACCACCATATCACCCGGCCGGGCAATCTCAGAAAGGGTCGTGGCAAGCGCATCCAGTCCGGCGATGACCTGCGCCGAGCGATGCCCGCGCGCCTTCATCCCCGCAACCATCGCGTCTGAATCGATCCCTGCAATCGGCTGCTCCCCGGCGGCATAAACCGGCGCGGCATAGACGATATCGGCATCGTTGAAGGCTGCCTGAAATTCTTCCATGTGATCGCGCAGCCGGGTGTAGCGGTGCGGCTGGGCGACGGCGATCACCCGGCCCTGAACACCTTCGCGGGCGGCAGACAGGACCGCGCGGATCTCAACCGGGTGGTGGGCGTAATCATCGATCACGGTGATCCCATCCACTTCGCCGACCTTGGTGAAGCGTCGTTTGACCCCGGTGAATTTGGCAAATCCGGTTTGGATTACAACGTCACTGCAAGCCATCTCCACCGCCACTGCAATGGCAGCGAGCGCGTTCTGGACATTGTGACGGCCCGGCATCGGCAGTTCGATCGCCTCGATCCGCCGCGAAGTGCCATCGCGCTGGCGGATTGCCACATCAAACCGGTTGCCGCCCGGGATCGGGGTGACGTTCTCGCCGCGAACATCGGCCTGCGCGGAAAAGCCATAAGTGATCACTCGGCGGTCGCGAATTTTGGGAATTACCGCCTGCACTTCGGGGTGATCGATGCACAGCACTGCGGCGCCATAGAACGGCACGTTTTCGATGAACTCGACGAAGGCCTCTTTGACCGCATCGAAGCTGCCATAGTGATCGAGGTGTTCAGGATCGATATTGGTGACGACCGCGATGGTGCCATCAAGCCGAAGGAAACTGCCGTCGCTCTCGTCAGCCTCAACCACCATCCACTCGCTCGCGCCGAGCCTCGCGTTCGAGCCATAACTGTTGATGATCCCGCCGTTGATTACCGTGGGATCAATCCCGCCAGCATCAAGCAGCGCTGCGACCATGCTGGTGGTAGTGGTCTTGCCATGCGTTCCGGCCACCGCGACGGTGCGCTTCAGGCGCATCAGTTCGGCGAGCATTTCGGCGCGGCGGACCACAGGAATGCGGCCCTCCAGCGCGGCAACGACTTCCGGATTGTCGCGCTTCACCGCGGTCGAAGTGACAACCACGGCAGCCTCGCCAAGGTTTTCTGCGGAATGGCCGATCATCACTTTGATCCCGCGCTGGCGCAAGCCTTCGACGACATAACCCTCTGCAATGTCAGAGCCTTGCACGCTATAGCCAAGATTGTTCATCACCTCGGCAATGCCGGACATCCCGATCCCACCAATGCCGACGAAGTGGATCGTCCCGATATCAAGAGCGACACCCTTCATGCCACCTGTTCCTGCCCACTCGCCGAGACACTTTGGGCGACGCGGATCACATCCATCATCGGTGAGCCGCCGAAACTTTCAACCAGATCAGCGAGATCAGTCACCGCCCCCGGATAGCCGCAGTTCCATGCCGCATGCGCAGCGGTAGCCAGGGTTTCTGGGCGCTGGGCCATCGCCTGGATCTGCTTGGCGAGCTCTGCAGCAGTGAACTTGTCCTGCCGGATCATCCGCGCGCCGCCGATGTCGGTCATCTCGCGGCAATTGGCGGCCTGATGATCGTTGGTGGCGATCGGCAGAGGGATCAGGATTGCCGGACGGCCGACTGCGGTAAGCTCAGCGATAGTTGATGCTCCGGCGCGGCCAATGAAGAGATGGGCATCGGCCAGCCGCTCGGCCATATTCTCAAAATAGGTGCCAAGTTCGGCGGGAATATCGTGCCCGGCATAGCGTGCACGGACTGCCTCGATGTCTTCGGCGCGGCATTGCTGGGTGATTTGCAGTCGGGTTCGCAGCGCTGTCTGGAGCATGGCGAGCCCATCGGGGACCACATCGGACAACACCCTTGCGCCCTGGCTGCCACCTGTAACCAACACCCTCAACAGGCCGTCTGTGGTGAACGCCGGAAATGGCTTGTCCCGCAGCGCCAGTACATCATCGCGAACCGGATTGCCGATCAAATGGACCTTACCGGCATGTTTCTCTGCAAGCCGATCAACCTGACGATATGATGTAGCGATCGCATTGACCCGGCTGGTCAGGAACCTGTTGACCCGGCCCAGCACCGCATTCTGCTCGTGGATTATAGTCGGGATCTTGGCTGAAGTAGCCGCCATCAGCGCCGGAAATGCTGGATAACCGCCAAAGCCGATCACGGCGGAAGGTCCAAAGCTATCGAATAGCCGAAGCGCCATCCGTCGCCCCTCAAGGATCGCGCCAACACCGTTGACCCAGCCCATCGGGTTGCTGGTCAGCCGCCCGGCCGGAAGGACATGCGTAACCAGCGAGGCGGGCTTGCCTGGCAACCGGGCACCGCGCTCGTCGGTGATCAACGCCACATGATGCCCGCGCCGCTCAAGCTCAACCGCCAAAGCAAAAGCGGGGATCAGATGCCCGCCCGTGCCACCAGCGGCGAGTACATAATGACGACCGATACTTCCCGTCATTCTAGGCCTCCTGCTTTCTGCGCAGACTGAATGGATCGCGTCGCAGAAACGGATTGCGGCGGGTGATGGCAAGCAGGAAGCCGACACCCAGGCACAAAGCGATAGTCGACGAGCCGCCATAGCTGATCAATGGCAGGGTCATGCCCTTTGATGGAAACAACTGCAAATTGACGAGGATATTTATGAATGCCTGCCCGCCCAGCTGCGCGGATAGGCCAGCCGCCGCAAGCACAGTGAACAGATCCTCCTCTTCCACCAGTCGCAGCAGTACGCGAACCATGATTGCAAGATAAAGCAGCACGATCAGGGCGCATATCAGCAGGCCAAACTCTTCACCGATGACCGAGAAGATATAGTCTGTATGCGCTTCGGGCAAAGCGAGCTTGCGGGTGCCTAGCCATAAGCCGCTGCCAGTCCATCCCCCGGCCAGCAAGGTTTTTTCAGCCAGGTCAACCTGATCGAACGCCGTGCCGCCGCCAATGAAACTGTCAATCCGGTTCCGCGCGTTGCCATACAGAATGTAGGCGGCGATTATTCCGCCAATCCCTGCCGCTGCGGCCAATCCGATGCGCTTCAGCGATATGCCCGACAGCAGCACCAAAACGAACCAGACGCCGCAAAACAGGATTGCCGAACCAAAGTCTGGCTGGACCATCAACAGCACTGCGACCGCGCCCATCAGGCCGGTTGCCACTTCGATCACTGGCAGTTTGGGATCGCGCACCCGCCAGGACAGGATCCAGGCCATGCCAATCGCATAGGCAGGCTTTAGAAATTCAGATGGCTGGAATGAAATGCCCAGGTTCAACCAGCGCCGGGCACCGTTCACACTCGTCCCCATTATCAGCACCAGAAACAGCCCGACCAGCATTGCAAAGCCAAGGACGATCCCCAGCCGCCGCGCCATATCCTTGGGCAGCAGCGATGCCAGCAGCATCGCAATCAGTCCGATGATCTGCCAGCGGATGTGCATGTAGAAGAAGTGCAATTCATCCAGCCGGGTCATCGCGGTCGACAAGCGGCGCGCGCTGGCGGGCGAAGCCGCTGCGACAGCGGCGGTGCCGATCGCCATCAGCGCCAGCACCATGAACAACAGCCAGCGATCCACCTCACGCCACCAGATCGCAAGTTCACTTCGCCGACTGCGGCGCATTCGCGCGCCCGGGTTGGCTCCGCCTTGCTGGCCGCCGCGCGGCACGAATGGCGGGCTGCTGGCCATCAATCCAGCCCTTGACGAGCAAGAGTAGCGGCTTCGCCAACCTCAGGCGTGGTAAGCGCTTCGACAATCTGGCGGAAGTTATCGCCACGCGCTTCATAGTCGCGGAACTGGTCAAAGCTGGCACAGGCGGGCGAAAGCAGCACAACATCACCCGGCTTGGCTGCCGCAATCGCTTCGCGGATTGCTTCGCACATCATCTCGCTGCGGCGCACCGGCATATACGGGGCCAGCAGCTCGGCAAACAAGGGACCAGCATCGCCGATTGTATAGGCCGACGCGACATTGCCGAAGTATGGCGCGCATTCATCAAGATCATCGCCTTTGGGAAGGCCTCCCAAAATCCAGTGGATCCGCGGCAAAGTCTTGGGCGGAAAAGCAGCCAGCGCCGGGGCGGTTGAAGCCGGGTTTGTCGCCTTGCTGTCGTTGATGAACAAGACACCGCCTGCTTCTGCCACACGTTCCATCCTATGCGGAAGCCCCCGGAAAGTGGCCATCGCAGGTTTCCATTGTGCAGGGGTTAGCCCCAACGCCTCGACAATCCCGACCGCGACGGCAGCGTTTTGAAGATTATGCGGGCCTTGTAGTGTTGGCCAGCCGGGCTGGAGCACGATCAGATTGGTCCCATCGACATTGTGTATCAGGGCCGGTTTGCGCCGCCGTGCTTCATGCGCAGCCACCGCGCGGGTTTCCGCATCCGCCATGCCAAACACTGCCGCCTGATCGGCCCGTTGCATCGCAAGCAGCCACGCCTTTGAGGCAGCGTAAGCCGAAAAATCGGCATAGCGATCAAGGTGATCCGGCGTGATATTGAGCAGCGCTGCGACTTCACATTCAAGGCTGACAGTCAGATCAAGTTGATAGCTCGACAGCTCAAGCACATACACGCCGCCTGCATCGAGCGGCTTTTGCCCCAGGATTGGGAGGCCAATATTGCCGCCCATCCGGACCGGCAACGCGGCGCTTTGCAGCAGATGATGGACCAGCGCAGTCGTGGTAGACTTGCCATTGGTGCCGGTAATCCCAACCACCCGGTGCGCAGGCAAACTGGGCCGGGCCAGGGCAAAAAGCTCGATATCGCCGATCACCGGAACCCCGGCCTGTCTGGCCGCTTCGGCAATCGGATGGCGGTTGAGCGGCACGCCTGGCGACACTACCACGCCGGCAAAGCCAGAAAGATCAATCGAGGTCGGATCGGCCAGTCCTACCTTGCCAGGGTATTTGGCGCTGAGCAGCTGGCGCGGCTCTTCACGGCTGTCCCATGCCGTGACCACCGCACCGCCAGCCAGCAGACTATCAACCGCAGTCAATCCCGAACGGGCAAGGCCCAGAACGGCATAGCGTTTGCCGCTAAAGGCCGAAGAAACGATCACCTGACCTTCAGTGTGGCAAGGCCAAGCAGGGCGAGAATGATCGAGACGATCCAGAACCGGATCACCACGGTCGATTCCGACCAGCCAAGCTGCTCAAAATGGTGGTGGATCGGGGCCATCTTGAACACCCGCTTGCCGGTGCGTTTGTAGACAGCGACCTGAATGATCACCGACAAAGCTTCCAGCACAAACAGTCCGCCAACGATCGCGAGCACGATCTCGTGATGCGCGGCGACGGCTATCGCGCCCAGTGCCCCGCCCAGCGCCAGACTGCCAGTATCTCCCATGAATACCGCCGCAGGCGGCGCGTTGAACCACAGAAAGGCAAGGCACGCTCCCATTATCCCGGCGCACAGGATCGCCAGATCGCCCGCGCGGGGCACATGCGGAATGCCCAGATAGGCCGCAAAATCGGCGCGTCCCGCAAGGTAGGCGATCACCGCAAAGGCCCCCGCCGCGATAATCACCGGCATAGTGGCAAGGCCATCCAGCCCGTCGGTCAGGTTTACGGCATTCCCTGCGCCAACCATCACAAAGGCGGCAAAAATATAATAAAACGGGCCAAGCGGGATATAACGGCCCGACAGGAACGGCACATAGAGATTGGTGCTAATCTGGCTGACGATCAGATAGGAGGCCACACCCGCCACCGCAAATTCAGCCAGCAACCGTGCCCGGCCGGAAATGCCTTTGGCGCTGCGCTTGCTGACCTTGTCATAATCATCAAGGAACCCGATGAAGCCAAAGCCCACTGTCACGGCCAGACAGGCCCAGACGAAAGGGTTGGTCAGATCCATCCACAGCAGCATCGAGATGACCAGCGAGATCAGGATCATCAGGCCGCCCATTGTGGGCGTGCCGCGCTTTGCAAGGTGGCTTTTGGGTCCATCTTCGCGGATCGGCTGGCCCTTGCCCTGGCGGACCCGCAACATATTGATGAAGCGCGGCCCGATGATCAGGCCGATTACCAGCGCGGTCATCAATGCCGCCCCGGCGCGGAAAGTCTGATAGCGAATAAGATTCGCCACCCCCGAAAAGTTAAAATAATCGGCAACAATGTAGAGCATCAGCCCTCCTTGCCGGCAAGCGCCGCGACCAACGCGCCCAGTCCCACCGAATTCGACCCTTTGACCAGTATCGCGTCGCCGCTTTCCAGGCCAATCACCAGCAAAGTTTCTTGCGCCTGCTGTGCAGTATCGCAATGCGCGATGGCGGGCTGCTTGCCAAGCGCAGTGGCCTCCGATTTCCCCAATTCCTCGGCCAGAGCGCGCATCTCGTCGCCGACCAGCACCAGCCGATCAATCCCGGCGGCACGGATCGGATCGGCCAGCGCGGCGTGGAAGGCTGGGCCGTAGGTCCCCAATTCCTTCATTGCACCCAGCACGGCGATCCGGCGTTTGGCAGGCGTAGCGCCAAGCTGGGCCAATGTGGCGCGCATCGAAGTCGGGTTCGCATTATAGCTTTCGTCGATCAATAGCGCCGTGCCGCCGTCCGAAGCAGCAACTTCAAGCCTTGCACCCCGGCCCTTGAGGCCTTCCATCTCCGCCAGCGCCAGTCCCGCCGCGCCAAGATCGCCGCCAACCGCACGAACGGCAGCCATCACCGCCAGCGAATTGATCACCCAGTGCTCACCCGGCGCCGCAACGGTGTAACACATCCGCCGGTCGCCCAGGTCAACCGTCACCAGCGAGCCGCCATTATGCGCTGCCACCGTATCCAGCAAGCGGACATCGGCATGGGCGGCCCGGCCGAATGAAACCACTGTGCCTGCACGATTTTCGGCGGCTTCCTTCAGCCGGGCATAATGCGGGCTATCTGCCGGAATGATTGCAACACCCCCGTTTTGACCATTGACAGGCTCCAGCCCCTCGAAAATCTCTGCCTTGGCATCGGCGATAGCCTCTTCGCTGCCCAGCATCTCGATATGGGCGGGCGCGATAGTGGTGATGACCGCAACATCCGGGCGGACCTGTGCAGTCAGCCCGGCAATCTCGCCAGCATGGTTCATGCCCATCTCGAAAATGGCGAACTTGCTGCGCGCCGGCATCCGCGCGAGGCTGAGCGGAACCCCGACATGGTTGTTGTAGCTTTTGACGGAACGATGGGCCGCCCCCCGGCTCGAGCGTTCCAGCGCGACAAAGATGGCTTCCTTGACTCCGGTCTTGCCGACCGATCCGGTCACGCCGATAATCCGTGCTTCGGTGAGATTTCGAGCAGCTTTGGCCAATAGCTCAAGTGCAATTGAGGTATCTGCAACCAGTACATGCGGCCCTGCAATCGGGCGATCGACCAGGGCAGCCACCGCCCCTTTGGCAAAGGCAGAGCCGATGAACTCATGGCCATCCATGCTCTCACCCTTCAAGGCAACAAACAGATCGCCCGGCATCACGTCACGGCTATCTATCTCTACCCCTGAGACCTGAAAATCTCCACTCGCAACCCCGCCCGTTGCAGCGACAATCCGCGCCGCATCCCATAGCGCGAGCGGCAAAACATCGTCTGCGCTAACTGGCCATTCAAGGATCCTCAAAGCCGCATTCATGCTGCACACTCCCTTGCCACGGTGACATCATTAAACGGCAACACCCGCATCATTTCGCCCACACCGATAATCTGGCCCTGCTCATGGCCCTTGCCCGCGATCAGGACGATATCATCGCGCCCCGCCTGACCAATTGCAGCAGCGATTGCCGCGCGCCGGTCGCCCACTTCTTCGAGCTGGCCCGGCGCTCCCGCCAGCACCATGGCGCGGATTGAGGCGGCATCTTCACCGCGCGGATTGTCGTCGGTAACGATCCCCAGATCGGCCTGCTGCGCCGCGACCCGGCCCATTTGCGGGCGCTTGCCCTGATCCCGGTCACCGCCAGCACCAAACACCACTATCAACCGACCTTTGGCATGCGGGCGCAGCGCTGCGATCGCGGCTTCCAGCGCGTCGGGAGTGTGGGCGTAATCGACATAGATCGGCGCACCAGCACGGCTGATGGCAGCCCGTTCCAGACGTCCGCGCACCGGCTGAAGCCGCGAGAGCGCATCGAGCGTCTGGGCGGCATCACCGCCAGTCGCGATCACGAGGCCCGCCGCCACCAACGCATTGGCTGCCTGATATGCCCCGATCAGCGGCAGATTAACCTTGCGCAGCGCGCCATCACATTCCAGCTCAAGCATCTGGCCGAGCTGCCCGGGAATACGCGACACGAGCCTCACCGCCGAGCCGCCTTCCCCAACGGTAAACAGCCGCAGACCGCGTTTGCTGGCGTGATCACAAGCCCGGTCCGACCAGCCATCATCGGCCCAAATTACCGCCACCCCGCCATCGCAGACGATCTCGTCAAACAGCCGCATCTTGGCTGCGAAATAATCTTCCATATCGGCATGATAATCGAGGTGATCACGGCTGAGGTTGGTAAACGCCCCCGCCACAACCCGCAGCCCTTCATTGCGATATTGCGAAAGGCCATGGCTGGAAGCTTCATAGGCAATATGGCTGACACCCTCGCGCGCAAGCCCGCTCATATTGGCAAGGAAGGTGACGATGTCTGGCGTGGTGAGGCCGGTCGACACGCTTTCATCGGGCGTGGTCACCCCCAGCGTTCCGATTGATGCTGCCCGGTGCCCGGCCATCCGCCAGAGCTGGCGGGTCATCTCGACGGTTGAGGTTTTGCCATTGGTTCCGGTGACAGCAACAATAGTGGCAGGCACGGGAGTGAAGAACTGCGCGGCCAAATAGGCAAAGGCACGGCGCGGATTTGCGTCGGCAATGTGCTGTGCGCCTTCGACTCTGGCTTCCGACCGGGCGACTACGGCGATCGCCCCCGCAGCGACTGCCGCAGGAATAAAGTCCTCGCCATTGACCGCGCTGCCCTGAAACGCGCCGAAGATGGTTCCGGGCGCGACTTTGCGGTGATCGATGGCAAAGCCGGTGACTTGTGCCCCCCCAAGTTTCATTCGCCCTCTCCGCTGCCAATCAGCGGAGCAAGATCGGAGATATCTACGTCTCGCGTTTCATCGGGCATTACGCCCAGCAGCGGACCAACCCGGGGAACCACCCGGCCAACCACCGGCGCGGCATTCCATGCTGCTGTGCGCTGGCCCGAGGTAGCGGCTGTTCCCTGCGGCTCGTCCAGCATGGCGATCACTACATACCGCGGATTATCCATCGGAAAAGCGGCAGCGAAAGTCGCGACCAGCGAGCTTTTGCGATAGCCACCTGCGCCTGGCTTTTCTGCCGAACCGGTCTTGCCGCCAACCCGGAAACCCGGTGCGTTAGCCTTGCGACCAGTGCCAAGATCGACGATCATCCGCAGCAGCTGGCGCATCCGCGCGCTGGTTGAAGCCTTCCAGACCCGGCGCCCAGATACCGCTTTACCAGGTTCAATTTTCTCCAGCGTCGCCGGACGCCAGATCCCGCCGTTGACCATCGCCGCATAGGCCGAAGCCAGATGAAGCGGGGTCACTGCAATACCATGGCCATACGATACGGTCATCGTCGTGATCCGCGACCAATCCCCCTTTGGCCAGATCGGAAATCCCTTGGCCGGCAGTTCGATATAGGGCCGCTCGTTCATCCCCAGCGCCCGCATTGTCGCATTAAGCCGCGCTGCGCCAAGCTGATCGGCCACTTGCGCAGTAACAATGTTGGACGAATGGATCAGCGCCTCGGGAACATTGAGCGACGCGCCGAAACTGTGAAGATCATGGATCTGGAAGCCCGATACGCTCAAAGGTCGGTTGGTTTGATAACGCTTGCCCATATCGGTCACCACACCGGCGTCGATTGCGGCAGCGATGGTGATCGGTTTGAACGATGAACCCAGCTCGTAAACCTGGTTGGTCACGCGGTTGAATATGTTGGCGGTGCCAGCGGTGTCGATCAGATTCGGGTTAAATGAGGGCAGCGAGGCCAGCGCCAGAACTTCGCCGGTATCGACATCCAGAATAATCCCGGCCGCCCCCTTGGCATTGGACTCAAGCATTCCGCGACCAAGCTCGTCCTCAAGTGCGCCCTGAACCCGTGCGTCGATCGATAGCATTGCGGGCGTACCCCGCGTCGCCGGATCGTTTAGCCGTTGGTTGAACACCTGTTCCATCCCGACGTGGCCCATTCCGTCAGCGCCAACAAAGCCAAGAACGTGGCTGGCCATCGAGCCTTGCGGATAGAAACGCTCGTTCTCGCGCGGGAATTCCAAAGCCGGTTCGCCCAGCGCATGAATCCGGTTGGCGTCTTCCGGCAGGATCCGGCGGCGCAGATATCCGGGCCGACCCGATGCAAGGCGGATGGAAAGCTTGGCTTGGTCTTCCTCCGGGAAAATACGCACCAGCGCAGCGGCAACCTCGCTTGCCGGACGGACCAGCGGCGGACCATCACCGCCCAGCGCGGCTGGGTTGTACCACAATGAATAGGCGGGAAACGCACGGGCCAGCGGCACGCCATTACGATCGACAATATCACCGCGTTCAGGAAGCAGCGCCGAGGCCATGTCCTGACGTACTGGCGTCTGTCCAAGCAGGCCGAACAAGCTGATCCGCAGCAGAGCGGCCAAGGCCACCAGCGCAAACGCCAATGCCACCCAAAGCACCCGCCATTTGGCCATCAACAGCGAGCGTTGGCGAACATTGGCAAGCTCGATCCGGCCCGAGGACACAGCGGTTGAGATACTTGCAGTTGAGGCCGCCAGCGCGTTCATTCCTGGTCTGGCTCCCGCTGTTCAACGCGAGAGAGGCGGTCCCGCAGGTTCGCGGCATTGGCAGGCTTGCGCATGCCGTCCTTGGGCATTTCGGAGGCCTGCGCCTCGCCGACCAGCGCCTTGCCGCTGAGCGGAGAAACCATTGCGGGAAAATCGCGGTCCTCCTCAAGACCTGAAGCGCTGGCAACGCGGATCGGCAAAGGCGCTCCAGCGCCGCGCGGCTTACCCAAAGCGGCCAGTTGACGCTCACCGTCAAGATATTGGCTTGATGTCGGAGCTTGATAGCCGAATTCCACATCATTGAGTGTTTTCAGCTGCTGCTGGTTTGCGCGGGTTTGGAACTCGGTTTCCAGAAACAGCCGCTCCTGCCGCAGCGTTACAATCTCGCGCTCAGCCAGACGAACCTGACTTTTTACCGCATTGACGCGAAATGTCAGGGCCAGGGTAATCGCCGCACAAACGGACAAGACAACCGCCCAGCCGATCGAACGAAGCCGGTCACGAGTCAGGTTCATGCTGCACTCCTGCCATGGCGCGCCGGAGCCTCGGTTCGCGTTGCGCCGCGCAGCGTTGCAGATCGCGCACGCGGGTTGCGCAGCAGTTCGGCCGCAGAGGGCCGGATCGCCTTGGAAAGCTGGGAAAACACCGGTGCCGCAGCAGCCCCCGTCTGCGGCAGGTGGCGCGATATGCTGGCCTGCGCACCACTTGCCTGGCGCAGGAACTGCTTGACGATCCGGTCTTCCAGACTGTGGAAACAGACGACAGCAAGGCGACCGCCGGGCCTCAGCAGCGTCTCGGCAGCAGCAAGTCCGTCATGAAGTTCGTCCAGCTCTGCGTTCACATGGATACGGATCGCCTGGAAACTGCGGGTAGCGGGGTCTTTGGGAGCGCTGGGGCCCCTGAAATTGGGGTTGTAGCCCAGCGACTTGCGGATGACATGGGCCAGCTCTCCGGTGGTAACGAGCGGGCGTGCGGCCACAATTGCGCGCGCTACCCGGCGTGACTGGCGCTCTTCACCGAACAGAAACAGGACATCGGCGATTGCCGCTTCATCCGCGCCATTGACGAAATCGGCGGCACTGGGCCCATCCTGACCCATCCGCATATCGAGCGGGCCATCAGAAGAGAAGGCAAAACCCCGGACCGCCTGATCAAGCTGCATCGATGAGACGCCGATGTCCATGGAGATACCATCGACCTTCGTAATCTCAGCATCAGCTAGCGCACCGACCATTTCCGAAAAGCGCCTTGGGTAAAGCACAAGCCGAGGCGGCGAGCCATCTTTGCACCGGCGGGTCTCAGGCCAATCCATACCAGCGGCGATCGCATCGGGATCGCGGTCAAAGGCGTGAACCGTAGCTCCGCCATCAAGCAGGCGCCGGGTGTATCCGCCTGCTCCAAATGTCGCATCGACAATCACTGCACCAGGCAAAGGCGCAAGCGCGCCGATCACCTCATCAAGCAGGACAGGAATATGCAGCGGCAAAGGACTCATTTTCGGCCCTTTGCGGTTGCCGCTTCGGCCGATAACATCGCGCAAGCGGCTTGCGCACCTTCCCAGCCGCCGCGCATGCTGGCAATTTCATCCGGGTTCCAAAGCGCAAAGAAATTTCCGGCGCCTTGAAAAAACAGACCCTCGCCGACCCGCCCAAGGTCAAGCAGATAGTCGGGCAGGACAAATCTGCCACTGTCATCGAACGGGACTTCGGTAAAGCCAAACAGCTGGGTCTGGCGCAGATCACGATCAAAATCCTGACCGCGCTGGATCGCCAGCATTTCTTCGCGGTCGATTTGAGTGATCAGGGCATCCTTGCGTGACAGGCCAAAGCCGATCAGGCAATTCCAGCGCTCATGCTTGGCGAGACACAGGATGCGGTTGCCCGCGGAGGATTCGCGCACCGATTTGCGGAACTGTGGTGGCAGCACAAACCGGCCCTTTTCGCCGCGAAGCGAAAAGCCTTGGCCACTGTAGCTGATCGGCTCCACCTCCACTCAACCTGCCTCAACTCTGGGACTGATCCCGAAACCGCACAAAACTTCCCCCATTCCGGCCGCGAGTTCTCGCGGCCAGCTCACCCTTTGCGAGTGCAGCTTGGAAATCAGGTGTCGATGAACAGTGTCCTTAACGCGGCAAATCCGGCGATGGAAGGGAAAATTGCGGGAAAACACGGGATAGGACGGTAAATAGTTGATTTACCTATATTCGAATCTTAATCATAAGACCTTAAGCGTGCTATGTTTTCTATTTGTTCCTTATGAAAATCAGCCATTTAAAGCGCGAATCTCCGAAACTGTGAGAATCGTCCCGCAGTTTCCCCGGCTATTCGGCTTAGTGGGCAGCGAAAGTGGTGTTCAGAAGCCAATCGAATGCGCGACGCCGGCTCCCGTCCGCATCATCCTGATCAAGCACAGCAGCGTCTGCCAATGCTATCACCCGGCCTTTCCCAATCCTGCAACTGACCGCAAGACCGTCTGCCCAGATCCGGCAGTTCGTAATGCCAGATCCGCCTGCCAACGCAAACCGCCCCGGCAAATTCACTGGAACGGCAACGTCCATCACTGTGACCGATCGTTCACCGAAAGGCAGCGCGTCGTCGAATTCCAACCGCAACCCCCAACGCGTAAGAATTGGCGAAAGCAGCGCAACCGCTTGGGGCCGCCGCCGGTCAGTGATCGAAAAGGCGGATTCAGCGGTTAACGCGGGATCGGCCAGGAGCAGCAGCTTGCCTCCTCCTTTCACCCAATCATCCAGCGCGACATTTTCATCCGGGCTGAGCGGGCGTGGCTGCGCGACCATCAGCCGGGTCAGTCCGCCACCTGCCAGGGCGTTCAACTGGTCTAATGCAACAATATCACCGCGCGCTGCCAAAGCCGCCTTGGCCCAATGCGGCGGCACATTGAGATCAAGCTGTCCGGCAACATCGCCCGCTTCGTTCCACAAGATGGGCAGGCTGGTGAACAAGCCGACCGGTTGCCGCGTTTCCGCGCCTTCCCTCCCGATCAGCCAGCCTCCCGCCAGCAGGAGTACCACAATTGCAAGAACAGGAATCTGCCTAACGGGGCGCATTGCCGGGCGCAGAGACCGGCGCGTTGGACGCCCCGCCATCGGCTGACGGGACCACGCCGATATCGGCCAACGGGTCAGTCGTGGCCGTGCCATCCACGCTGGCCGCCGATTTGGGGATACCGCCTGCTGCCTCATCCGCCATCCGGGCCCGGTCCATGATGATATTGGCAAGGCCAACCAGCAACAGCATTGCCGCTAGTCCGAACATCCCAACCTGTAAGCGCTGAACCGCCTGTCCGCGCAGCTCGCGGGCGGTGGGCGGCACGAAATGCAAGGGGTTTACCGGCGGCGGATTGGCGCCTGATTGACGCGCGGATTGGTTTGGATGGCTGGCCATAGCCTGCCAGACTAGCCGATCATGCGAGCCAAGGGAAGATCGGCAGCCCCTTGGCCTTCAGCCACTCGGCATTGTAAAGCGAAGACAGATAGCGAAAGCCCGTATCGCAAAGGATTGTCACGACCCGCGATCCTTTTCCCAGTTGCTTGCCCAGCGCGATCGCACCAGCGACATTGATCCCTGAGGACAGGCCCAGGCACAGCCCCTCGTCCTTGAGCAGCCGCGCGACCCATTCCAGCCCTTCCTCGTCCGAAATTCGGAACTGGGTATCGATCGGCGCGCCATCCAGATTGGCAGTGATCCGCCCCTGCCCGATCCCTTCGGCAACCGAAGTCCCCTCGGCCTTGAGCTCGCCATGCGCGTAAAAATTGAACAGCGCTGCGCCATGCGGATCGGTCAGCGCGATGATCACCTTTTCGTCCAGCGCCTTGAGGCCAAGACCGACCCCGGCGATTGTTCCGCCCGATCCGGCAGTGCAGGTAAAGCCATCTATCCGCCCGCCCATCTGCTCCCAGATCTCAGGTGCGGTGCTTTCAATATGGGCCTTGCGGTTGGCGATATTGTCAAATTGATTGGCCCAGACCGCGCCTTTCGTCTCTTCAGCAAGGCGGCGAGAGGTATGGACAAAGTGCCCCGGATTGGAAAAGGGCGCGGCGGGCACCAGCACCAGCTCGGCTCCCAGGGCGCGCAGCGTATCCATCTTTTCGCGCGATTGGGTTTCGGGGATGACGATCACCGTCTTGTAGCCCAGCGCATTGGCAACCAGTGCCAGGCCAATCCCGGTATTACCCGCAGTGCCTTCCACGATTGTCCCGCCGGGCTGCAAAGTCCCGCGCGCTTCGGCATCACGAACAATCCACAGCGCTGCCCGGTCTTTGACCGAGGCGCCGGGATTGGCGAATTCGCACTTGCCCCAGATTTCGCAATCAGCCGCTTCGCTTGGCCCCTTTAGAAGGACAAGCGGTGTATTGCCGATAAGATCGAGCGTGGTGTTTGCCGTGAGGAGACCAGTCATGCCCGTAGACCTAAGATCGTGCGCGGCCCTGTGCAACGGAATTGCACTATTGCCGCCTAAAGCTCAATCTTCCGGAGCAATCGTCACGCGTAGGCCATCCAGCTCGGCGGTCATCTGCAATTGACACGACAAACGCGAGTTCGGGCCGCGGTGATCCGAGCTGTCGAGCAGATCATTTTCGTCCTCACTCATTGCTGGAAGCTTATCGGCGAAAGCAGGATCGACTGTAATGTGGCAAGTGGCGCAGCTACAGCAGCCGCCGCACAGCGCCAACAGCTCGTCAAAGCCGTTGTCACGGATGGCTTCCATAACCGAGAGCCCGACGGCAGCTTCGACCGTCTTTTCTTCGCCAGCGCGGCTGACCACCACCAGATTCGGCATGCCCATAGTTCCTTTTCCATTCGCGCCTGTTCGCGCTTTGGCCGGGCTGCTAATGGCTAGCACTTCCTTTGGCAAGCGGGTGAAAGTGATGGGGCTAAGTGCAGAAGCGATTAAACAGGCGCTTGATCTGCTCGCAGGCCAAGAACCGGCTATGGCCCAAGCGCTTGAGCGCGCCGGTTACCCCGATGCCCGCATTCGAGAGCGCGGCTATGCAACGCTGATGCGCACCATTGTTGGCCAGCAGGTCAGCGTAGCCGCAGCCGCCTCGATGTGGCGCAAGTTCGAGGCGTTCCTTGGGCCACAGCTCCCGCCCGAAAAAGTGCTCGGCGCCGAGTTTGACGCGCTGCGCGCCTGCGGCCTGTCGCGCCAGAAGCAAGGCTATTTGCGCAGCCTGTGCGAACTGGTGGTAACCGGAACGCTCAATCTCGATGCACTCCCCGCCGATGATGAAGCCGCTATTACCGAATTGTCCCGGATCAAGGGAATAGGACGCTGGTCTGCCGAGATATATCTGCTGTTTGCCGAAGGCCGCGCGGATATCTGGCCGGCAGGCGATCTTGCGGTGCAAGCAGGCCTCCACAAGATCCTGGGTCTGTCCGAACGGCCCGACGAGAAGACTACCCGCTTGTTAGCCGAGCCCTGGCGACCCCACCGCGGTGCCGCGGCAATATTTACCTGGCATTGCTATAACAATCCGGCGCTGTAAGTTGCGATTAAGGATGGATTCGGGAGGACTAAATTGACGCAGCGCAGGGCCATTTTTATCACGGGCGGCGGCTCTGGCATTGGCCGAGCGGTGGCGCAATTGTTTGGGGCGCGCGGCTGGTTCGTTGGCCTTGCAGATATTGACGAGGCCGGAATGGCCGCGACTGAGGCGCTGCTACCGGGTGGCTATAGCTTTTCGGTGAAGCTTGACGTGCGCGACCGCGCCGGATGGGACGCAGCACTTGATTCGTTTTCTATTGCAGCCGGAGGCCGGATCGATGTGGTCTTCAACAACGCCGGAATCCCGCTCGGCGGTCTGATTATCGAAAACTCGAGCGAAGAGATCGAACGCTGTCTCGATATCAACCTCAAGGGCGTAATCTGGGGCGCTCAGGCCGCTTACCCGCACCTCAAAAAAACCGCGCCGGGCAGCTGCCTGCTTAACACCGCCAGCGCAGCAGGGATCTATGGCAACGGCGGCACCTCGATCTATTCAGCGACCAAATTCGGGGTCCGGGCGATAACCGAATCGCTTGACGGCGAATGGGCCGCCGATGGCATCAGGGTCTGTTCGCTCATGCCCAGTTTCATTGACACGCCGTTGCTTGATCATGCCCCCAATCAGGGCAGCAACGAAGCAATCCGCGACCGGGTCCGCGTTGCAGGGTTGGAGGTGACCCCGGTTGGCGAGGTGGCCGAGGCCGCCTGGGCAGCCGTGCATAATCAAAAGCTGCATACTGTGATTGGCAAGACCGCCAAAAAAGTGGCCTTCGCCGCGCGATGGTTTCCGGGCCAGTTACGCAAGCAAGCACGTTCGATGAGCCGAAATCTGGACTAGATGCGTTATTTGGCGGATGGTTCCGGCAACGTGCAGGGCGTGACTTCGGCGGTCCAATCAACATCCTCAATCAGCTGCACCCGGTCTGCCTCCACCGCAGGCGGATAGGCGTAACCGCGGACCAGCTTGCGCTGGAATGCGCTGGGTATCTGATTGTCGAATTTAGCGAGCGCGGCATTGGCATCGCTAGCCTGTGCTGCGGTGATCTCGGCGGCATAGCTGCGCTTGACCATCACCGATCGCAATGCCCCATCCCGCAATTCAAGCCGCCGCCGATAGGTCATCCCGCCCAGCGTTTGATTGATGGGCCGAGACTTGGTCTCCCAACGATGGCCGGCTGCGGGCTTTGGCAAGCGGATATTGCTCACCCAGCATCCATAAATGGGGAAACTGGTGACCCATGGCAGGGTAGAATCCTGCTCTGGTGGGCGCTTGCGCTCCTCCGGCGGTGAGAATCCAGCGCGCGGAACTCCAGCCCTCAATTCAGTATCCGGTCCATCCCACCACACTTGCTCTTGCTTGGCAGCGCCTTCACCAGTGACAATCAGAACGGATTTGGCCGCGTCAAACTTCCAGCTAGCCTTGGTGATGGTCGCCCAGTCTTCTTCACTATTGAGGTAATCGCGAATTTGCCGTTCGCCTTCGTCTGCAGTGGTCGCAGCAAGAACCCTGCGGATCTGCTCCGCTGAATCCCCGCGCAGATATTGTGCTATCTTGACTGTTACGGGCTTAGTCGGGCCCGCATTGGCATCAAGGTCAATGGTCTGAATTTTGAACGGCAACGGTGGCGGATTCGCCGGCACCTGTTCAAGTGTCGCGCCAGCGCTGCGCAGCGGCAAAGCCCACCGGAACTGCGGCGTTGCCAAAGCATCAAGCCTGGTATCGCCCAGCCGCACCCCATCAAGCCAGTATGGCCTCCCGCCAAGCACTGCCCGCACCAGAACATGATCGAAAGGTGCTGGCGATGGCAAAAACAGGTCAGTCCCGTCGCCACCAGCCGTTGCGACCAGTACAGCTTCCGCAGCGACCCCCAATTCGCGCAGCAACCCCAGGAGCAGCGCCGTCTTCGCCTTGCAGTCCCCATAGCGCTGCGACCAGGCTTCGTCGGCTGTCATAGGCCGATAGTTTCCGCCGTTTAGGCCAACGAAAATGTAGCGAACATCGTTTTGGACCAGCCGCAGCGCAAGTCGGGCGCGTTCGGCCGGATCCTCACTTGCCGCTGCGATCCGAGCGATTTCTGCCCGTAGCGGCGAATTGGCAGGGATATCTGATGCGGTGACGAACAACGGAAACAATCGAGCCGAAACCTCGTCCCAGCCAGCAAAATCACTATATTGCATCATCCGGCGCAAATTGTAGCGGGCCGGCGCACCGTCCGTCACTACAACAGTGGTTGGATCGCGCTGTTCAAGGCTGATGCGCTTCTCTGTGCCGATCATAACGACCTCGGGCATAGTCAGGTCTGGCGTTGTTCGAAACTGAACCGTTCGCGCTTGCGGCCATGCAATCCCGGTCCGGAAAGTGCCTGGCATCCCGGCGAGCGGAAACTGAAAAATGCCCCAGGACTGACCGCCCAGCACCGCATCATTGGCCTTGATGGTGACAGAAAATTCCAGAATGTCGCCCACCCGAAGCCCAGGCACCGCCAGCGCGGCAGTCAAGGTTCCGGTGATCTGTGCTGCTTCCAGACCAGCTTCACGCTGGATGATATCGAACTTGCGGCTCGCCAGCACATCCACTTGTTCGCTGCCGCGAATGATCATGACTTTATGGACAGCTACCGATCCGCCATCCGGGTTCCAGGATAGCGTGAGATTGCCGGCGCTCAGCGCCTCGGGCTTGAGGATCTGATAGCGCTGAGCCGTGTAGACGGATTGCCCCTGCGCCTCGACATGGACCTGCTGGTCCATGTAAATTATCTTGAGTGGCGCGCCAGGAGGCGGTGCGGTTTCATTGCTCGCTGGCGGGGCAACCACCCAGCTGGCAGGAGGGATATAGCTGACTTCACGTGAAGTTGGCGCCCCAGGCTTGGCGGGCTTGGCCGCCTCTGCTGCCCCCGCAATTGCCGCAGCGGCCAGCAAAACAACTACCAGACCGCTCCGCCTCACGCTTGTTCCCCAATGCTGCCCCAAGGCTTCAACCTTGTGGGGCAGTCTAAAAACCATGTCAAAGCGAGAACCGGGTTTAATCAGTTTGGTCCGGCCACGATCGCCTCAATCGCCTGCACCATTGCCGCATCACGCGCACTCAGCCCGCCTGCGTCATGGGTTGTAAGCGTGATTTCGACCCGATTATAGACGTTGAACCATTCGGGATGGTGATCGGTTTTTTCGGCATATAGCGCAACGCGGGCCATAAACCCGAATGCTTCTTTGAAGTCAGCGAATTTGAATGTCCGCGCGATTGCCAGCCCATCGCCGCGCAGCTGCCAGCTGGGATGCGCGACCAGCAGTGCATCGCGCGCAGCATCGGACAGGCGGGGAATGGACATTGCGGCTCTCCTTGGCAGCCAGAGGTTGGCAGCCTCCAGCCTTTCCCCTATCGCGGCGGCCCATGCAAGCCTGCCGCCTCTCCGCCACTGACCTCGCCTGCCGCCGCGGCGACCGGGTGTTGTTTCGCGGGCTGTCGCTGGCGCTAAACGCTGGTGAGGCTTTGCAGATCAGTGGGGCCAACGGGATCGGCAAATCAAGCCTGCTGCGGATTCTTGGCGGTTTGCTGCCAGCCTATGCAGGCCATGTAGAGCGCGAGGGGGCGATTGGCCTGATCGACGAACATCCAGCACTCGATCCGCATTTGCCGCTAGGCCGTGCCCTTGGCTTCTGGGTAGATTTTGACCGCATTGGCTTTCTCGCCGGTGAATCTATTTCTGACCGGCTTGGTCTTGGCAATCTGCTTGACGTGCCAGTGCGGTATCTTTCGACCGGCCAGAAAAAGCGCGCGGCGCTGGCCCGGTTGATCGGTCAGAGCGCCGCGGTGTGGCTGCTTGACGAACCGCTCAACGGGCTTGACCGCGCGGCGGTGGCACTGGTGGAGGAGCTGGCGGCGGAGCATTTGGCAGCAGGCGGCATCTGCGTGATCGCCTCGCACCAGCCGTTTGAACTGGTGAGTATGCGCCAGCTCGAACTTGAGGAATTCTCTTCTAAAGTCCTTCCTCTTCAGGGGAGGGAGGCCAATGAATAGTGCGCTAATCCATCTTCTGCACCGCGATCTTGGCTTGCTCCTGCTCGGCGGACGCAAGGGCGGTACTTTGCTGCCGCTGTTGTTCTTCCTGTCAGTCGCGATGCTGTTTCCCTTCGCGGTTGGCCCCGACGCCGCTTTGCTTGCCCGGATGGGTGGCGGAGTGATCTGGGTTGCGGCGCTACTTGCGGCGATCCTGCCGCTCGACCGGCTGGTCGAGCCTGATCTGGAGCAAGGCTTTTTCGATCAATGGGCCTTGCGCGGCATTTCCGAGGAATGGATCATCGCCGTGCGCGTGCTGGCCCATTGGCTCAGCTTTGGTCCGCCGCTGATGCTGGCGGCCCTGCCTGCGGCGGCCTTACTGGGCCTTGAAAGAGAGACGCTGCGACTGGTTGAGCTTGGTCTGCTGGCCGGAACGCCCGGCCTTGCCGCTTTGGGCGTAACCGTGGCTGCGCTCACCGCTGGCCTGCGCGGCGGAACGGCATTGGCTGGACTGCTGGTGATCCCGCTGGCGGTGCCGCTGCTGATCTTCGGCGCAGGCAGCCTCTCGACCGGAGGGACCAGCGGGATTGCGCTGACTGGCGCAGTCAGTCTGGTGCTGCTGGCGATTACGCCCTTTGCTGCGGGGGCCGCGATCAGGGCGGCGCGGGGTTAGCTTACGCGCGTCCTTCGACAGGCTCAATAAGGCGGCTTGTCCAGCCCTCTGGAACTCGCGGTAAACACCTCACAGCCATCCTCGGTGATCCCGATCGAATGTTCGAACTGCGCCGAAAGCGAGCGATCGCGGGTTACCGCCGTCCAGCCGTCTTCCAGCATCTTCACCCCCGCCTTGCCCTGGTTGATCATCGGTTCGATCGTGAAGAACATGCCGGGGCGCAGTTCCGGGCCGGTTCCGGCGCGGGCAGCGTGGACCACTTCGGGGGCATCGTGGAACAACCGCCCCAGCCCGTGCCCGCAAAACTCGCGAACCACGCCGTAACGGTTGCCCTCGGCATGTTTCTGGATCGCCGCGCCAATGTCGCCCAATCGCGCGCCTGGCTTAGCCATTTCAATGCCCATCATCAGGCACTCATAGGTGACATCGATCAGCCGTTTGGCTTTCAGCGGTACATCGCCAACCAGATACATCCGGCTGCTGTCGCCGTGCCAGCCGCCGAGTAGCGGGGTGACGTCGATATTGACGATATCCCCGTCCTTGAGCTGCTTGTCTGACGGAATACCGTGACACACGACATGGTTGATCGAGATGCAGCAGCTGTGGGCATAACCCCGGTAGCCCAAGGTCGCCGGAACCGCGCCGCCAGCCAGCGTCATTGCCCGCACCACATCATCAAGCGCGCCGGTGGTTACTCCAGGCTGCACCAATGGGACCATCGCATCGAGGATATCCGCTGCCAGCCGCCCGGCCGCACGCATTCCAGCGAAAGCGCTGAGGCCATGGAGCTTGATTGTACCGTCGCGCAGCACTGTCTTATCATCGGCGATGGTCTGGTATTGGGTCATGGAGCGGGGCGTAGCATCATTACCGGCAAATTGCGAGATGGCTCATTGGGCCGAAAAACTGGCCCGATACTCCGCCTTCACTGTTGCCAGCACGGCAGTCGTAATTGGCAATGTCACCTCATAGTCGCCTTCTGCATAAGGCCCGGCCTCATAGGGCAGAACCAGGATGCCGATGCGGTTGAAGCTTTGCCCGTTTGATGAGCCAAGGATCACTGTCTCTGCCACCGGGTCAATACATTCGTCGAACATGTCTTTGCTGGCCGGATCAACCGGAAACCCGCGTTTTTTGGAGCGCTGGCGATTGAGTTCGGCGCAAAACGGCTTGCGGATCGCGTCCGTCAGCGCCTGTTTGGAGATGAACAGATCGGCCACCTTGCGCTCCGTGTCACCGACCTTGTCCCACAGTATCGCGGAAAACCAATAATTGGGATGCGCCCCGCCGGTGTAACTACCAACCAGCGACGAAAGGCTAAGCCAACCGGGCGTTTCGGCCACCACCTTCCAATCATAATACAGGCTGTGCGGGCGATAGGGGAAATCGCTGCTCGCCGTTTCGGCCTGCTCTGTCTTCGATTGCTTGCGCAATTCGGTCTGCTGCCGGGTGATATCGGCATCAAGCATCGTTTTGAGTGCGGGAATGGCGGCGGCCTGTGCCGGATAGGCATATTCAAACTCATAGAGTTCGCTGGAAACCTTGACGCTGCGCGCCTCGCCTAAAGGTTCGGCTCTGGCCGATGCAGTTGCCGTTGCACCAGGGACTGCGGCGCCTTTCGTAGGTGCCGGGACCGCCGACTTTTCTGCCGAACAGGCCCAAAGCGCCAGCAACGGCAGGATCAGGAAGCGGCGCATTGGTTTTTCCTCTCGCACAACAACCACAGCTGGCGCTAAGCAGCCTGACCATGACTGACAAACACGCATTGATCCAGCCCGACCGGGGCCAGACCGCCATTCCGATCCATCTTATCGACAAGGCCGGACTGGAAGCCTTCGTCAAATCGCTGTCCGGCCCGCAACGCGCCGCGCTGGCCGCCCAGAAGTTTGAGGCGGAGGCCCATACCCACGCAATCATCCCCGATGGTGACAGCTGGTTCGTGGCCGCAGGCGTCGCAAACACCGAAAGCCTGACGAGCTGGTGCATGGCCAAGTTGGCCGAGGTTCTGCCCGCTGGAACCTATCGCCGCGCGGGGGGTGAACCTGGGCCAGCCCTGTTTGGCTGGGTCAGCGGGCAATACCGCTTTGACCGCTATCGCAGCGATCCCAGCAGCGATGGTCCGCGCATATTGCTCACCACCGAAGTCAAAGCAATCGAGCCCGCATTCGCAGAGGCGGCAGCGGTGGCGCTGGTCCGCGATCTGGTCAACACGCCCGCCGAGGACATGGGCCCTGCCGCGCTTGAGGCGCAAGCTGCCGCGCTGGCCAAAACCTATAAGGCCGAGCTTAGAGTCACCAGCGGTGATGCGTTAGAGCGCGAGTTTCCGATGGTCCATGCGGTCGGCCGGGCCGCTGCGCGCAGCCATGCGCCGCGAATGATCGAGCTGATCTGGGGCGATCCCAAACACCCCAGAATCGCTCTGGTCGGCAAGGGCGTGACCTTTGATTCGGGCGGTCTCGATATCAAGCCTGCCTCGGGCATGATGTGGATGAAAAAGGACATGGGCGGCGCAGCCCACGCGCTGGCGCTGGCCAGGCTGGTAATGCAAGCCCACCTCAAGGTCCGGCTGCATCTGCTGGTGCCCGCAGTGGAAAATGCCATCTCCGGCAACGCCTTCCGCCCCGGCGATGTCCTGCGCAGCCGCGCCGGGATCAGTGTCGAGATCGGCAATACCGACGCCGAAGGGCGATTGGTGCTGGGCGACGCGCTGACCCGCGCGGGTGAGGAAAAGCCCGAGCTTATCATCGACTTTGCCACCCTGACCGGCGCGGCGCGCGTTGCCGTTGGCCCCGATCTTCCAGCCCTGATGACCCGCGAGGATGCAACCGCCGATGCGCTGCTCAAAGCCGGTATCGAAGCCGACGACCCCTGCTGGCGGCTGCCGCTCTATTCCGGCTACCGCGAGTATCTCAAGTCCGACATTGCCGATCTCAATAACTCCAGCTCCAACGGGTTCGCCGGGGCGTCGGTGGCCGGACTGTTCCTCGATCGGTTCGTGCCCGAAGGGACCGACTGGGCCCATTTCGACACCTTCGCCTGGCGCCCCACCGCCAAGCCCGGCCGGCCCAAAGGCGGCGATGCCTTGGGGCTGAGGGCAGCCTGGGGGATGTTAAGCGCCCGGTATGGATGACTTGATACAAGGGCCAAGCGGGGCTAATCGCCCGGTCTTCCTTTTCGAGGGACTACCCACCTTGCCTGCAACTGCCATTCCTGCCGATCAACTGATGCTATCCGGTCCGGCTGAAAAGCTCGATGCGGCGCATTGGCCGGTGCGCGGGGATCTGGCGCATATCCGCCTGGCTGGGCGGTGCTTTGTGCCGCATTATGCGGTGCCAATGCCGCATGATGTTGTCGCTGCCGGGGCCAGCCTGCGCGTCGCTGGCCGGGCCGATGGCGAAGTAATGGACCAATTGGCTGGCGGCACGGTATTCAACGTCCTCGATATGGCCGGCGGCTGGGCCTGGGGCCAGGTCGGTGAGGACGGGCTGGTTGGCTATATCATGCTCGACTCGCTGATCGCGCAATGACCCAGAAGGTGTTCATCGATGGCGCGGCAGGAACAACCGGGCTTGAGATTGTCGACCGGCTGGCCGGGCGGAGCGAATTTTCGCTGCTGATCCTCGATGACGATCAGCGCAAAAGCGAAGCCGCCCGCCGCGACGCCTTTCACGCTGCCGATTTCGCCGTGTTGTGCCTGCCCGACGAGGCTGCGCGCGAAGCGGTGGCTCTGGCTGCGGACAGCAAAATTCGTATCATTGACGCCTCCAGCGCCCACCGCGTGACGCCAGGCTGGGTCTATGGTTTTCCCGAGATTGTTGGCCGTGACAAGATCGCCAGCGCCCAGCGCGTCAGCAACCCGGGTTGCTATTCGACCGGCTTCATTGCGCTGCTCGCCCCGCTGATCCGCCGCGCGTTGCTGCCTTCGGATTGGCCCTATAGCTGCCACGCGGTGTCGGGCTATTCGGGCGGGGGCAAGGCCATGATCGCGCGGTTTGAAGAGGATGGCGACATTGCTTATCGCGATTACGCCCTCTCACTCGGGCACAAGCATGTCCCCGAAATGCAGGCGCGTTGCGGATTGAAGCACGCGCCGCTGTTCGCGCCTGCTGTGATCCCGGCGCATCGCGGCATGGTGGTGGAAGTGCCGCTGCACCTCAGCCAGATGAGCCGCGCCGCGCCCACCGATGGGCTGCGCGATTGTCTGGTCGATTTCTATGCAAATAGCGCGGTGATCAAGGTTCATGCCGATAGCCTGGACGAGCTGCTGCTGCGCCGCTCAATGCAGCCTTCTGACCGGCTCGACCTGTGGGTGTTCGGGTCCGCGGACGGAACGCAGGCGCGGCTGGTTGCGCGGCTCGACAATCTTGGCAAGGGCGCGAGCGGGGCCGTCGTGCAGAGCCTCAATCTGATGGCCGGTCTGCCGGAGATTGCAGGGCTCGTGCTTTAACGTCGTCCCCGGCTCGCCCTGGGACCGCTGGCCTCATCATTCCGCCCTCGCATCGACGAAGCCAACGATCCCAGGTCGAGCCGGGGATGATGTGTTGCCTGAAATTTGAGCATAGATGCTGAAAAATCAGGCAAGCCCCCGCCCTCTGTTGCGAACATTTCTTTGCCCCTTGCACCATACTTCGTTTCGAATCTTACGATTCCACCCTTTTCGCGCTGCCCCGCTTCGCCTAGGGCAGTAAAATCGCCTCTGGCACGATTCTTGATAGTTGTTTGTCATTGGCATTTGGATTTCCGGACCGCTCTAGCGGGACCGGCTTCATGCGCAGGGGTTACGTCACGTGAAAAAGATCGAAGCGATCATCAAGCCCTTCAAGCTCGACGAAGTGAAGGAGGCCCTGCACGAAGTGGGCGTTTCCGGCATCACCGTGACCGAAGCGAAGGGTTTTGGCCGTCAGAAGGGCCATACTGAGCTGTATCGCGGGGCCGAATATGTCGTCGATTTCCTGCCCAAGGTGAAGCTTGAAGTTGTCGTCCCTGATGCTTTGGCTGAGCGGGTGGTCGAAGCGATTGCGGCTGCCGCGCAGACCGGCCGGATCGGTGACGGCAAGATTTTCGTAACTGCCATCGAAAGTGCGCTGCGGATCCGCACCGGCGAGCGCGACGACGACGCTATCTGACCTCACCGCTTAATCCAACAATTCCCCCCTCCCGCAAATGGGAGGGGCCCTATGGAGAATACTAGTAATGGCCAAGGCAAAGGACATCCTCAAGCGCATCAAGGATGAGGAAATTGAATGGGTTGATCTGCGCTTCACCGATCCCAAAGGCAAATGGCAGCACCTCACCATGGTTGCTTCGGTCCTGGGTGAAGATGAGCTGGAAGACGGGTTGATGTTCGATGGTTCATCGATCGAGGGCTGGAAGGCGATCAACGAAAGTGACATGATCCTCAAGCCCGATCTGGATGCGATCTATATCGATCCGTTCAGCGCGACGCCAATGATGATCATCTGCTGCGACATCGTTGAGCCTTCGACCGGCGATCTTTACAGCCGCGATCCCCGCTCCACTGCCAAGCGCGCCGAAGCCTTCGTCAAATCGACCGGCGTGGGCGATACCGTCTATGTTGGCCCGGAAGCGGAATTCTTCCTGTTTGACGACGTGAAGTATTACGACGGCTATGACGGCAACGGCTTCCGGATTGATGACATCGAACTGCCGACCAACACCGGCAAGGACTATGAAGGCGGCAATCTGGGCCATCGCCCGGTCGTTAAAGGCGGCTACTTCCCCGTTGCGCCGATTGACAGCTGCGTCGACATTCGCGGCGAAATGGTTGCCACCATGCTTGAAATGGGCCTGCCCTGCGACAAGCATCACCACGAAGTCGCTCCCGCGCAGCACGAACTTGGCCTGACTTTCGGCACGCTGGTGCAAACCGCAGACCGAATGCAGGTGTACAAATATGTCGTGCAGCAGGTTGCTCATGCTTACGGCAAGACCGCAACCTTCATGCCCAAGCCGATTAAGGGCGATAACGGCAGCGGCATGCACACCCACATCTCGATCTGGGAAAAGGGCAAGCCGCTGTTCGCTGGTACTGGTTATGCCGGTCTGTCGGACATGTGCCTGTATTTCATCGGCGGGGTGATCAAGCACGCCAAGTCGCTGAACGCCTTCACCAACCCGACCACCAACAGCTACAAGCGGCTGGTTCCGGGCTATGAAGCGCCTGTGTTGCTGGCCTATTCGGCGCGCAACCGCTCTGCCTCGTGCCGCATCCCTTATGGTGCGGGTGACAAGGCCAAGCGAGTTGAGTTCCGCTTCCCCGATGCGATGGCCAATCCCTATCTGTGCTATTCGGCGCTGCTGATGGCCGGGCTTGATGGGATCAAGAACAAGATCCATCCTGGCGAGGCGATGGACAAGAACCTCTATGATCTGCCGCCAGCCGAACTGGCTGAGGTTCCGACCGTTTGCGGTTCTTTGCGTGAGGCGCTGGAAAGCCTTGAGGCCGACCACGACTATCTTCTGCAGGGCGGCGTCTTTTCGAAAGAGCAGATCGACGCCTATGCCGAGCTCAAGTGGGCCGAACAACTGCGCTGGGAAACCACGCCAAGCGCGGTCGAGTTCGATATGTACTACAGCGCCTGATCCGGACCAACACGATCACCAAGAGGGGCGTCCGGAGCAATCCGGGCGCCCCTTTTACATTCCCGGCTATAGCGTCCTGATCGCAATGCGGGCAAAGTAGCGCGCGAAAGGGAAACCCCATGAGCGTTGCATTCCGCCGTGAGAGCGATGAGGAGCATCTTGAGCCCAAGTTCGAGATTCCAATCCCGCCCGGCCCCAATCTGGTCACAGCGCGCGGACTGGCCATGATCGGGCAGCGCGTGCGCGAACTGGAGAAGGCTATCGCCAGCGAGGCCGATGAAGCAGCGCTCACCGCCGCAAAGCGCGATCTGCGCTATTGGCAAACCCGTCAGGTGACCGCCGAGCTGATGCCGATCCCGGCTGGCGACAAGGTGGAATTCGGTACCAGCGTGACATTCGTCATGGCTGGAAAATCCCGTGACCTGGCGCTGGTCGGCGATGACGAGGCCGATCCGGCAAGCGGTCTGGTCGCCTTCTCCGCACCGCTGGCCCGCGCGCTGATGGGCGCGGAAGTGGGCGAGGTGTTGCCGTTTGGCGACAAGGACGATGCGATCGAAATCAAATCGATCTCGATCATCGGCTCCTAACCCGCGCGGCGGATGTCCTGCGGTGCCCGAAGCGGCAACCACCAGCGTTTCTGGCTTGCCCGCCAAGCCGCCTGAGCACGTGCCTCGACATAGATTTCGTCGATCAGGCGGTTAAAAGTCCGTTCCCAGCTAAAGCGGTTGCAGATCATGTTCCGCGCCTGCCGCCCCATCGCGCGATGATCGCCGCTCCAGACTTTCATGACATTCGCGGCCATCGCCTGGGTATCATCAACCGGGCCCAACAACCCCAGTCCCGCTGGAACTCGGGCCGGCATTGCGCCTGATGCGACACCCACCACTGGCAGGCCCGATGCCTGGGCCTCGATCACCGAAATGCCGAAGGTCTCATCCGCCATGGCGGAAACGTAGATATCCGCAGAGGCGAGAGCGACCGCCAGCTCGGCTCGGTCCGCAGTGTATCCCGGCAGGATCACTCGAAGGCCAGCCGCCTGCTCGATCAGCTGGTCACGCAGCTTGCCGTCACCCAGCATGATGAGCGATGCGCCGAACTCCGGCGGCAGCTGGCGCATCATTTCAACCAGCCGATCCGCCCGCTTTTCGTTGTCGATCCGCCCCACATAGATCAGCAGCGGCCCATTGCCGGGGAGACCCATGCGCCCTCGAAACTGGGGATCCCGTCGCGCGGGGTCAAAGTGGAGGCAGTCCACGCCAAGATCCAACACGTCGACATGGGTGATCCCATACTCGCCCAACAGGGTGCGCATAGCTTCGTCGAGCGCATAGACCCGGTCGAACTCGCGATAGGTGATTTCGGCGTAACCGACGCTCAAGCGGCGCAGTCCATTGGCGACCATATGGCCGAACAGCTCGGTCCCCACCCGGTGGATATGAGCGTTGGGGAAGTCCGTGTGATAGCCCGCAACAAGCGCAGTTTCCGGGTTCGCCCGCCGGTAGTTGATTGCCGTCCAGGGCAGAACCCAAGGGCATAAGGATTCAATCACATCGGGCCGATAGCGTTCCAGCACCTCACGAACAGCGCTTGTGCGAAGTATGAAGCGATAATTAGGACTGCCGCGAACCTGCTCGGCCCCGATTTCTGCCCAGATATGCCGCCCATTCTCCACGATCCGGTCTTCCGGGCCTGGCACGATTTGCAGCAGGCGGTGGTCAGTGCGTGCAAGGATATGTTGCCGCTTCTCGCGCAGATAGGTGCTTATTCCGCCACCACCTTTTGGCGAATAGCTTTGGGTCAAATCGCAGATAAGCAGATTTTCGGAATTGTCGCGCATGCGCAGCTTCGAGCGCATCACTGTTGCAGGGACATTACAACCATTGCCGATTCCGGCGACACGACAGCTCCGCAAGCGGATATGATCGGCGTTACAACTACCCTTGCGTCAGCATACCGCGCCGACCCGCTGCAATGAATGTTCCCATCAGCACCGTGCTGGCCGACAAAGCAATCACCCCCAACGGATCGAGCGCAGCGGTCCAGCCGAGGTGCGCCAGCGCCGCCCAGACAATCAATGCCGGAAACAGCAACCCCAGCCCAAAGGCTGAACTTTCCCAGGAAACCTGCCGCATCAACTCGTCATAGTGGCGCCATTGCAGGATTGTCAGGACGGTACTGAAAATCATTGCAAAGGCCAAGGATGCCAATGCCAGCCCATCTGGGACCGAGCCACCCGGTCCCGATGCAGCCATCAGCATCAGTGCTGCGCCGAGCGCGCCGCTGGAGGCCGAACTGCCCAGCAGCATCGCCCGTTGATCGATCAGATCATCGCTGTCGGCAACATTGAGCAGTTTTGCGCCGGCCCGGGGCACCAAAGTGCCCAGCCCTACAAACACTGCCATGAGCAGATAGACCATGCCGACGGCAGACAGGATCAGTCGCATCGGATTTACTTCAGCCAGTTCAGCCCCGCCACCGAACCAGACATAGCCCTCAATCGAGAGATAGCCGGCGATCCCTCCAAGCAGGGCCGCAACCATTGGCTTAGCCCATTTCTTTTGCATTTGTCCGCTCATTTCACGTCCTCCGGTTCCCATGAATCGATAAAAATTTCAGGCACGGCAACGCCAAACAACTTGGCCATGCGCAGTGCCAGCGGCAGGCTGGGATCATATTTGTCGGTTTCGACCGCATTGATTGTTTGGCGCGAAACCCCCAGCCGCTTGGCGAGTTCGCCCTGGCTGAACCCAAATGTTTCGCGGAAATGTTTCAACTGGTTTTCCAAATTCCGACTCCCGTCTGTCAAGAGCTCTTTACAGACCAGTAAAACAAACTGTCAAGAGCTCTTTACATCGCGCGCCTTGCAAGAATCCATTTTCCTACACACCGCGTTCCTGTCTAGTTGCTGCGCCTCACCAACCAGCGAGGCAATCAATGGACCGCAAACCTATTTTCGACGCCGTCCGCAGTATGCTCGATCGTGGGTTCCGGACCGATGAAATCGAGGCGCTCAATGCCGCGATTGAAGCCGGTCTTGGCAATGGCGCGGCCAGCCGCGAGATCGGCTCGGCTGGAATCGCGCTGATTCAGAAATGGGAAGGCTGCGCCAAGGTGCGTCCAGATGGCCACTTCGAAGCCTATCCCGATCCCGGCAGCGGCGGTGACCCTTGGACAATTGGCTGGGGTTCTACCGGAGTGGAGGTGGTTGCTGGCCTGATCTGGACACAGGACCAATGCGATGCCCGGCTTAAACGCGATCTGGTTCGCTATGGCCGCGAAGTCGCCAAAGCTCTTGACGCTGCGCCAACCACTCCCACCCAATTTGATGCACTAACCTCGTTCCACTACAACACCGGGGCGATCGCCAAGGCGACGCTGACCAAGCTCCACCGCATGGGCCGCTTTGCCGAAGCCAAAGGCGAATTCGGCAAATGGATCAACGCTGGGGGGCGGGTCATGCCAGGGTTGATCAAGCGCCGTGCCGAGGAAGCCCACCTCTATGCCCATCAATATGATAGCATCTGACAACGATTGCCGCTTGCAATCGCGGCCCGCTCTCCCGAAATAGGCGTCAAATTAATCGCTCAATTAAAGGAGATTCGCCATGCGCGAGATGCTGCAGAATTACATCGACGGCAAATGGGTGGATAGCGTCGGCGGCAAGCGCCACGAAGTGATCAGCCCCTCGACCGAAGAAGCCTGCACCGCGATCACATTGGGCACCAAAGCCGATGTCGATGCCGCAGTGGCAGCTGCCAAGCGCGCCTTCACCAGCTTCAGCCAGACCACCCGCGAAGAGCGGATTGCGCTGATGGAACGGATTGTCGAGGAATACAAAAAGCGTACCGGCGATCTCGCGCTCTCGATGGCCGATGAAATGGGTGCTCCGGTCAGCTTTGCAACAGTCGCCCAGGTTGGCGCCGGGATCGGCGGCTTCCTTGGGACGATCGCTGCACTTAAGGACTTCGACTTCACTGAAAAGCTGGGCGCAGTGACCATCGCTTATGAACCGATCGGCGTAGTGGGCATGATTACTCCGTGGAACTGGCCGCTCAACCAGATCGCACTCAAGGTCGCGCCATCGCTCGCCGCAGGCAACACCATGGTGCTCAAGCCTTCGGAAGAATGCCCCACCAATGCCGCGATCTTTGCTGAAATTCTCGATGCCGCAGGCGTGCCGCCGGGCGTATTCAACCTTGTCCAGGGCGATGGACCGGGCGTGGGCCAGGCGATCTCGTCGCACCCCGATGTCGATATGGTCAGCTTCACCGGATCGACCCGCGCCGGGATCGCAGTGGCGCAAGCTGCTGCGCCCACGGTCAAACGGGTCCATCAGGAACTGGGCGGAAAGTCACCCAATCTGGTGCTGCCCGATGCCGATTTTGCCGCTGTGCTGCCAGCAACGCTGCAAGGTGTGCTGATCAACACCGGGCAAAGCTGCATCGCCCCGACCCGCGTGCTCGTTCCGCGTGAACGTCAGGCTGAGGCAGCAAGCTTTGCCAAAGCAATGTTTGAAGCAACCACCGTGGGCGATCCGATGCAGGAAGGCATGCATATCGGACCGGTCGTCAATAAGACCCAGTTCGACAAGATCCAGGATCTGATCCAGTCGGCAATCGACGAGGGCGCAACGCTGGAAACCGGCGGCACTGACCGCCCGGCCGATCTAAACCGCGGCTATTACATCAAGCCGACGGTGTTCTCGGGCGTAACACCCGACATGCGGATCGCTCGTGAGGAAACCTTCGGGCCAGTCGCGACGATCATGGCCTATGACAGCCTTGAACAGGGCATCGCAATTGCCAATGATACCGAATATGGCCTCTCGGCAGTGATCTCCGGCGATCCTGCCAAGGCAGCAGCCGTTGCTCCCAGGCTTCGCGCTGGCATGGTTGCGATCAATGCCTGGGGCCCGGCGCCGGGTTCGCCGTTTGGCGGCTACAAGCAATCGGGCAATGGCCGCGAAGGCGGGCTGTTTGGCCTGCGCGACTTCATGGAAGTGAAGTCAATCAGCGGCCTTCCGGCCTAACTCAGCCACTAGAGCGTGATGCGAAAAAGTGGGCACCGGTTTTTCGCAATAAATCACGCGACAACAAACAATTATAGAGCATGATGCGATTCAGATTTATCGCATCATGCTCTATAATCCGCGTCAGTAATCCTTGCTGACACGGATATTGGCGCTTTCGCGCCCGATCGTCGAAACGCTGGCCAGCAACGCGAGCCAGCTGGTTACGCGGAACTCCATCTGCGTTGCGCTATAGCCCCGGCCATCGGAGATGATCTCGGCATAGACCCGGCGGCCGAGATACTTACCCGCCGCAATCCCGGTGCCGCGCCCGATTGTTGCATCTGCCCCAACGATCCGCAACCGGTCCAACCCGATTGCCGCGCGCAGCTTGTTAATCGGATCAAGACCGCCACCAGTCCGCAATGCGTTAAGGGCCGCGCCAAGCTGGATCGCCTCTGGCGCAGAGATCTTGGTAATCGAATCGCCGAACAGCAGCCGGGCAAGCAGCTCTTCCTCTGGCAGTGCGGGAACTGATGAGAACGCGATCTCAGGCCGCAGCGACGTGCCAGTAACAGTTACGCGGGCAGTCAGTCCTGTAACTTCAGCTTCGGCGGCAATATCAAGCCGGGGATCAGGCGGGCTGCCTCCATCAAAGCGGATCCGGCCGCGCTTCATTTCAAAGCGCTTGCCCGCAAACTCATATCCGCCTCTCACCAGCCCCGCTTCCCCAAATACTGCCGGATTGGCGGTGGTCCCGCGCAAGCGGATATTGGCGCCCCATTCGCTATCGAGCCCCAGCCCGCGCACCATGATCCGGTCGGTTCCGGCCGCATCAATCAGGAATCGCCATGGCGCGGCAGGCTTGCGCGGCGGGGCAATATCAGCGGCCAGATTGATCTCCCGCGTGCGGATCGCGGGCAGCGTCGCGGCCGCCGCTGCCCGGCCCAATTGCCAACGGGCCTGTTCGATGATTACCCGTCCGGCAATCGTCCCGCCTACCCCGTCGGACATGATCCGCAAGGGTCCGGTAACCGAGGCCGCCATATCGTCGCGGGCTAAAATCTGGGCACCTCGCGCCGCGATCAGCAAATCAATCGATGGTGCACGGGTGCCAAAATTGCTCAGATCAACGCTGCCGCTGCCGCTTATAGTTCCGCCATTGGCAACCCGGCCCGAGATACTGGTTAGATCAAGCCGCGATCCGGCGAACCTGCCGCGCAGCTTGATCCCGTCAACATCGCTGCCGATCAGTGTGCTTTGCAGCCGCAAATTATCGCTGGCCAGAACGCCGCGAATTTGCGGATTGGCGAGGCTGCCGGTGGCATCCGCCGTCAGTCTTAGCGGGCCGGTCAAGTCAAACGCCTCCAGCGCCACCAGCCGCCACAGGGCATCGGCTGGGCCGGAATAGCGCAGCTGAGCCATCAGGCTGCCAGCGCTAAGCCGCTCCGCCAGAGCGCCATTTGCAGGAAGGCCTGTAATTCGCCCCTGAAGCCGGCCGCGCGTTTCGCCGCCCTCCTGCACAACAGCGCGGGTTTCCAAACTGTTCGCACTCAATCTGGCGACCAGCGCCAGATCAACAGCGCGTGAAGTAAGCACCAGTCCGGACCGGCTGAGCCCCTTTATCTGCAATTGCGCGTTCCCTGTTGGCACTGTCCCGGAAGCAAAGCGATAATCGACCAGTCCAGAAACTGAGCCTCCCAACCCCAGATCAGCAAGAACAATGTCGGCGAGCGACAGCGGCATTTCATGCATCGCCAACTGCACATCGCTGGCTCCAGCGCCAATCAGGCCTGACGCGATTACCCGCCCTCCACCAAAATCGACCTGGGTCGGGGCGAGCCGCCAGCTGTCACCTTCGGCAGTCAACACTGCCCGGCGCGGCATGGTGATACGCCGCCCGGCGAAATCACCATTGGCAAGCAAGGTCATCCGGCCCGGCGCGACATCGCCCTGAAGCTGGAGGCTGAACCGGCTGCCGCGCCGCCCGGCGAGCGAAGCGGTAATCCTCCCGCGACCGTCCGCGAGACTGGCATTGGCCGCCAGCCGCCCGATAAACAACTTGCCCTGGGCGATCCCTTCACCAAAGCCATTGCCGGTGATCGTGCTTTTGCCACTGACAATCTGCCCGCTGAGATTGATCCGCCCCTTGGCGATGCTCAGCGGATTGTCGCCGCCAAAGCGCGCATTATTGGCACTTAGTGCCACCTCAAAGCCCTGGCCTGCGGTGCGTGGGACCAGCCGGACCGTTCCGTCAATTCCGCCACCCGCCAACGTAAGGATGCCATCCGCCCCGCCCTTCACCAAAAGCAGCGAGCCGGTCACTGAAGTCTTCCAGACATCAAGCTTTTCAACGTCGATCCGGGTCGGCTCGCCAGCTTGCGCGAACAGACCCAGCGTGCCGGTGAATGGCCCCAGCCGAGAGCCGCCCTGCGTCTCGATCCGGAAGCCCTGCGGGATCGGCGAGAGCGCGATCCGCACATCCTTCAGGCCGGCAGCGGGCAGCGGATCGGCGAAAACCAGCACCGCGCGGGGGCCATCTGCGGCAATGCTGCCATCGATCCGGAACGGGCCATAATCGGCATGACGGCCACTCCCGGCAATGCTGGTGTGCCCATCGGGCGACAGGCGGCCATTCAGGGCCAGGCTGAGCTTGCTGGCATTTAGGGTCGCGCGTTCGAACAGCAGCGGCTGGCTTTGGCCCAAGGTCAAACCTCCGGCAAATCGGATATTGGTCCCTGCAAGGCTGCTTAGCGTCTCATTGTCCACCCTGACCATCCGCCCGGCAGTTTGCGCCTTGAGCAGCCACGGCGATCTATTGCCGAGCCGGAACACGATTTGCGCATTTGCTTCTGCCACGCCCAGATCGCGCAGGGCAAAGCCGCGCAGTGCAACCGGCCCAGCCAGCGCATAGCCGCCCGCTTTGAGGTCGCCGCGCAGCACCAGCCGCGCGCCAAGGCCGGGCACGGCCAGCGTCAGATCATCCGAAGTCAGCCGATTGCCCTGCAGCGTCAGTGTTCCGGTACCGCGCAGGCCCACCAGCCGAGGATCTATCGAGCTGTTGCCGGTCACGATCCGGCTGACCTCAAGCCCGAGCGGCATAGTCCACCGCGTTCCATCAAAGCGCGCTGTGCCGCGCTGGGCCAGCCCATCGAAATGCAGTTTCCCAAACCCAAGCTGCACGGCGGTGAGTGTATGTTGGGCTGAAAGATCGCGGAACTTCCCGTCAAGCGCAGCCACCAGCACCGCCCCCTGCAACTGCGCTCCATCGCCCAAAAGCGCCGGATCAGCGCTGCGGGCGGTCAAGCGGAAGTTCTCAAAGCTGTTGCCTGCAAAATCTACCTTGCCCGCGCCACCAGCGACCAGCCGCTGGCCACTAAGGGCGAACCGACCGTTGAATACGCTGTTGGCCAACGTGCCCTGCGCATCGATTGAGACGAGATCGCCCATCGCGCGTGCTGCAAAGCCGCTCAAGGATCCGTTGGGACGCGCTTGGCCCAGAACGGCATATCGCCCTGCGCGATTGGTCAGTTTGAAGGCAGCCAGCTGTTTGCCACCCTGCTCGGCCAGCAACGCCCCCTTCCAGTCGCGCCAACTGCCTGCCCCGACGATCCGCGCGCGCAAATCCTGCCTTGCCACGGTCAGCCCCGCCAAAACTCCCCCGGCGGGCGCGGCGTAATCGAGCTTCAGGTCAAACTTGTCGCGGACCGGCGCAGCATCGAGCAGCGCAAACAGGCGGTCGGTCCCGCCCAATTCAGCATCGGCCCGGATCAGTGCCCGGCCTGCCCGGATATCGACCCGGGCAACCAGATCGACCCGCCGCTGCGCGCCCGCGATACCCTCGGCAATCGTTAGCCGGTCTACCTCAAACCGATCAATCCTGATGTCGAAATTCGGCAGGATCGGCGCATCAGGATCGCCGGGATTAAGCTTGGGCCGGCGCAGCAGCAGCCCTCGATGGGCCAAAAGCTTTCGCACATCCAGACCGCTGCGAAACCAGTTGAGCGGGCGCCAATCGAGCTCAACCTCGGGCACACGCAGGAACGGTCCATTGGGATCGGACAGGGTTACATCATGCAGGACCGAATTTCCATAAAGCGAACCTTCTATCCGCCCGACTTCCACCTTAAGGCCCGAAGCCGGAGCATATTGGGCTATCCGGTCGGCAATCAGCCGGTGTCCAATCGGGCTGTTAAGGATGATCAGCCCCAGCCCAGCCACGCCGAGCAACACCAGCAACAGCGCAATGATCTGCCTGGGCCAACGGCGTCGGATGAGGGCAGCTGGCTCCTGGTCCATCAGAACGCCTGGCCCAGCGCGACATAAACACCGATCCGGCTTTCACCCGGCTGGCGATCAAGCGGTGTGCCAATATCCACCCTGATCGGGCCGAAGCCAGTTTGATAGCGGAAGCCAAGTCCGGCCCCGATGCGCATATTCTTGAACCGCGGCGTCACGCTTTCATCAACAGCTCCAGCATCAATGAACGAAACCAGCGCCAGCGCCCCGCCCATCAGGCCGGTCTGGACCCTCGCCTCCAGACTGAACTCGCTGAGCGAGCGCCCGCCGCTGGGATCACCCAAAACATCGCGCGGGCCGATCTGTTGATAGCCAAAGCCGCGTACCGATCCGCCGCCGCCTGCATAGAACCGCCGCGACGGCGCAATATTGGCGAGAGATGTACCCGGGATACTGCCCAGACGCACCCGCGCGGCCACTACAATGCCCCCGCCTGCTTGCAGGTAAAAGCTCGCATCGGCCTGAAGGCGGGCATAGGTCGATGAATTGCCGTCCTGCCATGAAACTTCAGGCGAGATTCGCAGTGCAGCGCGCAGCCCGCGTTTGGGATCGAGCAGATCATCGCTGCCATCGAAAGCGACCCGCAAAGGCACTGCACCGATCTTGTAAGTCCGCCGCACAGTTGGTGCGCCCACTACTGTAGCTTCGCGCTCATCAGACAGCAGAGCCTCGAATCCTGCGCTCCAGGTGAAGGGCTTCTGAAAGATCAGGGTGGAGAGCTTTTCAAAACTTCCACGCAGCGCGATGGTTCGCGCGGCATAGGCATCCCGGTTCACATTGTCGGCATAGAGATCGAAGGTCAGCACCTGATCACGGCCGCGGAAATTGTTGCGGCGGAAGGTGACGCCTACCAACTGCTCCTTGGTCCCGGCCACCGCCCGAACCCGCAGCATTCCTTCAGGCGGGAACAGATTGCGATGTTCCCAGCTCGCCTCAACCCTAAACCCGTCGCCTGAATCATAGCCTGCCGCGCCGGCTATGGTGCGCAAGGGCGCGCGGGCCAGTGTGACATCAAGCGCGACCGTGCCAGCTTGTCCAGCGGATGGCGCCGCGGTTTCGCGCGGAGTAACAGCTGCGCTGGACACCAGGCCGGTCGCCAGAATCGCGCGGCGCAGATCGTCCATTTCGCTGCGTTTATAGATATCGCCGCGGTTGAACCGGGCGATTGTTTCCAGGTGCTTGCCCGAGAGGAAGCGGAGATCATCGCTGATTACCTCACCGAACCGATACTTGCCGCCCGGCGTCAGCGGCAGCGTCAGATCACCTTCCTCGCGGTGGTGGTCGACCAGAAGATCCGGCTCGCCCAATTTGGCAAAGGCAAATCCGTTTTCGCCCAGTGCCACATCAAGATCGGCGATTTCGGTTACAATCTTGTCGCTGTATAGCGGATCGCCCGGCGCAATCTCGAACGCGGTACGCAGCGATGGAAAGTCCGGACCTGTTTCTGCCAACTCGCCAAGTGCAATCGCGCCGAACCGATAGTGCGGGCCAGGCACTATATCGAACCTGACTTTCACTTCGCCTGCCGACGGTGCCCGGCCAATCTCGATCCCGCCAACGCTCTGCATGACTTGCGCGTCATAATAGCCGTAAATCCGCAGCAGCCGCTCCAGCAGTAACTTGTCACTGCGAGCCCGCACCGCAACCTGGGCGATGTTGTCACTTTCGCCGCCAGCCAACTGTTCCAGCGTGGAGAGCGCCCGAAACCGCGATTCGAGTTCGGCCCGCTCAGGCATTGCAGCGATCTCGGAGGGAAAAACCAGCGCCAGCCGCTGCGATAGCTGGCTGACTGGGTCGACCGTTGATGGTGTTTCAACTTCGGACGCACCTTGATCGAGCGCCAATTGCAGATCGGGATCGGGCTCCAGCGGTGCCAGTTGGGGCATCTGAAAAGCCTCATCCGGCCAAGGCAGGGTAAAACCAGGCAAATCAGCCAATGAGGACGGCGGCGCATTCTCTGGCGCGACAGCCGCAGCGTCAGTAGATTCGACTGGTGACTTTGCCCAACTTTGCGGATCCGCCACCGCTGCATCAGGTATCAATGCCTTGAGTTCATCCTCTGCCGAACGGTCTTGAGCGCAAGCAAGAGGTGAACCGATCAGCAGCGCGGCTGCCAGCGCCGTGCCAAATGACTGTTCAATCAATGCGGCGATACTGATCCTGAATGCCGGGAACGCCATCCTTTGAGCTGCCGTCAAGCGGCAGGGCATCTTGACGGTTGGCAGAAGAAGCATTGGCAATCTGACGGTCCTGCTCAGCCATATCAAAGCGGACCCAGCCATCGCGGCCGAGCCGTTCAAGCGGTCGGTAGCGCACCTTATATTGCATCCGCACCGATCCTTCGACCCAATAACCAAGATAGACGTAAGGAAGTTCCGCTTCGTCGCAGCGGCGAATGTGATCGAGAATGATGTAGTTTCCAAGACCAGTGCGCGTTTCATGATCGGGATCATAGAAGCTGTAGATCAGCGAAAGCCCATCGCCCTGGCGGTCGGTCAGGCAGGCAGCGACCAGGCGGCCCGGAACCCCATCCGACGTTGGCTCGCGGTATTCGACGACATAGCTGTCAACCGGCGTATGTTCTACCATGTCGGCAAAATCAGTCTCGTCCATCGTCGCCATGCCGCCGCCGGGGTGGCGCACGCCAAGATAGCTCTGGAGCAAATCGAATTGCTCCACGGTTGACCAGGGGCGGCACATGGTGGCCACCAAATCCGAATTGCGCTTCAGATTGCGCTTTTGAGTGGTTGATGCGCGAAATGCCTGCGACACCACCCGCACTGAAACACAGGCATTACAATCGACGCAGGACGGGCGATAGGCCACCGTCTGGCTGCGGCGAAAGCCAATCCGGCTCAACGCATCGTTCAGCGCATCGGCGTGCGGGCCCTTAAGCTCGGTAAATACCTTACGCTCGCTGCGCCCGGGCAGGTACGGGCACGGCGCAGGGCTGGTCACAAAGAACCTTGGGAATCGAACCGGTGCGTTCACGAGTGTGAGCGATCCTCTGCTTGCGCGCAGACCTAGCGCTGCGTCTGCCCGATCTATGCCTCCGAGTGCCCCGCGTTGAAAGTCTTTTAACCACAAAACGGGGTTAATCAGAGGTTATTTTGCACAACAGTGATCAGCAGACGCGAATCGTCCCTCAACGATCCAGTTCAACCTGACTTACTTGATAGCCATCCTTGCGCAGCGCCACGACCAGCGCATCAAGTTGCGCTCTGTCGCGGGCCTCGCATTCGATGTCGGTAATCAGGCCTTTGGCTGGCAAATGGGTGAAGATTCGCTGATGATATATCTCGATGATATTGACCTGATGGGCATCAAATTCGCGCATCACCCTGAACAAGGCGCCGGGGCGGTCCTGCAAGGTCAGCCGCAGCCGCGCCAAGCGGCCCGAGCGGGCCAGATCGCGCAGCAGAACATTGGCGAGCAGCCGCGTATCGATATTGCCGCCGCACAGCACCACGCCAACCTTGCGGCCTTTGAACATCTCTGGATAGCTTAGCATTGCCGCAAGTCCGGCCGCGCCTGCGCCTTCAACCACGGTTTTTTCGATCTGCAGCAACAAAGCCACTGCGCCTTCCAGCGCCGCTTCACTTACCAGCACGAAATCATCGAGCAGCCCGGCAAGAACTTTCGAGGTGAATTCGCCCGGCTCCTTGACCGCGATCCCCTCGGCCAGCGTATCGCCGCCGCACGGCAGATCGGTGCCTTTGAGGCGGTTGTACATCGAAGGAAACAGCTCTGCCTCCACCCCGATAAGCCCGATGTCGGGCTTTATCGAGCGAGCCGCAGTACCCATCCCTGATGCGAGCCCGCCGCCGCCGACCGGGATCACCAGCATGTCAATCTCGGGTGCGTCCTCCAGCATTTCCAGCGCGACAGTGCCTTGCCCGGCGGCAACCTGCGGATCATCGAACGGATGGATAAACGTCAGTTGCCGCTCGGCCTCAAGCTCGCGGGCGTGGGCATAGGCCTCGTCATAGGTCTCACCGAACAGCACAATCTGGCCGCCGACGCTTTCGGTCTGCATGATCTTCACGGTGGGCGTGGTCTTGGGCATGACGATTGTGACCGGAATGCCAAGGCGGGTTCCGTGATAGCTAAGACCCTGTGCATGATTGCCAGCCGATGCCGCGATCACGCCGCGAATGCTCTGCGCCCCGCCTTTCAGAAGCAGCGCATTCAGCGCGCCGCGCTCTTTATAGGCAGCAGTAAACTGAAGGTTCTCAAACTTGAGCCAGACTTCGGCCCCGGTCATTGCACTCAGCGTGCGGCTGTAGAGCGTCGGCGTGCGCACAATCGCGCCTTCCAGCCTGGCGGCGGCGGCGCGGATATCGTCAATCGTCAGCAGCGGATTGGGGCTGGTGGCGGTTTTGGCTAAGGTCTGGGTCATCGCGGCGCGCGTTACCGGAAAGCTTGGGCCTAGGGAACCTGCATTCGATTTTGCAGCAGCCAAGCTTTGCTTTGCAGCAAAACCCGTTACACAACCAAGCCATGACTACAGCGAGAAAAGTGTCGTTCATCGGCCTTGGCGTGATGGGCGGAGCGATTGCGCGGCATATTGCCGAGGCAGGCCATGTTTTGACCATCTTCAACCGCACCCCGGCGCGCGCCGCCAAGTGGCAGGAGGCGCATCCCGGCCTTGCCAGCAGGGTTGCGGCCAGCCCGGCCGAAGCTGCCGAAGGCGCGGATGTGGTGCTGACCTGCGTTGGTACTGACGATGATCTGGCCGATGTGGTGCTGGGGCCGCTGGGCGTATTCGCCACCTTGGGCCGGGGCGCAACCTTCATCGATCACACCACCGTTTCGGCGCGGATCGCGCGCCAGATCGCGGTGGAAGCGCGCGACAAGGAAATTCACTGCGTTGATGCGCCCGTGACAGGCGGACAGGCAGGCGCGGAAAAAGGTACGCTGACGCTGATGTGCGGCGGCCGGCCCGAAGCGATCGATGCGGCGCGTCCGGTCATGGAAGCCTATTCCACCAGGATCGTCCATGTCGGCAAGGCAGGTTCAGGGCAGATCACCAAGATGGTCAACCAGATCACGTTCTCCGGGATCCTCGCCAGCCTGTCCGAAGCGATGCGGTTTGCCGAGGCTGCGCATCTCGATCTGGACAAGGTCTTTGAGGCGATCTCGGGCGGCGCGGCGCAAAGCTGGCAGATGGACAACCGCTGGGCGACCATGGCCAAGGACGAGTTCGACTTCGGTTTCGCGGTCGACTGGATGCGCAAGGATCTGGGCCTCGCGCTCGACGAAGGCCGCGGCCTTGGCGTCTCGCTGCCGACCACCGCACTGATCGACCAGTTTTATGCCGATGTGCAGGCTTTGGGCGGAGGGCGGCAGGATACCAGCGCGATCATCCGCCGCCTGCCAAGACGGGGCAGCACATGATGCGCCGACTATTATTGACCGTGTTGCCAGTTCTTTCGGCGCTAATCGCTTCGACCGGGCCAGCTTTGGCCGATACGCTGGTCGATAATGTCGATGGCATAACACTCAACGCCAAGGGTGAGGTTGAGCGTTTCACCGGACTGCTGGTCGGCGATGATGGCCGGATCGAGCAAGTCTACCGCCGCGGCGACAAGCGGCCGGCCAAGATCGATTATCTGGTCGATGGCAAAAACCGGGTGCTGATGCCCGGCCTGATTGATAGTCATGTTCATCTCATGGGCATCGGCTTTGCCGCGCTGACGCTCGATCTGTCGGAAACGAAATCGCTGGCCGAGGCTTTGGCCAAAATATCCGCCTATGCTGCTGCGCATCCGGACAGACCGTGGGTGATCGGGCGCGGCTGGAATCAGGAATTGTGGGGCCTGGGCCGGTTCCCGACTGCCGCAGAACTTGATGCAGTGGTTAGTGATCGCCCGGCTTGGCTCGAACGGGTTGATGGCCATGCTGGGTGGGCCAACAGCCGCGCGCTGACGCTCGCCGGGGTTACTGCGCAGACGAAAGACCCGGCTGGCGGGCGGATTGAGCGTCTGGCAGATGCAGGCAAGTCTGCGGGAAAGCCAGCGGGCGTGCTGGTCGATACAGCGACCAATCTGGTCGACAAGGCAGTGCCTCCGCCCCGCCCCGAGGACCGCGATCTAGCGCTGGCCAAGGCGCAGGAGCTGCTACTGGCGCGCGGGGTGACCGCGGCGACAGATATGGGCACGGGCATCGAAGATTGGCAGGCTTTTCGCCGTGCTGGCGATAGCGGGGGCTTGCGGGTGCGGATTATGGGCTATGCCGCAGGGATCGAGCAAATGGCTTTGATCGGCGGTCCTGGGCCGACGCCATGGCTCTACGATGACCGGCTGCGGCTGAACGGGATCAAACTATTGGCCGATGGCGCGCTGGGATCACGCGGCGCATCGCTCAAGGCTCCCTATGCCGATAATCCCAAAAACAGGGGATTGCGGCAGAGCACCGATGTCCAGCTGCGCAACATGATGAGCCGCGCCGCGCTTGATCATTTTCAGGTGGCAGTCCATGCGATCGGCGATGAGGCCAATGCCTCAGTCCTCGATGCGATTGACGAGCTTGCGGTGACTTACACCGGTGACCGGCGCTGGCGGATTGAGCACGCCCAGATCGTCGATCCGGCGGATATTCCCCGGTTCGGTAAAAACGGCGTGATCGCCTCAATGCAGCCGGTCCATCAGACATCCGACCGGACCATGACCGAGGCGCGGCTCGGGCCGAACCGGCTGACCGGAGCCTATGCGTGGAAATCAATTCTGGCAGCAGGCGGAAAGCTGGCCTTCGGCTCGGGCGCTCCAGTTGAGCTGCCAGATCCGTTTGCCGGGATCGCAGCGGCGACCACGCGGCAAGGCGCAGACGGGCAGCCATTCGGCGGCTGGCAACCCCAAGAGCGGATCACCCGCGAGGCAGCGCTGGCCGCCTATACAGTGGATGCCGCATATGCTGGATTTGCCGAGGGCCGGTTTGGCCGCCTGACCAAGGGCCAGCGCGCCGATTTCCTGCTGGTTGACCGCGATCCCTTGCTCGCCAGCGCAAGCGAGCTGCGCGCAACCAAGGTGCTGCAAACCTGGGTTAGCGGGCGGCTGGTGTTTGATGGGATGAAGCAGGCTGCGCGCTAAGGCGGTGGGCACGAATTTTGAATCACCTCGTGCTCCCCCGCGAAGGCGGGGGCCTCAGGAGGCTGGACAGAACCCCTCCACCAGAGGTCTGAGGTCCCCGCCTTCGCGGGGACGCGCTATGGTTTGGATTAAACTAAGGCAGCGGTTCCGGCGTGATCGGAAGTACTTCCTTCGCTTCCTCCGCCACCTTGGTCTTCGCGTCACGCCGCTCGCCCAGCCACATGATGATCAGCGAGCTTTCGAACAGGATCAGCATCGGGATTGCCAGCATCAGCTGCGAGATCACATCGGGCGGAGTGATCACTGCCGCCAGTGCGGTAATTCCCACGATCACATAGCGCCGCGCGCCCGACAGCTGCTTGCGGGTGACAATCCCGGCGCGATTGAGCAGCAGCAGCAGCACTGGCAGCAGGAAGCTGATCCCGAAGGCGAGGATGAATTGCATCACCAGCGCCAGGTAATCCCCGGTCCCCGGCAGCGCCTCAAGCTTCAACCCGCCGCGGTTTCCCTCAAAACCCAGGAACCAGCGAAATGCAGTGGGCATCACCACGTAATAGGCCAGCGCCGCGCCGCTGGTGAACAGCACCGGCGTTGCGATCAGGAAGGGCAGGAACGCCCGCTTTTCCTTGGCATAAAGCCCCGGCGCAACGAAAGCCCACAGCTGGTTGGCGATGATCGGAAAGCTGACGAAAAATGCCGCAAACAGCGCCACCTTCATATTGACGAAGAAAGCTTCATACAGCTTGGTGTAGATCAGCTTGCCCTCACCTGCCGGGAAAGCGGCAGTCAGCGGGCGGACCAGAAAGCCGAAAATGTCGTCGGCAAAATACAGGCAGATGCCAAAAGTCACCGCCAGCACCATGACGATCCGCAGCAGCCGGGTGCGTAGTTCGATCAGATGATCGAGCAACGGCGCCTGGCTTTCATCAATGTCGCGGATTTTAAGTGCCATGATCAGATCGGCGATTGCGGCGCTGCGGCTGGCTGTTCCGGTTCGGCCGCAGTGGTGCCAGGATCCACACCGGCCATCGCTCCCGCCTCAGCAGATGCGGCAGGATGGGCTTCCATGATCGCAGTGTTCTGCGCCGCCCACTTCTTCTCCATCTCTTCCATCTCGGCCTCGCGGATCATGTTTTCGATGCCGGAGCGGAAATGACCCGACACGCGGCGGACCTTGCCGATCCAATTGCCAGCAGTGCGCAATGCCAGCGGCAAATCCTTGGGGCCGATGACGACAATCGCCACGATCACGATAAGCAGCAGTTCCGAAGCGCCGACATCAAACATGGCTGAAAGGCCTCAGCGGTCGCTTACTTCGGGGTCGAATTGGTGGAATCGATCACGGTTTCGCTTGCTGCCGCTGCTGGAGGCGCCGGGATTTGCGCGGGTGGCGGGGTAACCGGGCGATCAGTGGTTTCCTCGGCAATGCCTTGCTTGAAGCTTTTGATGCCCTTGCCAAAATCACCCATCATCTCGGAAATCCGGCCACGACCAAACAGCACCAGCACCACCAGCGCAAGGATAAGAAGGTGCGGAAGCGACAGACCCATGAGACTACTCCTGAACAAGCGTGGGGCGGCCAAACGACCATCCGAAAACCCTGTTGAATTCCATCTAAGCCATGTTGTGCCGCTTTACGAGTCACACTTGGCAATTCCTCCCTCCTCTTCAGGGGAGGGGTTGCGAGACTTGGCGGCTTTGCCGCCTAGTCGCAGTGGGGTGGGGTTTATCCTCCCACGCGATGTTTGACCCGGAGGAGAAACCCCACCCCAACCCCACCCCGGAAGGAGAGGGGCTTAAGTGGATTCATCATCCGCCTCAGGCTCGCCCGCCATATCCATCGCCGCAGCCAGCGCGTCCTCAACCGGATCGAGCAGCCCGGCGGCCCGCAATTCGTCGATGCCGGGCAGATCGCGGCGGCTTTCGAGGCCGAAATGGGTCAGGAAGTCGGGCGTAGTGGCGAAAATCACTGGGCGGCCTGGTACTTCGCGCCGTCCTGCAACCCGCACCCAGCCTGCCTCCAGCAGCACATCGAGCGTGCCCTTGGCGGTCTGGACGCCTCGGATCGCCTCAATCTCGGCGCGGCTGACCGGCTCGTGATAGGCGACGATCGCCAGAACTTCAGTGGCAGCGCGCGACAGGCGGCGGTTTTCCTCACGCTCCCGGCGCAGCAGATGGGCCAGATCCGCAGCCGACTGAAAATGCCAGCGTTTGCCACGTTCGACCAGTTCGATCCCGCGTCCGGCATAATGCTGCGCCAGCTCAGCCAGCGCTGCCTTGACCTCGGCCCCGCCAAGATGCGCGGAAATGGATTCCGCGCTCATCGGTTCCTCTGCGGCAAACAGCGTTGCTTCAACCGCACGGACAAGCTCGTCCGGCGGACTCACTTTCGAACACCGCGCAACATCAGCGGCCCGAAAGCCTCTTCCTGCGTCATCTCGGCCTTGCCCAGCCGGGCAAGCTCAAGCGCCGCGACAAAGCCGGACGCCAGCGCAGACCGGCGCAGGCGCGGATCAGCATCGGCAGGCAAAAATTCCTGCAATTCCATCCAGGTCAGCTTGACGCCCAGCATCGCCGAGAGCCGGGCGAGAGCACTTTCGAGCGTCATCACCATTCGGTCGCGGACCATATGAACTACTGGAACTGTCCGCGCCTTCACCTGGCCATAAGCCTGCACCAGCGCGAACCAATCGCATTGCCAGCGGTTCTTGCGATCAATGCGCAAGCCTTCGGGCGATCCGCGCACAAACACATCGCGGCACAGCCGATCACGCGCCATCAGCCGCGCCGCTGCCTCGCGCATCGCGCCCAGCCGCTGGAGCCGCAATTGCAGCCGCATCGCCAGCTCTTCAGGGCTGGGGTCTTCCTGTTCTTCGCGAGGCAGCAGCAGCGCCGATTTGAGAAAGGCGAGCCATGCCGCCATCACCAGATAATCCGCCGCCAGTTCCAGCCGCAGCGCCTCGGCCCGTTCGATGTAACTCAGATATTGATCGACCAGCCCCAGGATCGAGATCGTCCGCAAATCAACCTTTTGCCGCCGCGCCAGATCGAGCAGCAGATCGAGCGGGCCTTCCCAGCCATCAAGTTCCAGATAGAGCGCAGCATCGTCGGTGGTCGCGGTGGCCGGGCCGGACCAGTCATCGCCTTCAGTTGCCAATCCAGGCTCGAAGATCAGATCGCTCATGCTTGCACCAGCGCGAGCAACGCGTCGCGTTTGGCGATCAATGCCGGTTGGTCACTGATTGGCCGCTCAACAATTCTTGTGCTCGCCAGCGCCCGGTCCAGCCGCTGGTGGGTTTTGGCGGACATGGCAGGCAACAGATCGCAAATCCCGGCCATGTCATCCATCCGCGCCCAGCAATTGAGCGCAATATCGCAGCCCGCCGCGATGGCCCGCGCGGCCCGCTGCGGCACGGTTCCGCTCAGCGCCTCCATATCAAGGTCATCGGTCAGCAACAGACCGTCAAACCCGATCTGGCGGCGGATCACTTCCTCAATCACATAGGGCGAGAGCGTAGCGGGGTTTTCCGCATCCCAGGCGGTAAACAGCAAATGACCGGTCATCCCGATCGGCGTGTCTGAGAGCGCCCGAAACGGGGCAAGATCAACCTCCAGCTCTTCACGGCTGGCAGTGACAATGGGCATGGCCTTGTGCGTATCGGTGGTCGTGCGGCCATGGCCAGGCATATGCTTGATCGTGCCGGCCACTCCGGCGCGGGCGAGCCCATCGAGCGCCGCACGGCCCAGCGCTGCAACCCGCAGCGGTTCAGAACCCATAGCCCGGTCACCAATCACATTGTTGGCGTCTGGCTGGCGGACATCGAGCAGCGGCGCATGATCCACGGTAATCCCGACTTCGGCCAGGTCATGGCCCAGCGCCTCGGCATTGGCGCGGGCAGCTTCGATCGCGCTGGCCGGGGCAAGGTCATAAAGCCTGTCAAACGCCTCGCCGCAGGGGAACGCGGTCCATTCCGGCGGCTTCATCCGCGCGACCCGGCCGCCCTCCTGGTCGATGGTGATCAACAATTGATCGCGGCCATGAATATCACGCAAGCTGTCGGTCAAGGCGCGCAGTTGCTCGCGATCTTGGACGTTCCGGCCGAAAATGATGTAGCCCGCCGGATCAGAATCGCGAAAAAAGGCGCGCTCGTACGCTGTCATCACGAGTGTCGAAAGGCCGAAGATTGCGGGCGTCATGGCAAGAGAAATCGCAGCATTCCCCGCCTACCGCAAGCGCGGTCGGTATCGGGAGTGTGGATTATCGAGCGGCCGCATTCACGCCGTGCAAAGGCGGCCGCTTCAAACCTACTTGACCTGGCAGGACAGTCCGCCAGCTTTAAGCTTGCCGCATAGCGCATTGGCCGCTGCGGCATCACCCGCCACTGCTTGAAGGCGATAGACCGTGCCGATATCAGCGCTTCCCTGCACCACGCGATGGCGCACACCAGATAGCGCGCTGTTCTGTTGGGCCAGCTTAGTCCACGCTGCCTCTGCTGCTGCATTGCTAGAGAATGCACCAATTTGCACACCGACCGCTCCTGCTTCCGGGGCCACGGGACCGACCGCGATCGAAGGTTTGACTTCAGCCCCGGCAGCTGGCTTTACAGGCGCGCTGTTGGCATCGCCGCCCAGATGGGCCGGACGGGTCTGACCTTCGGAAACGGCAAAGCTGGTGTCGCCGGTGCCATCAAAGGTCTTGCCGCCCGGGTCTTTGGGCTTTTCGCTCGCCGGAGCCTCGGGCGCGGAAATCACGCTGCCATCGGCAACCAGCGCAGGATCAGTGGTGCGATTGGTTGCCCACCAGATCCCGCCAACGATAGCTGCAAGGGCAATCAATCCGGCAAAAACGAAGCCTATCATCCGCCCGTTATCGACTCCGTCATAACTTTCAAGCTCGTCGTCGCTCGATTCGAGCCAGGGAAGACGCTCTTCCTCATCGTCAAGCGCCAGACGCTCCGTTTCTAGCGGATCGGCATCAGGCGCATCCCATGTCTGGTCCTCATCGCCCTTGATCGGCTCGTCTTCGCCACCGTTGCCGATGCCATTCTCGTTACCATTGCCCATCATGGTTACATTTCCTCTACTGCCTCGACGCCAAGCAGCGCCAGTCCATTGCGGATAAGTTGCCCTATTTGTTGGCCAAGGAATAGCCTAGCACCGGTCAGCTTACGATTCTGTGCCACGATGAACCGTTTTTCCGGTCTTTCGTTACCCAGATTCCAGTAGCCATGCAGCGCGGCGGCAAGATCAAACAGGAAAAATGCGACCCGGTGCGGCTCACGCGCGGATGCGGCGGCTTCAACCAGCCGCGGGAACTGTGCGGCCAGCTTGACCAGTGCCAGCTCCTCCTCACCCAGCAGCTCCAGCCCTTCGGCGGAGGGTGCCAGCCCTTCGGCAGCGGCTTTGCGCATGGTTGAGCGGATCCGGGCATGAGCATATTGCACATAGAATACCGGATTGTCCTTCGAGGCTTCGACCACCTTGGCGAAATCGAAATCCATCTGCGCTTCGGGCTTGCGGGTCAGCATGGTAAAGCGAACCACATCCTTGCCCACTTCGCGGACAACATCGGCCAGCGTGACGAAATTGCCAGACCGTTTGGACATTTTCACTGGCTCGCCATCACGCAGCAGCTGGACCATCTGGACCAGCTTGACCTCAAACGGAGTGGATTTTCCGCCGACCTGGGTCAGCGCCGCCACCGCAGCCTTGATCCGCTTGACCGTGCCAGCATGGTCTGCGCCCCAGATATTGACCAGCTCATCCGCGCTTTGGGCCTTCTGGAAGTGATAGGCCAGATCAGCCCCGAAATAGGTCCACTTGCCGTCAGACTTCTTGATCGGCCGGTCTTGATCGTCACCGAATCTGGTCGATCGGAACAGCGGCAATTCCACCGCTTCCCAATCCTCCAGGGTCTTGCCCTTGGGAGCTTCAAGCAGCCCGTCATAAACCAGATCATGCGCGCGCAGCCACTCTTCGGCCTCGGCTGGTTTGCCCGCTGCCTGCAACTCCGCTTCTGAGGAGAACAGGTCATGCTTGATCCCCAGCAGCCCCAGATCTGCGCAAATCATCACCAGCATCGCCGCAACCGCGCGGGTTCGGAACAGGATCAGCCATTCGGCTTCGGGGGCTGCTGCGTATTTGCTACCAAACTCCGCCGCCAGCTCCGTGCCGATAGGAACCAGATAGTCGCCGGGATAGAGGCCTTCCGGGATTTCTACAGTCTCGCCAAGCGCCTCACGGTAGCGCAGATGTACCGACCGGGCGAGTACATCGACCTGCCCGCCGGCGTCGTTGACATAGTATTCGCGGATGACCCTGTGCCCGGAAAACTCCAGCAAAGTCGCCAGCGCATCGCCCACTACTGCACCGCGGCAATGGCCCATATGCATTGGCCCGGTCGGATTGGCCGAGACGTATTCGACGTTGACTGTTGCTCCGCCGCCCATTCCAGACCGGCCATAGTCATCGCCCAGTGCGGCAATCGTGCGGAGTTCTCCCAGCCATGTATCAGCAGACAGCCGCAAATTGATGAAGCCGGGACCAGCGATTTCCGCGCTGGTTACTTGCGGCAGTCTGGCCAGTTGCACCACAAGCACTTCGGCCAGCGCGCGGGGATTGAGACCGGAGGGCTTGGCCAGCACCATGGCGGCATTGGTAGATAAATCCCCATGAGCCGGATCGCGCGGCGGCTCTACAGTTACCGCAGCGCGGCTCAGCCCGGCTGGCAAGCTGCCTGCCGCCTCAAGCGCATCGAGAGCTGCGGAAACATGGCCAGCAAATGCGGCGTGGAGCGTAGGACTATCGGACATGGGGGGCGGTTAGCCGTTTTCAGGCAAAAATCAAACCTCCCCGCCCATTAGCGCCCGATGAGGCTAAAGGAAGGTTTTACTTGGTCGCGTTGAACCGCAGCTGGGCTTCATCTAGCTGAAAGCCGAACAGCATTTCAAAGCTGGCCCGGGCAACCGCAGCCTTGATCTCTGGCTGCGACAATGGATCGGTTGCAGCATCAGCATCGCCAGACTTGCGCTTGCGCGTTATCCGGGCTCGGATATCAGCGGGAAGCGTAGCCTCCGCGCGATCAATGTAGGTCGCGCCCTTGCCGCTGCCCTGGCCGCGCTCCTGACCATCGGCAAAATTGATCGTAACCGCGCCAACCCGCTTGGAAATAACCGCTGATCCGCCGCGCAGCACCGTGACAAAATAGGGGAGCGTCACTTGCCTGCTGCCCCGCACATCGGCGCGCCGGGCCAGGACATCAAAACTGCTTGAGGCATAGATCTTTTCGCCCGCCTCGTTGCACTGGGTACGCACATTGGTCATCGTTGCAGTCACGTCGACCGCGCTGGCATCGGTGCTGCCTGGAACGCTGAACAAGGTGATGTCACCCGTATAATCAGGAATCCCCACTGCCGGACACGCGCTGCGCAGCGAAGTGATGCCGACGCCTTCATCAACCACAATATCCCCTGACGAGCGGCAACCGGCCAGCCCGACCAGGATGACGGCGGCGACGAGCAGGCGGGTAGGAACGATCATCGAGGCATCCTTGGTAATAGCTGCGCACTGCCCTAGCGGGGCGCGTAGCAAAGCGCTAGAGGCGCGAACATGAACGCGCCATTTCCATCAACCAAAAATCCTCCGATCACGTTATTGGTCGCCGCTCCGCGCGGTTTTTGCGCCGGAGTGGACCGCGCGATTGAAATCGTCGAGCTCTCGTTGGCTCGCTATGAGATGCCAGTCTATGTCCGGCACGAGATCGTCCACAACCGTTATGTAGTGGACGGACTGCGCGCCAAGGGGGCTATCTTTGTCGAAGAACTTGATGAGGTGCCAGATGGCGCGCCAGTGGTATTCAGCGCCCATGGCGTGCCCAAGGCTGTGCCTGCGGCGGCCACCGCACGGGGGCTCAACTGGCTCGATGCCACCTGCCCGCTGGTCAGCAAGGTCCACCGTCAGGCCGAGCGCCAGATTGAAGCGGGACGCCACATTATCTTCATCGGCCACAAGGGGCATCCCGAAGTAATCGGCACTATCGGACAAGTTCCTGAAGGCTCAATCACGCTGGTCGAAACGGTCGCGGATATCGCCAGCCTCGACTTTGGGATCGATGCCCCGCTGGCCTTCCTTACCCAGACAACTCTTTCGGTCGACGATACAGCTGAAATCATCGCCGCCCTGCAAGTGCGTTTTCCCCAGATCAACGCCCCCAAGGCCGAAGACATTTGCTACGCCACCTCCAACCGGCAGGCAGCGGTCAAGGAAATCGCGCCCAAGTGTCAGCTGGTGCTGGTAATCGGCGCGCCCAACAGCTCCAACTCGGTGCGTCTGGTCGAAGTGGCGGAACGCTGCGGTGTCAAGGCCCGGCTGATCCAGCGCGGCTCAGAGATTGAGGCAGAGTGGCTCGATAACGTAACCACGCTGGGCCTGACTGCGGGCGCTTCTGCGCCAGAGGCGCTGGTGCGCGAAGTCGTAGACCGGATCGCCGAGTTCCGAAGCGTTTCGGAACAGCAGGTCGTGACCACCGAAGAGCATATGATTTTCAAGCTGCCCCGCCAGCTGCTGGATTAGCTTGGAAAATGGCGGTTTATACCCAGCTTGGCGCAGAAACACTTGCCGCCTTTATTCGCGAATATGACGTCGGCGAACTGCGTTCGGCCAAAGGCATTGCCGAGGGCGTTTCGAACAGCAATTGGTTGATCGAAACGACTGGCAAAGATGACAGAGCTGGTGATTTCGGCACGCGCTTCATCCTGACCATGTATGAAAAGCGGATGGACGTGGCAGAACTGCCGTTCTTCCTGGGATTGCTCGATCATCTGGCCGAAGGCGGCTGCCCGGTGCCCCGCACCATCCATGATCGCGGCGGGCAATCATTCCGCTTCATCGATGGCAAGGCAGTGGCGCTGATAGAGTTCTTGCTCGGCGTGTCGGTCAGCAAACCAACATCAGGCCAAGCCCGCGCTGTTGGCGCGGCCCTGGCGCAGATGCATCTTGCCGCAAGCGGCTTTACCGATACCCGGTCCAACGGGCTGGGTCTGGCCGAATGGAGCCGCCTTGCAGCTGCGTGTGGGAGCGATGGCCTTGCCTCGATCGATCCCAGGCTTGCGGCTTTGGTCGCGCGCGAACTGCCCTTGCTTGCTGCAGAATGGCCTACGGACCTGCCAAGCTCGGTAATCCACGCCGATCTGTTTCCTGACAATGTCCTGATGCTGGGCGATGCAGTTACCGGGCTGATCGATTTCTATTTCGCCTGCAACGACATCACTGCCTATGATGTGGCAGTAACCCATGCAGCCTGGTGCTTTGATGCCAGAAGTGAAGAATTCCTCCCTGAGCTTTCTGCCGCATTGCTGGCCGGATATGAAAGCGTGCGCCCGTTAAGCGCGGACGAACGCGCAGCTCTGCCGCTGCTCGCCCGCGGTGCGGCAATGCGCTTTACAATGACTCGTGCATTTGACTGGATGAACACACCAGCCGGCGCTTTGGTGATACGCAAGGATCCGATGGCGTTTGCCCGGCGGCTGGAATTCTATGCCGATCCTGCCAACGCTGATGTCTTTGCGCGAGCATGAAGAGCGTCGAGATTTTCACTGACGGAGCCTGCAAAGGCAATCCCGGCCCGGGCGGTTGGGGGGCGGTTTTGCGGATGGGCGGCCATGAGAAGGAAATCTCTGGCCATGAACCGCAGACTACCAATAACCGGATGGAAATGACTGCCGTGATCATGGCGCTGGGCGCGCTGAAATCACCGTGCCATGTCGCG
>JANOKC010000218.1:0-30295 GCA_031419035.1 Novosphingobium sp. | reverse complement strand
GATGTTGATCAGCCAGGCATCATATTCTGCACCTGCGTGGCCAGACTCAAGCAGCTCTTCAAGCAGGATGGTGACCTTTTGACCATTGGGCGTGCCCAGCGAATAGAGCTGGAACGGGTGCTTGCCGACCGGCAGCTCCTTGTCATGGGTTGCGCCTGCAACCGGGCGATTGATGCTCGCAAAAGGTCCGCCGTTTTCCGAATCCCAAATCCAGACCTTGGGCGGAAAATATTCGGGTTCGGACATTCGTTGGCTCCTGACCTAAGTTTCAGTTGGATACTGAATGGGGCCCAAGAATGGTAAGTGCAAGAGCCCGAGCGGATCAATCCAGTCGCATCATCCAGCCATGCGGATCGGGCGCTTCGCCGCGCTGGATCGAAACAAGGCGCTGGCGCAATTTACCTGTGAGTTGTCCGGGCCCGCCGCTGCCGATGATGAATTCGCCATCGCGGCCCGCAACCTTGCCGATCGAAGTGACCACTGCAGCGGTCCCGCAGGCGAATGCCTCGGTCAGTCGGCCCGAGGCGGCGTCATTACGCCACTGGTCGATGCTATAGGGTTCTTCGCGCACAATCAGCCCTTCCTCGGCAGCCAGAGTCAGCAGGCTGTCTCGGGTGATACCCGGCAGGATCGTTCCGCCCAGCGGTGGCGTGATCATCGTGCCATCGTCGAACACGAAGAACAGGTTCATGCCGCCCAGCTCTTCGATCCATTTGTGCTCTGCCGCATCAAGGAACAGCACCTGATCGTGACCGCGTGCAAATGCTTCGGCAGTCGGGACCAGGCTGGCGGCATAATTGCCGCCGCATTTGGCGGCGCCTGTGCCGCCAGGCGCAGCGCGGGTATAGTCACTGACCCAGATCGACACCGCAGGCGCGCCCGATTTGAAGTAATTGCCGGCTGGGCTGGCGATGACGAGGAACTTGTATTCCTTGGCAGGACGCACACCCAGGAAAGCCTCGGTCGCGATCATGAATGGGCGCAGGTATAGCGAGCCGCCTGCGACGCTGGGGAACCAGTCATGATCGGCGGCGACCAGCTCGCGGATCGCGCCGATGAACATTTCCTCGGGCAGTTCGGGCATGGCAAGCCGCCGGGCCGAGGCGTTGAAGCGGCGGGCATTGGCATCGGGGCGGAACAGCGCGGTTCCGCCATCGGCCAGACGATAGGCCTTCAGCCCTTCAAAAATTTCCTGCGCATAGTGTAGCACGGCGGCGGCCGGATCGAGCGCGATGGGTCCGCGCGGGCCGATAGTGGCACTATGCCAGCCTTCTGTTTCGCTCCAGTCGATCGAAACCATGTGATCAGAGAACAACTTGCCAAAGCCCGGATCAGCCAGCGTCACATCGCGCACCGCTGCCGGGGTCGGGGCAGGGTGGGTGATGTGCGTGAAGGCTGTGCTCGGAGCCATGATCTGCGAATCCTCTTGTGTGGGTCAGCGAAGCGCGTTGAATGAAAATTACACTTTAGGCAAGAAAAATGAAATAAACGACAAGTTAGACTGGCGGCGCATATGAGAAGGGCCGCCCCGGCAATGCCGGAAGCGGCCCTTCACATGGTCAGCGGCCGGAAGTGCCGCCCACGAAGCCTTTATCGCTGATCAGATTTTCAGCAATAATGCCTCGCGCGGGACTGTACCGACCTCTGTGCTTGACCATGAGACATCGGATCACCTCCTTTCGCGCTGTTGAAGCCAAAGTCGCCATCTTTCGATGGCTGAACCGGGTTGGGTATACCCGCTGCGGCTCTGCGCAATATGTGAATCATATTGGCGCCAACAACAAGACTTGCATTGATTTATTTTGGCGTCACTATCGGTCATTCCGGCCCGCTTCGGCTGGGCCGTCTTCCTGCTTAGCGACAATCCTCGATCACCCGGCTCACCTCGGGCCAGCTGGGCAGGTATAGTGCGGGTAATTCAGGCCCCTCGATCATAAAGCGGCCGCGGGCAAATGCCATCTGGTCCAGCCATGGATCGGTTGCGGATAGCGATGCGGCATAGTTCAGCGGCAGTTGGGTTTCATCGCGAACAGCCGTCAAAACCTTGCGACCGCCCGGCGTGGTGACGATCATCGCGGCTTGCGGACCGCCGGTCAGGTAAGCGCGCAGGGTCACGGTTCGGGCAGCCGGATCACAGGTCATGCTGAACCGCACAAAGTTGGCGTCCTCAAATCGGCTGACGGAGAGTGCTCCAGACCTCGACCAACGCCAGATGCCGCTGGTTGCCGGGCGATCGCGCCAATCGGACGCGGGGCGTGACTGAACGATCTCACGTGGAGGTGCTTGCACGGTCGAAGTTGGCTTGGGCGCCGGAGCAGGTGCAGGGTGCTGCCGTTCAGAGCAGGAGCCGAGCAGCAGCAGTCCCGCTCCAGCCATACTTAGTGCAAGGGCTCGTTCGAAAGAGTGGTTTGCCTTCATCGTCTCCCTATGGAATGAGGCGCTCCTCATCACAAGTGCGCTAACGACATGATCAGCCCGCCACAAGCCCGCCCTGCCGCCAGAATACCGAAACCGTCAAAGGTCCGGGTTGATCAACTGCTGGTGCTGCGCGGGCTGGTTGAAAGCCGGGCGCGGGCGCAGGCCCTGGTGCTGGCCGGGCTGGTCTTCTCGGGCGAGGTCAAGATCGCCAAGAGCGGCCAGACAATTGCCCAAGATGCAGTGCTCGAAGTGCGCGGGCGTGATCATCCCTGGGTTTCGCGCGGCGGGATCAAGCTGGCTCATGCGATCGAACACTTCGATCTGGACCCGGCAGGTTGCATTGCAATCGACGTCGGCAGTTCGACCGGCGGCTTTACCGATGTGTTGCTAGCCAAAGGCGCGGTCAGGGTGTTTGCGGTTGATTCGGGCACCAACCAGCTGGCGTGGAAACTGCGGCAAGATCCCCGTGTTACCGTGCTGGAACAAACCAGCGCCCGGATCCTCACCGTGGCGCAGATCGATGCGCTATGCGATTGGGTGGTCTGCGACGCCAGCTTCATCGGCCTTGCCAAGGTGCTGGAAGTGCCGTTGCGTCTGGCTGCGCCGCAATGTCAGCTGGTTGCTCTGATCAAGCCACAGTTCGAAGTTGGCCGCGGCGAAGTGGGAAAGGGTGGGGTAGTGCGCGACGCGGCGCTCCATGCGCGAGTTTGCGCCGAAGTTCGTGGATGGCTTGAGGAGGCAGGCTGGGCGGTCCAAGGCATTGTGGCCAGCCCGATCACCGGCCCCGAAGGCAATGTCGAGTTTCTGATCGCGGCGCAGCGGGGATAGCTTGAGGCAGGCTGCCATTGCCACCCGCGCAATGGCTCGCCAATATCAGGTCAAATACTCATCCGAATCGAGGATTATTCCTGCATGACCGAGCTTGCATTACCCGGCCAGTTGCGCACCGCCTTCCTTCGCTGGGCATTGGTGCTGGTGCCTGGCCTGCTGTTGCTTGGGTTTGGCTCGAGCCTGTTCGTGGCGTCCGGGCCGGGAAATCCCTGGTTTGATGATCTGGTCAAGCCGGCAATCTATCCGCCCCCGGCAGTTTTCGGAATCATGTGGTCGATTTTTTATGCGATGATGGGACTGTCGCTGGCGATGATCGCATCGGCGCGCGGCGCAGCAGGACGCGGCGTGGCCGTCGCGGCGTTCGCAGCGCAGTTCGTGGTCAATCTGGCCTGGTCGCCTATGTTTTTTGGAGCGCACCAGATCACTGGCGCGCTGATTGTTATTGCGGTGCTGGATGTGTTGGTGATCGTTACCATCGTGCTGTTCCGCAAGATCCGGCCAATGGCTGCCTGGCTGCTGGTGCCTTATCTGGCGTGGGTATTGTTTGCGACGGCGCTCAACTATGAATTCCTCCGTGCCAACCCTGATGCCGATGGCCGCGTGAATTCGGGTGCGGTCACGCGCGTTGTAATCTGACTGCGAAGAGATTATTTAAAGCTCATGCAAAGTGAGAACCCCCGCATCGCCGACTTCGTCAAACTGCTCAACAGCGCCGCTGGCACCTTTGCCGGAATGGGCCGCGAAGCGCGCGAAGGCGCGCGGGAGCGGTTCAAAGAAGCGTTCGGCGGCATGGATTTCGTCTCCCGTGAAGAATTTGACGCGGTGAAAGACATGGCCGCCAAGGCCCGCGATGAAAACGCGGCGCTGCTTAAGCGAATCGAAGCGCTTGAGGGCAAGGCGGCCAAGCCAAAGCAGGCCTGACCCCGCTGGGCTTGCCTCTTGTGGCCGCTCGCGCCACATGCCGCCGATGAACATCCGCGCACCTGCGATAGTTTGTGCTGCGCGCCCGCATGGTGAGACGGCGGTTATTGCGCGGTTACTGACCGAAGATCACGGCCTAGTGGCATGCTATGTCGCGGGCGGGCGCGGGCGGATACTGCGCCCGGTCTTGATCCCCGGCAATTTGGTTGAGGCCGAATTGCGCATGCGTTCAGACAATCAGCTTCCTTTCGCGCGGCTCGAATTGAACGACAGTCGCGGGCCTTGGCTGGGCGAGCCGCTGGCGGCCTGCGCAATCGGCTGGGCTACCTCGCTTACCGCCGCCGCCTTGCCTGAGCGGCAAGCCTATCCCTCGCTGTACCAGGCGCTCGCCGCGCTCCTCACCGCGATCTGCCTTGCCCCCTCGGCGCGCGGCTGGGTGCCGGGCCTCGTGGCCTATGAAACGCTGCTGCTGCGCGAGATGGGCTACGGCGGGGCGCAACCTCCGCTGGCGGATGGCTGGGAGGCATCGCTCGCCGCATTCGACGCGATCGGGGCGCTGGTGGAACGCTATTGCCTTGCCGATCGGCGCGGCGATGTTATGGGATCGCGCGCCATGCTGCGTGATCGGCTGGCCCGGATCGGTTAGGCAAAATACCCATGAAGATTGCAGTTTTCTCCGGCGACGGGATCGGCCCCGAAGTCACCCGCGAGGCGGTCCGTGTGATCGAAGCATTGGATTTACCCGGCCTGACCCTGTTCGAAGGCGATGTCGGAGGGATTGCCTATAAGCGCCACGGCCACCCGCTTCCGGCCGAAACGCTGGCGCTGGCACAAGGCTGCGAGGCGATCCTGTTTGGTGCAGTCGGCGATCCAGACTGTGACAATCTTGAACGTAGCCTGCGCCCCGAGCAGGCGATTCTGGGCCTGCGCAAGGAGCTTGGCCTGTTTGCCAATCTGCGGCCAGCCAAACTTTTCAAGGGGTTGGAGGATACCTCTGCGCTCCGTCCTGAAGTATCCAGTGCGATTGACCTGCTGATCGTCCGCGAGCTTAATGGCGATGTCTATTTCGGCGAAAAAGGCATCCGCTTACTGGCTGATGGCCGCCGTCAGGGCTGGGATATGATGTCTTATGCCGAAGACGAGGTGCGCCGGATCGCCCATGTCGGTTTTAAGGCCGCATTGGGCCGCCGCAAGCGGCTCTGCTCGGTCGATAAGGCCAATGTGCTCGAAACCTCCCAGCTTTGGCGCGATGTGGTGATCGAGGTTTCGGCCGAATACCCGGAGGTCGAGCTTAGCCATATGTATGTCGACAATGCCGCGATGCAGCTGGTCCGTAATCCTGGCCAGTTCGATGTGATGGTTACCGGAAATCTGTTTGGCGATATCCTTTCGGATCAAGCAAGTATGTGTGTTGGCTCAATCGGATTGTTAGCTTCGGCGAGCTTGGCAGATGGCACCAAGGGCATGTACGAGCCGATCCACGGCAGCGCGCCCGATATTGCCGGGCGCGGCATTGCCAATCCGATGGCGACGATCCTGTCTGCCGCCATGTTACTGCGTCACAGCTTTGGCCTTGAGACGCAGGCTGCGCGGATTGAAGCTGCGGTGGCAGGCGCGCTGGGCGATGGCATTCGCGGGGCTGATCTGAGCGGCAGTCTGGGCACTGCGGCAATTGGCGATGCAGTGCTGGCGCGGCTCTAATTCGCGCCGTTAACCATTTTATTGCGTAGGCTTGCTAAGGCAGCATCTCTCGATTCAACAGGCCAACTTTTGCATGATCACCCCGCTCCAGCTTGCCGTAGTTCTGCCAACCTACAACGAGCGGGGCAATCTGCGCGCGTTGGTTGAGCGGCTAGGCACAGCATTAGCCGGACTCAACTGGGAGGCGATCTTCGTTGATGACAACAGCCCGGATGGCACCGCTGACGAAGCGCGCGCAATCAATCTGGAGAATCCGCGCGTCAGGGTGATTGAGCGGATTGGTCGGCGCGGGCTGGCTTCGGCTGCGATCGAGGGGATGTGTTCGACAGCAGCCCCGTTTGTGGCGGTTATGGACGCCGATCATCAGCATGATCCGGTGCTGCTGCCAGGAATGGTAGCGGCCCTGGAGAGCGGTGATTTTGATGTCGCCTATGCCTCGCGCTTTTGTGAAGGGGCCAGCACCGAGGCCTGGAACCGGCCTGACAGGGTCAAAGCTTCTGGCATCGCCAATGCCTTGGCCCGGCGGGTCACCGGGGTTGAGTTGACTGATCCGATGAGCGGTTACTTCATGCTGCGCACTGATATGCTTCGCAAGACTGCACCCAGGCTTTCGGGTGTTGGCTTCAAGATCCTGCTCGATATTCTGGCCACAGTAGACACAACGATGCGCGTTAAAGAATTTCCGCTTGCCTTTGCGGCGCGTGCGACAGGCGAAAGCAAGCTTGACCGCACGGTGGTATTTGAATTTCTGGTCGGGCTTTATGACAAATGGCTGGGCCGTTACATCCCGACCCGCTTTGCCCTGTTCGGCACGATCGGCGCGGCGGGCGTGGTTGTCCACATGGCGGTTTTGAGCACTTATCTCGCGATCTTTGGCGGCACCCTCAAGGGTCAGCTCGTCTCCGACTTTGAGGTTGGCCAGACCGTCGCCGCGTTGGTGGCGATGAGCTTCAACTTCGTGCTGAACAATTCACTGACCTATGCCGACAAGCGGCTGACCGGCTTTTCGGCTTTGGCCCGAGGTTGGGCCAGGTTTGCGTTGACTTGCTCGGTCGGACTGCTCGCCAACGTCGGTGTTGCCGCCGTGCTGGTTCGGTTTGGATTCCACGAATATCCAGCGGCGATTACCGGAATAGTGATCGGCTCAGTGTGGAATTTCGCGCTCAGCTCGAAGTTCGTGTGGGGCAAGTATTAAGTTTCGCGTCGTCCCGGGCCCGACCCGGGACCGCTGGCCTCGTCGATGCGAGGGCGGAATGATGAGGGCAGCGGTCCCCGATCCCCGGTCAAGCCGGGGATGACGATCAACGCCAGCTATCCAGCCACATCCATTGCGCAAAGCTTTGCTTGCCATTGTGGAGCGCTGCGGCTGAGATGATCGGGTAGAAATAGAGGAACATCCCGGCGCTCACCGCAAGAACACCAAGGGGCAGCCAGCGCTGTCCCCGCTTCCAAATGTCATCTAGCGCGAGGGCGAAGCAGGCCATCAGGAAAGCGCCGGGCAGCAGATAGTGATAATAGAACTGGATCGGCTTGCTGGAGACAATCCACAGCCCCAGCGTCACCAGGTAAAGCACCGCGCAAGCCAGCGCATCATTTCGCCGCCGGAGCAAACCGGCCCACAGGCACCACAGCACTGCGGGCAGCCCTGCCAGCATGGTGAAGGGATTGCCAATCAGCACGATCCCGCGCTGGGCGCCGTCAACCTCTTCATAAAGATACCAGATCGCCCGCCAGTTCCCCACCCATTCGTACCAGACGCTGCGATAGGGGTGGAGCTTCTTCACGCTGCCCTGCAGTTCCAGCATATGCAGGTGATGACCGATCGGATCGAACGGATTGATCGCGTCCGTCGCATAGAAGAACGCGGGCCAATAGGTCAGCCAATAGACCGAAAGCGGCAGCACCCCGAGCCAGAAGCCTGCCTCGATCAAACCTATTCCCGGCACTGGTCCGCCGCTGCTTGCGGTCAGGAAATGGCGGCCATTGTCTCTGATCTTCAGCCATAAGAAAATGAGACCGAGCATCACCAGCACCGGGGCGATACTCCATTTCGCGCCGAGCGAAAGGCCAAGGAACATCCCCCCCAGCGCCAGCCGCCAGCGCCCTTGTTCTGGCCTGCGCAGGGCCGCAGCAAGCATCCACAGTCCGACCATCGCGAAACCTGCCATCGCCATGTCGAGCATCGCGATCCTGCTTTGGATGAACCAGCCAAAGTTGGTGGCGAGCAGCAGCATGGCCGCTATTGTTGCGAACCGGCTGCCGCTGGAAAACCACATGGCGCGCGCAAAGGCGAATAGTCCGAATGAACCGAGCAGCGCTGTTGGAAGCCGCCAATAGAGTGCCTTGTCACCGAGCAGAGTAATCGCCGCAGCGATCAATTCTTTGCCCAACAACGGATGTTCAGGGTTGACCGAGAGATTAGCCAGCATCGCCCGTGCGGCAGGGACATAGTGCACTTCGTCAAAGGTGATCTTGGTCGGTATCCCCAACCGGTGCCAGACCACTGCGAGGAAAAATACCGCGATCACCGCGCACCAGTCGGCCGGGTCTTTCTCCTGGGTAAAGGGTGTGCGCATTACTGCCGCGGATAGTGACGGACCGGGCCAAGTGCAATGGACTTGCACCATGGTTGCAGCGCACTTACAGCCTGAACCATGAAACGCACCACCGGACAGGACCGCTCGATTACCCGCAAATGGCGCGCTGCCACGCAGGCCGTGCGCGGCGGGACGTGGCGCAGCGAGCAAGGTGAGACCAGCGAGGCGCTGTTCCTGACCTCGGGCTACAGCTACGACGATGCCGCCACTGTAGCGGCGCGGTTTGCCGGCGAGGCTGACGGGATGACCTATTCCCGGCTCCAGAATCCGACCGTGGCGATGCTGGAAGAACGCATCGCGCTGATGGAAGGGGCCGAGGCTTGCCGCGCCCAAGCTACGGGCATGGCAGCGATGACCGCGGCGCTACTTTGCCAGTTGAGCCAGGGCGATCATGTGGTTGCCGCCCGCGCCGCTTTCGGTTCGTGCCGCTGGCTGATTGACAGCCTGCTCCCGCGCTTCGGGATCGAGACGACCACCATCGATGCGCGTGACAATGGCGCCTGGGAAGCCGCGATCCGGCCCAATACCAAGGTGTTCTTTTTTGAAACCCCGGCAAATCCTACGATGGATATCGTCGATCTGGCATTTGTTTGCGGCCTAGCCCGATCATTTGGGATCACCAGCGTGGTAGATAACGCTTTCTGCACTGCGGCACTGCAACGCCCGCTGGAATTCGGCGCGGATGTGGTGGCCTATTCGGCGACCAAGCTGATGGATGGGCAGGGACGGGTCTTGGCCGGCGCGGTTTGCGGTACCGAAGAATTTATCAATGACAAGCTGCTGCCGTTTCAGCGGAATACCGGGCCAAACTGCTCGCCGTTCAATGCCTGGGTGGTGCTCAAGGGGCTTGAAACACTCGACCTGCGTGTGAAGAAGCAGAGCGAAAATGCTCTGAAAATTGGGAAATTTCTTGAAGGGCGCGTGCCGCGGATGCTCCATCCCGGGCTTCCCAGCCACCCGCAGCACAATCTTGCCATGACGCAGATGGACGCCTGCGGTTCGATTTTCGCCTTCGAACTGGATGGGCGGGCGCAGGCCCATGCGCTGCTTGATGGGCTGGAACTGATCGATATTTCAAACAATATCGGTGATTCCCGCTCGCTCATGTGCCACCCGGCCTCAACCACGCATTATTCGGTCAGCGCCGAAGTCCGCGCTGAAATGGGCGTGAGCGAAGGGCTGCTGCGGGTAAATGTGGGCCTCGAAGATCCCGTGGATTTGATCGAAGACCTTGAGCGGGCCCTTAAAGCAGCCGGACTCTAGCTGCGTTTCAGCCGGACCAGCACTTCATCGAGCGCAGACAGAAAACGTGACCGATCGACCTTGCTGAAGGCTACCCCGCCGCCGATAATATCGCCTCCGGCTCGCAGATCGGCCATGATCGCGCGGGTGGCTATGGCGCTGCCGATCGAGGCGAGGGTGAACGGCTTGCCATTGTGACCCAGCACCTGCGAACCGGCCTTGAGACAGCGGTCGGCCAGCAGGATATCGCCGGTGATCACCACCGATGCAGCCGAACAGGCTGCGGCAATCCAGTCATCGGCAGCATCGAAGCTGTCGCTGACCACCACCCGGGTCACCAGTTCATGCAGCGGCACCCGGAACGGACTGTTGCTGACGATGGTGACGGCAACCGCGAGGCGAAAGGCGACCTTGTAGACCTCTTCCTTGACCGGACAGGCGTCAGCATCGACCAGAATACGGACCATTACCGTGGGGCCTTATTTCGGGCGGGGGCCTTTGGGGAAGGGCTTGGCCCGATAGGGCGCGCCGCCCGGCTGACCGGGGCCAGCGTCACTGGAGCGCGGGCGGAAGGGCGGCTTTTTGCCAGGTCCGCCAGCGCTAGGACGCTTGCTACGGTCATATTCGCGTGGCTTTGCGTGTGGCTTGTCGCTGGGTGTGAGTTGGGCGCGGCGAGGAGCTTCGCGCGGTCCGTCACCGCGAACCTCGCGCGGAGCCTCGCGGCGGGGCTCACGCGGCCCATCACCGCGGACTTCGCGCGGTCCATCGCTGCGGGCCTGACGCGGTCCGTCGTGGCGGGCCTGGCGTGGTCCATCGCGGCGAGGTTCGCGTGGCCCGTCGCGCCCACCGCCGGTGGGAGTAGCGCCGCCACTTTCCGGCGACAGTTCGATTGTGATCCCGCTCTCATCCTCGCCGCCGGGCACGGCCGTTCGGGCAAGGGCCGCCTGAAACTTGCCGACCACGGTACGGGGAACTTGGAAGAAGGTCTCAGTCGCAGCAATACGGATCGCGCCGATCTCATTCTTGGTGATGTGGCCCCGGCGGCATAGCAGCGGCAGGATCCAGCGCGGATCGGCGTTTTGCTTGCGTCCGATGTCCATCTTGAACCACACGACATCTTCAAATCCGGCGCGGTGGTGGGCCTCGGGTCCGCCAGCATCACGACCGCCATCACGGCCACCCTGGCCTAACTGGAGCAGTTCCTCAGGATCGGGCAGGCGAGCACTGTGGGCGCGCACCAGCGCCAGGGCGATCTCTTCGGCGGACATCCTGCCCATGATCTGGCCGGCGATCTCACGCTCGACATCGCTGGCTTCAACCGGGGCCACCAAAGCCTCGAGCATCCGGGTTGCATCGCGGGCGCGGATCGCTTCAGGCGTCGGGACGGCAATCCATTCGGCTGCGATCCGCGCGGTCTTGAGCATCCCTTCGACCCGGCGGCGGCGCGGGTAGGGGACGATCAAAATAGCGGTCCCCTTTTTTCCGGCCCGGCCCGTGCGCCCCGAACGGTGCTGGAGGATTTCGGCATCGCGCGGAGTTTCAACGTGGATCACCAGGCTCAGGCTGGGCAGATCGATCCCGCGTGCGGCAACGTCAGTCGCGACGCAAACCCGGGCGCGCTGATCGCGCAGCGCCTGCAGCGCGTAGTTGCGCTCATTCTGGCTGTGCTCACCCGACAAGGCGACAGCGGCAAAGCCCCGCTCGACAAGGCCGGCATGGAGATGGCGGACGTTGTCGCGCGTGGCGCAGAACAGCATCGCCGTTTCTGCCTCGTGGAAGCGCAGCAGATTGATCACCGAGTTTTCGATATCGGACGGCGCAACCGCCATCGCTTGATAGATAATATCCCCGTGACCGCGATCATCACCGACAGTCGAGATGCGCAGGGCGTCGCGCTGGTAACGCTTGGCCAGTGCCACGATCGGTCTTGGCATGGTCGCCGAAAACAGCAGCGTACGGCGCGTATCCGGGGTGCCGTCGAGGATTTGCTCAAGGTCTTCGCGGAAGCCCATGTCGAGCATTTCATCCGCTTCATCCAGCACCGCGCAGCGCAGCGCTGTCAGGTCGAGCGCGCCGCGCTCAAGGTGATCGCGCAGGCGCCCCGGAGTTCCGACCACAATTGCCGCGCCCCAGCTCAGATTGCGGCGTTCCTTGGAGGCATCCATCCCGCCGACGCAAGTGGCGATCCGCGCGCCGGTCTTGGCATAGAGCCAGGCGAGCTCGCGGCTGACCTGCAAAGCGAGTTCGCGAGTCGGCGCAATCACCAGCGCCAACGGGCTTTTCACCATCGCCAAATTCTCATCTGTGATAAGTTCACCCGCCATGGCGAGGCCGAAGGCGACCGTCTTGCCGGAGCCGGTTTGGGCTGAAACGATCAGATCACGGCCGATCGCTTCGGCTTCGATAACGGCGGCCTGGACCGGGGTAGGGATTTCATAGCCCTGCTGGACCAACGCGTCGCGCAGCGGGGTGGGAAGTTGGGTAAAAGGCATGGGTGCTCGATTGGTTGGGCCAGCAGCGTATGAGGCCTTTGGGCGCAGCGCACAGCGAAAGGCGCTGCTTCAGATGCGCGCCCATACGGCGACAAAGCCAAAAAGGGAAGCCAATGCGTCAATTCGCTGCAACTTGCCCTCTCCCCGATTGTCGCAGAGCAAAACTGTCGCTATCTTGGCGCGGCTATGAAAGAGCTTTTCCAGCATGCTGCCGTTACCGAAGGCGTTACTGTGCGCGTCGCGGTGAGCTTTTTGCCCGAACAGTCGCGGATCGAGGCAGGTAAGTGGTTCTGGGTCTATCATATCCGGATCGAGAATGACGGAACTGGGCCGGTTCAGCTGCTGACCCGGCACTGGCGGATCACCGATGGGCGCGGCATGATCAATTTGATCGATGGGGATGGAGTGGTTGGCGAACAGCCGCTGCTGGAGCCTGGGCAGAGCCATGATTATGTCTCGGGCTGCCCGCTGTCCACGCCGCATGGTAATATGGAAGGCTTTTACACGTTCCGGCGGGCTGACGGTTCGCTGTTTGAGGCGGCGATCCCCTATTTCCCGCTCGCGGCTCCGGCCACGGCGGGCTAGCGGACCAGCTATGAAACGCACACATTTGCCCTTGAACGCTTTGCGCGTGTTTGATGCGGCTGCGCGGCATCTGTCGTTTACGCGGGCCGCAGATGAACTGGCGGTAACTCCGGCGGCAGTAGGCCAGCAGATCCGTGCGCTGGAGGATATGCTTGGCGTGGTCTTGTTTCGCCGCACTCCCAAGGGGCTGGAGCTAACCGATGAAGCAGTTGCGGGCCTAGAGGCATTGCGCATGGGGTTCCTCCATTTCGAGGACGCGGTGCAGGCAATCCAGGCTGGCCAATCAAGCCATGTCTATACGATCGCAAGTCCCCGAGATTTCTTTGCTGCCTGGCTGGCCCCGCGGCTGGCTGCCTTCCGTGATGCCAATCCCGAAGTCCGGTTTGCGTTGGTTGATGGTGAGGAGGCCGATTTCACCGAGGCCAATCTTGATCTCGCCGTGCGCTGGGCAGAAGGGCCCGGCGATCTAGAAGGCATAGGTTTGGGTGATGCGTGGCGAATCACCGTGGGCCAGGGTGGCTGGATTTCCTGGCCGGGTGATCCGGTTCCGGCGGGCGAGGGTGGTGAAATCGCGGCGCTGACTGTCGGTGATGCAGGTCAGGCATTTGAAGCAGCGGCGGCAGGTTTGGGGCGCGCCCGCGTGCCGAGTTTGCTGGTGCAGAGCTGGCAGACGCAAGGGCGTATTGCCCAGATTGGTGAACCAGAGCCTTGCCGACGGAGCTATTGGTTGGTTGCCCCGCTGCCGCAATGGCGTCAGAAAAAAGTCAAAGCACTGGTGGCCTTCCTAACCGCAGCGTAGGAATACTTTGCAATTTTGCGACAGAGCGCCCATCTAATACGCGCTATCGGTGCCTCTGTCGGTCTCAGGCGCCTAAACGCCCCTCAAGCCTTCTCCTGTTACCCGTGGCCAAGGCGTCTGGCGTTCGGACGTTCGCACGCAAGGAATACACTATGTCTGACAACCCTGCCGCCGTCGTTGGTACCGTCAAATTCTTTAATGAAGACAAGGGCTTTGGCTTTATTCAGCCGGAAAATGGCGGCAATGACGCTTTCGTGCACATCAGCGCGGTTCAGGCCGCGGGTATGCAGACCCTCGAGAAGGATCAGCGCGTCAGCTATGAGCTGGCCGAAGATCGTCGCGGCAAGATGAGCGCAACGAATCTGCGTCAGGCCTGATAGGCTGAGTTAAGTCCTCCCCCGGTCCGGCCAATTCATTTGGCCGGACTAGATTTTTGGTCCGAAAGGAGCCTCGGTAATGGCGCAAGAAGACTTTTACATCGCTCGCGCTGTTGAGGCCCGGGCCGAGGCGGCGGGCAGCCAGCTTGATAACGTTCGCGAACGCGCCTTGCGCTCAGCGGCGGCATGGGATGCCATGGCCGAACGCGCCGCCGAGATCGCTCAGGCCCGCGAAACTCGTGAGGCAGAGAAGGCTGGAGTGGAAGCCGCGGTTTCCTGACTGTCTGGCTTTACCCGGACCAACCGTATCAACCGCGCGTCCTCCTGGAAGCGACTGCAAACGCAAGTATGATCCCCACACCTGCGCCCCACAGGATCACAGCGGCGGCTAGCCGGACATGATCGGGGTTTGCGCCATAAAGTCCGGGCGCCCACGCAACGGCGATTCCATCGCACAGCAGCGCCGCTGCAGTTCCCATTGAAAAGCCGGGAACGACCTGCGCGGCAGATAAATCGGCCAATCGGATCATCACGAGCAACACAGGCAAGGTGCCGGGGATAATCAGAAGATATGTCAAGATGCGCATTGCTCCGTCAAGCGCGCCGATTGGCACAAGCCAATGCAAAAGTAGCGCGGCTGCAAACCATACAATCACTCCGCTAATCACCATTATCGCAGTCTGCTGCGCTGAAAGACGACCGCCGCCGTCAAAACTCCGTGCGTTCATGTTCAAACTCCCGAGTCGTTGTAGCATATGCTACATTTGTAACTTAGTGTAGTGAATGCTACAAGACCGAAATGGGCAAGCATGAAGAACAGCGCGCGTCGCTTGAGGCGCGATTGGCGCAATGGGTACTTGTGCAAGGGTTGAGCAAGACCAGCCTGCGCCAACTGGCAGCGGGGGTTGGCACCAGCGACCGGATGCTGTTGTACTATTTTCGCGACAAGGCGGAGTTGCTGGAAGTTGTGCTGGGCCGGATTGCAGGAGCGATGACGCTTCACCTGACGGCGGCTTTGCCTGAAGGTCAACAATTCGCTCCGGCAGCGCTTTACGCCCGCGTAGCCGAACTGGCCGCCAGCGCGGAACTTCGCCCCTATATGGATCGCTGGGGCGAGATGGCCGCAGCTGCCGCGCGGACTGAACAACCCTTTGCCGCCATTGCCGATGCGATTACTCAGGGCTTTCAACTCTGGCTCGAATCGCGCCTTTCAATCTGCAATGATGCTGAGCGCCGCGACATGGCTTCGCTGCTGATCGTGATGATCGATGGCGGCGCTTTGCTTGAGCCGCTCGATGGAGGCCGCGTTTCGACACGGGCGCGCCAAGCGATGCAGGCGTTGCTGGAGACGATCTAACAAAGGGAATTCCCTATCCGCTTGCTAGCGGGGCAGACGCCGCGTTACACCGTATTCGCGCGGCCTGAGATTTGGCAGCAAGGTGGGGCTGGAATGGACACTGACGAGGCAAAGCCGGCACCAGAGCAGCTAAGCCTCTTCGTCAGCTATTCGCGGGCCGATCAGAAGCGGGCGCTGCCCATCATCAAAGCACTGGAGAAGGCCGGATTCAGGGTCTGGTGGGATGGGTTGCTTGAGGGCGGTGATACGTTCCTGCCCACGACTGAAGCGGCGCTGGAGGGCGCCGATGCGGTGGTGGTGCTGTGGTCGAAAACCTCGATCGCTTCTAATTGGGTCTGCGATGAGGCCACCGTCGGCCGTACCCGGCGTCGGCTGGTTCCGCTGAGCCTTGACGGGAGCGAGGCACCGCTGGGGTTTCGCCAGATCCAGCTGATTGACCTTGCCAAATGGCGCGGCAATGCCGCTGCGCCGGAATTCCAGCGGGTAATCCGCGCGGTGTCGGTGCTGGCAGGCCAGCCGGGTCCGGCAGAACTGCATAAGCCATCGGGCTTGCTGCGGCTTAACCGCCGGGCGATGATCGGCTCAGGCGCGGTGCTTGTCGCTGGAACCGCTGCGCTAGCGGCGTTGCGGTTCAATCTGCTGGGCGGGTCAGGTGCGCCGAGCAACAGCGTCGCAGTTCTGCCGTTTCGCAACCTTAGTAACGAACCAGACGAAGCCTATTTCGCCGAAGGACTGGCCGAGGAAATTCGCACCGCCCTCTCGCGCAATCCTGCCCTTAAGGTGCTGGCACCAACTTCTGCCGCTTCGGTCGATCCCAGCACGGTTTCGCCCGAAGCGCTGGCCAGCAAGCTGGGTGTGGCCTTTCTGCTTAGCGGCAGCGTGCGGCGCTCGGGCGACAAGCTGCGGATTTCGGCGACTCTTACCGAGGGGAACAGCGGCTTTGCGCCGTGGCACGATCAGTTTGATCGGCCCATGGCAGATATCTTTGCGATCCAGGGTGATATTGCCGACAATGTTGCAGCAGCACTGGCCGCGCAAACTGCTGGAACGGATCAAGCTCGCAAGCAGGGCATAGGCGGCACGAGCAATCTGGAAGCTCATGACGCCTATCTGCGCGGCATTGCCTATTATGACCTCCGTTCTGGCGAAGCATCGCTGCGGGCAGCTCTTGCGCAATTTGATGCAGCCATTGCGTTCGACGCGCGTTTTGCCGAGGCGCACGCGCTGCGGGCGCGGGTTAAGGTATTGCTGGCCGGGGACTATGCCAGGGGACGCGAGTACCGGATAGCCGCCGAGGACGCGATTACTTCGGCGCATGAGGCTGTGCGACTGGCCCCGCGCCTTGCGGTGACGCAATCGATCCTGGGTTATGTGCTGGTGCAGGGACTTCTGGATTTCAAGGCTGCGCGCGAACCCAATGAACGCGCCCGCGCACTGGGCTGGGGTGATGCTTCGGTGATGTTGCTTTATGCTGCCTACTGCACAGAAATAGGCTGGGCACCGCAAGCCAAAGAGACAATCGCGCGTTCGGTTGAACTTGATCCGCTCAATCCCGCTGTTTTCCGGGCGGAAGCCTTTGTTCGATACTTTGCGAAGGATTTCAAAGGAGCCATCGAGTCCTGTCGCCGGGCACTGACCCTCAATCCAAAGATGGGGACGGCGCATTCTTATGCGGGACTGAGCCAGCTTCAATTAGGCCAATTCGAGGATGCAAAGCGCGAATTTCAGGCCGAACCTGTGGAAATCATAGCCTGGACGGGAATGGCGATTGCCGAGCACCGGCTTGGCAATCGTCAGGCAGCGCAAGTTGCAGCCGATCGGTTGGTAGCAAAGTTCACCGATGCGGCGAGCTATCAATTGGCGCAGATTTACGCGCAATGGGGACAGATCGATGAAGCGCTCAATAAGTTGCAACAGGCGCTGGCTTTGGGCGATGGCGGGCTGGTTGTAGCCAAGGTTGATCCACTGCTTGATCCACTTCGAACCAGACCTGAATTTTCCCGATTGCTGACTCGGCTTGGCTTGGCGTAGACTGAAGATCCCAACAATCCCGAAGGGGGGAAAAGCAATGCGTAAATCGATCACCATACTGACCATGCTGGCAGCTCCGCTGGCTCTGGCTGCATGCAGCCCGGCACCAGAAGCGACCGAAGCAACTGAAGAAGTAGTTGCGACTGAAGCGGCCCCTGAAGCCGCCGCGCCTGAAGCTGCTGTGGATGCTGCTGCGGCTCCTGCAGCCGATGCCGCCGCTGAACCGGCTGCTGCTACTGACGGTCAATCTACTACAGGCGGTGTTCAGCCAAAGAAGATGTAATCAAATACTGCAATTCAAGATGGGGCAGGCTGCGGAACAACCCGAGCCTGCTCCATTTCTATTTGCCCCATTTCTTTTTGTCCGGTCACCTGATTCAACCAGTCGCGATACGGTGCTAGCAAAATGATCGGCGCCGCGGGCAAGGCGTATTCCGCTAAGACTGGTGGCTTGAAACAGTCCGGTTGATCCCAGCTGACGATGCCAGTCAGACCTGCGCCCTGAGGCTTGATATTGCGGTAGACTGGCCCGCCGCTGTCTTCGCGGCAAAACTTGAGCGAATTGTTGGTCAGGCAGATCGGAATTCCATCAGTTTCGGCAAACCCGCAGTCAAACATAGGATGGCCTTTGACCACACTGTAGCGGTATGGCGCGATGGCCCGCCCGGCTGCTGTGGTATGGCTGCCCCAGCCAAGCACGCTGAACGAGTGCAGCGGAGCATACCTGTCAGCCTCGGGCAGCGGGGTCATTTCTTCTGGGCCTAATACGGCAGGGTCAATCCCGCGTTCGGCATATCCGCCTGATGAGCCGCTCAGGTGCAGCAAGGCAAGGCCTGCATGCACGTGAAGTTCGATCCGGTCTACTGGCCGCGCCAGCCCATCATCGCGGGCCAGATCGCTGGTGCCCAGTGCCACTTCGATCCCGGCGGCAAGCTTGGCAGGGCTGACGCAATGGGCAGCGGTCAACACCCAGTCAGCCGCTATCAGCGCACCGGCGCAAAGGTGCCGGGTCTGCCAGCGCGGGCGCGCCGGATCGTCGATCCCGGGAACCTCGACATTGGTAAGCGTTGCTGCCCAGCGGACCTCGGCGATATAGCCGATCTTGCCGAGATGGCTTTGCACAAGCTGGTAGGCCACGTTGTTAGGGGCTTGGTGATCCCCCTCTGGCGCCGCGTCACGGGTATGTCTCCGCTCTGATGCGGAAAGTGCATAGGCCATGGAAAAATCATGCGCGGCAAGATCGTCGGGTTGGTTGTCGGCCAGCCATTGCTCAAGCCAGCCCAGCGCGGGTCGATCCTGCGTCCGAACATCGAACGGTTCGATCCGTCCAGGCTGCAGCGCTTCGGCCTGCGCAGGCAAGGCGTGCATCAATGCAGCAATAATTGCGGCAAGGATCAGGCGGATCATTCGGCCAGCCGCCGTGTTTCACCGGGCTTCAGCGTCAGCTTCTTCGCCTGTTCAATCCACAACAGGTAGGGCTCAACTCTGGTGTAGAGTCCGGGACTGTCATCGCTGTTTACATGGCAGCCGCGCTTGTTCCAAGAAACAATCCCGACCAGATGCGGCGAGCCGCGACTGAAATATAGTGGCCCGCCGCTATCGCCGTTGCAGGTTTTCATGTTTTCACCAAAGACGCAGACCACGCGCGGATGGACTCGCCGCACGATCCGTTTGTCACCTGCCGAAAACTCAACCGTTACCGGCTCATAGCCACCTCGGCCGGCGCATTGGCCGTTGGCGAGGGTGCGCATTTCGGCGCGGCGCAGCAGCGCGGTTGCGTTTACCTCGGCGCGGCGGTCATCGTCGATCCGGCCCCAGCCAGCTGCGCTAACCATAACCTCATCCTGTAGTGGCTTCTTGTAGAGCGCGGCAATTCGAACATTGCGCTGATCGCGCGGTCGCTGGTCGGGGACCAAGTGAAGCAGGGCTATATCGTTGGCGTAGATATTCCGGTGGTCATAACCGCCATGGATCACAGCGCTTTCGACATTGACCTGCATCCCTTGCGAGGTTGAAATGTCGCTGACCCCAAGCTGGACCGCAAGGCCGATCTTGATCTCATCCGGGTTGACGCAATGTGCCGCGGTGAGCACCCAGTCTCGGGCAATCAATGTGCCGCCGCAGCGATGGCGTGATTCCCAGCGGACGCCAAACGTTCTGGTGTTTGCAAAGTCCGGCATCTGGCGGGTGGTAAGACTGTCGCGATAGCGGATTTGGGCAATGAACGGCGCACTAGAAACAAGAACCGGCCGACCGCCGCTGGCCCTTACCACAGATTTTTTCTTCGCTTCCATTCCCAGCACGAAATTGAGCAGCCGACCTTCCGCAGCGTCCAATCTATCGGCAACAAAACTGTCCTGCTTTCGCTGGTTATCGGGAAAGCGAAAGCGAGATTCCTTGCCAAGTCGCTCTTTCAGCAGGGTGATATCATCGTCAATCATCAGGCCCTGATTATCGCGCCGATCACCTTTGATCCAGGCTTCGTCGCGCACTTCGACCTCGCCATCAGCATTGGTGCAGACCATTTCCTCATGGCAGATGAAATCCATTGCTGGCGGGGACTGTTCCCCGGCCTGCACTGGCACTTGATCCTGTGCCAGCGCCGGGGTGGCTACCAGCGCGGTGACAAGCAAAAGTGACCTGATCCAGTTCCACCCCATATCGCAGGCTAACACGCCCGTCCGGGATGGTCACTACCCCAGAGCGGGCGGTCAATTGGCGGCTAGTCTGGGATCTCCCAGCGCACCGAATTGCGATAGGTTCCAGGAACTATCGCACCGCTGGGATCGCTGGCTGGTTCAAACCGGGCGCGGGCGGTGATTTTCTGGCAGGCGGCCCGATCAAGACCCGGCCAGCCGCTGGTCGTAGTTATCTCGCACGAGGTAACTTTGCCATCAATACCGATTGTGGCACGAAAGCCAGTCACCCCTTCATGGTCAAGCCGTAGATCGGAAGTCGGATAGTCATTGGGTGTCACCCAGAGTCCGGGGCTGCCCAGTGGCTTGGCAGACTTGCTGGAAAAGCTGGGTAGCGGCCTGGGGAGCGGCTGGGGAAACTCAACCTCGCCAATACCGCCAGTGCCGGGCGGCAGCTCGATTGGTCCGGTTGGGAACAGTTCCACTGGCCCATTGTTGACGATCGGACCCCGCGCTGTTGTGGTGAGTTGGCTTTTGTCTGGCTTCACATCGCCTTTGGGCGGCTCAGGTGGCGGTGTAGGCCGATTGGGGATCTGATATCCGGCCAGCGGCGGGGGCACAAAAATCTTCAGGATCGGACCAGCCAGCCCGTTGACCAGCGCATAGCCCGCCGCGATATGGAGCAGCGCGACAGCACCCAGAGTGATCGCTTTGGAGTTGACGCTGTTTGCACTGACATAAGCCATAGACCGTCCCTTCCTCGATGGGGGCGTCCGGCCGATGAGTCGCCGGAGCGACCAAGGCCTTCAGATAACACCTCGCCTTATGAACGCACGATGAAAGCCGGGATTCCGTAACGTCAACCAGTCCTGAATCGCAATTGATCGGCGGTGTGATAGGGTGCCAGGGAAGAAGGAGCGACCATGCCAATATTCTACGACTTCGCCCGCGCCCCAAGTCCGCGCCGCGCGCGCATATTGCTAGCCGAAAAGGGCATCATCCATGCGGTCAGGATGGTCGATCTTGCTGCCGGAGAGCAGCTCTCTGACGCATTTCGGGCGATCAATCCGGCCTGCACTGTCCCGGCGCTTGCGCTCGAAGATGGGGCGGTGCTGACAGATAATGCCGCTATTGCTGCCTGGGCCGAGGCTGCCTATCCTTCTCCCGCGCTGCTTGGCACCACACCGCTGGACAAGGCCGAGATCGCGAGCTGGAACAGCAAGATCGAGTTGGAGTGCTTAGGCGCGATTGCCGAGGCGATGCGCAACACCGCGCCCGCTATGAAGGGCCGCGCGTTGCCGGGACCGGTGAACTATGAACAGATTCCCGCGCTTGCCGAGCGCGGAATGGCCAGGCTGATGGACTTTCTGAACCGCTTTGACGGGCATCTGGAGGGTAGGGATTATGTTGCCAAAAGTGGCTTCTCGGTGGCCGACATCACAGCAGGGGTCGCTGCGGATTTCGCTCGCGTTCTGAAGGTCAACGCGAGTGACGACCATCCTAATATTGCCGTCTGGCGAGCCCGGCTGGCGCAGCGGGTGCCATTCAGCCTCTAGGCCTTGCTGATTTTCCGGCGCGGGATCCGCTGCCAGCCCCGGCGCAACGCCATCAGAACACCAAAAGCCGTCCGCCGCCAGCGCGGGCCAATGGCTATCGCGAAATCGAGCATTTCGCGGCGATCAGGCCAGATGTGCTTGTAGTGTTGGCCATCCGGCGCCCCACAAGTGTCAAATTCAAGCACTGGCTGTTGTCCAACCAGCTCAGCCACATGCTGCATCAAAAGCAGGCCGGGCGCATAAGCTGCAAATGCCTCATCATAGGCCATTTTGAAACCGAAGCCTTGCTGGCCCGTGATGAACCAATTTGCCATGGCAATCGGGCGGTCACCAATGCGCAGGGTTGCGAGGCGGACGGTGCCGTTAGCGGAACCGCGCTGAACAACCGTGCGGAACAGATTTTCGGTAGCAGCAAAGCAGGCCAAAGCGCTGCTAGCCTGGCCTTTCCAGCCGGACCTCTCCAACGTCAGGAAGTCATTGATCCATTCGTCCGGAGAATGGCCTGCCGTATGGAGCACGATGCTGGTGGCACCGTGATCAGCGGCCAGCCGAGCCGACTGGCTGCGCAACCGGCTTGCGAGTTTGCGTTGGGACTTATCAAGTTGGGCAGTTTGGGCAATATCGGTCGCTTTCCGGTTTATGGCCGAGCGGCTGTATTCCTTGAGCCGAAAAAGTGAACGCCCTTCTGCGGCGCATTGTGCAGCAAGCGCCTCACAAACTGCCTCGTTGCGCGCAAATTGAGGGCAGTGAAGCGTCCAAATCCCGCTCGGTTCTTCGTCCAACAGGTTGAGCACTGCGGTCCAAAAGGCACCCTCAGCCTGCGGCAGGACCAGTGGATTTCGCAGGAACTGGTTCGTTGCCGCCCAGACTTGGGCGGTTTTGATCGGCAACTGGCCAAAGCTGGTGTTTGTTACCAAGGGCAACAATCCGATCCATCGTCCATTTTGCGCCGTAACGATCACCAGCTGCACGTCTTGATCCTGATCGCAGAATTCAAGCGCTGCGGCCATGAACCAGTCGTTGGCAAAGACATTGGCAGATCCGGCAATCTGGGTCAGCTCTGCCCAGCGGGCATAATCATCCAGGCTGAGTTCCGAATATCGGCGCAGCACTGCATGCACCGGCCCAAGCGGCGACGCCGGTGCCGACAGCTTGGCGTCAGTTGATCCAAAGTCGTTTGGGCTGGGGGCTAGATTCGAGATAATCACAACAATGCCAGCTTGCGGGCGCTGCGGTAAAGCAACGAGCGACAGATCGACGAGCCGGGCCAGGCGGGGGGATGCGAGAACGCAATGCCCCTTTGCCGCAAACTGTGGTTCAGCAACAGCGCATCGGCGTTGCGGCGGCTCCATTGGCTTTGCCATGTTACCGACAGTGAAATGCACGGCTGCGTCCCTGCCTTGACCCAGTGCGGCGACGCATAGGGCACAAAAAGCGCATCGCCTTGCGCAAGGGGATGGATCATTTCATTCCCAGCATGGCTATCGTTCATCGGAAGAAGGCTTTCGCCCCTCAGATGATAGGATTCCTCCAGCTCGGCCAGCAGATAAGGCGGGCGGGGCGGATAGGTGGCGAACTCCTTGTCCCCAAGGATGTGGAACAGGATGTTGTATTCAGCATCGAAGTGGAGCGGGGTCAGGGTGCCTGGGGCAGAAATAAACACAAACCCCCGCATCGAATCTGCCGGTCCAGTGGCTGGCCTGATGACCGGGCCAAGCTCAGCCATTATCGCGTTTAGCAAATCACGGTATTCGGGCAGTTGCTCGATAAACCGAAGCATGACCCAGCTGCTACTGGAGGCAATATCCATGATCACCTGATCGATCGGCACGTCACTTTGCGCGACATGAGGAAAACCCTCGCCGTTGGCAGTATGTGCTTGCCGCCGTTCGACGTTGTCCGGCATCATCCGCAAGGCGGCCTTGGCCAGAATATCTATCGCAAACAGTGGATGATCAGCCAATCCGTGACTCAGCACGGCCGGGGACACGGGGTAGGCGTCCGCCAGCTTTTCAATGCTGGATGGTGGCAAAATCAGATCGGGCGAAGTTTTCACAGTCAGCTCATTCAATTCGGAAAGCGCAAAATAGCCAAAAAGCTCAAACAAGGGATTAATGCTGCCGATTGGCCGATGCAGTACCTCCCTGTTGAATCTGCGAGTATTTCACAGATAGCGGTCTGCTAGAGAGGACCCGGAACTGGCGAACTAACGGCCGGGCGGGAGAATGGCGATGCGACTAGAAGGCAAGACAGCGCTTGTTACCGGAGGTTCGTCCGGCCTGGGCAATGCCATGGTCCGCCGGTTTGTGGCGGAAGGCGCCAGCGTCATCATTGCAGATATTGACGTCGAAAATGGTCAGGCGCTGGCGATCGAGCTGGGTAACAAGGCCAGTTTCGAGGTGTTGGACGTCTCGCTCGAAGATCATTGGAAGCGTGTACTCGAAGGCGGCGGGCCGATTGATATTCTCGTCAACAATGCCGGAATCACCACTTTCGGTTCGATTGAAGAGCTAACGCTCGATCAGTTCCGCCATGAATTTGAGGTGGATGTGATCGGCGTGTTTCTGGGCTGCAAATATGGGGTGGCCAACATGAAGGCCAATCCCAAGGCGACCGGCGGCTCGATCATAAACATGTCATCATTAGCTGGGGTGCGGGCAACGGGCAGTCTGACTGCTTATAATGCCGCCAAGGCAGCGGTCACTCACATGACGAAATCGGTCGCCATGCACTGTGCGACCAGTAGCTATGGAATCCGCTGCAACTCGATCCATCCCGGCGTGATTCACACCCCAATTCTGGATAAGGTGCTGGCGCAAGTCCCAAATCCAGATGAAGTCTATGCCGGCTGGGTTGCGGTTCATCCCATCGGCCGCATCGGCATACCCGAGGAGATCGCCGCCATGGCTGTCTATCTTGCGTCCGACGAAGCTGGCTTCACGACTGGAGCCGAGTTTCGGGTTGATGGCGGAAGCTCGATGTGAACCGGATATCCTTCGCCTCTGGGATCGTGCCGGACTGCGGCCCGGTTGAAACAATCATGGCCGCAGCGGCAGGCGGGTTTGATGCAACCGGTCTTTGGATCGAACCAGAGAAATGGACCGCAACTCTGAAGCAAGCGACACGCTCGGCGCTAGCCGATACTGGTCTTGAGCTGCTCGATGTCGAGGTCATCTGGATCAAGCCGGGCGATAATCTGGACGTTCACAAGGCCTGTATCGACATCGGGGAAGAGCTTGGGGCGAAGAATGTCCTCTGCGTATCCTCAAACCCCGACATGAGTGCAACGGCGGCGCAGTTGGCGGCGCTTTGCGAGCATGCCGAGGGGTCAGCGATGCGCGTGGCGCTGGAATTCGGCATTTTCACCGAGGTCAAGAATCTGACAATGGCCATGGCCGTGCTTGATGCGGTAGCCCATCCGCTGCGGGCCTTGCTGGTCGATCCGATCCATGTTGACCGTTCGGGCAGCGCAATCGCGGACATTGCAGCGGTTCCCGCCGCGCTCCTGCCATATGCCCAGTTTTGCGATGCCCCGGCAGAGCGGCCAGACCCCGCTGATTTCAATGCAATAATTATCGACGCCATTGATTTGCGCAGGCAATGCGGCGAGGGCGGGCTGCCGCTAGGTGCGCTCTACGATGCATTGCCTCCAGATATTCCGCTCAGCATCGAGCTGCGATCCAAGCTCCTGCGTGAGAGCTTTCCGGATATTGGCGAACGGGCCAAGGCGGTGGCAATTGCAACGCGCCGCTGGCTGGCGGCGAGGGCAGGCTAAACCACGCCTTCGGTTTGCGCCAACCCGGTGACACAAGCGGTAGTGGGTCAGTTTGAAATCTTCTTATAGGGGCCGCGCTTTGCGGGCTTGGCCTCGGCATCTTCTACCAGCTTGGCAATATCCGCAATCTCCCAAAGCTTCTCTGACACGCCAGCGGCCATCGCCGGGGTAACGCGCAGCGTCTTATGAATGCGGACAAAGTTGTAATACATCATGTGCAGCGCGACCGCATGGGCGTGGTTTTCGACCTTCTTGCTGAAACCGTTAGTCAGGCGGGTGAAGCGGCGCATGTGCATACGCATGGTGAGATTGCTACGCTCGACGTAGCTGGTGGAAACATGGTCGATGTCGGGACGCCCGCGAACGCGGCGTTTGGCGGCTCCGATGCACTCTGGCGGGCTATAACGGCCAGGTGCGCCGGGGGCGTTGCCATAAGCCTTCACAAGCTGCGCAAAGTCGATGTCATCGCCAAAGGCGTCTTCCACTGCACCGATATAGGCATTGAGGCCGTCACTGGTCAGTTGGAAGCGATTGGCTACACGATCGGCTAGGTCTTGAATGAACGCGACGGCATATTCAGCATCGCGCCCGCCAACGAGGTAGGACAGGATCATTTTGCTATCGGCGTCGATGGCTGTCCAAGTCCAAGTGTCGCCAGCGCCTTCCGGGGCATCCTTCGCCGTGGCGACGTTCTTTTGCTTGGCATAGGTGAACGACCAGATTTCATCGACCTGCACACGGGCGGCTTTCACGTTGCGCACGTTGGCATCGTGGTATGCGGCACATGCCTTGCCAGCGTCGATCAGCAGCTTGGCGACGGTGTTCTTGCTTGCGCCAGTCAGTCGCGTGATGGCGCGGATGCTCATACCCTCGCAGAGAAGGTGGAGGATGTTAGCGCGCTCTGCGGTTGTTAGCCTGTTCATGCACATTATATAATTTGACAACTGTCACTAAGTCAATTACTAATTATATAAGAGACGAAAGGAAATTATCTAATGAGCATCTACCCACCTCCCAAGCTTTTGCTCGAAGATAATGCTGTCATAGAGCTAATTATGGAGCAAAAACAGCAACTAAAATACCATATCTCGAACACTCCGCATAGATGGAGCGGGCTATTGCGTCGAAACTCCATGGCCCGAGCCATACAGGGATCAAACAGCATAGAGGGCTATCACGCCACGATGGATGACGTGGTTGCGGCCATTGAGGACGAAGAGCCTATGGATGCTAACACCGAAACGTGGCGTGAAATCCTCGGCTATCGGAATGCCATGACCTATGTGCTTCAACTCGCGGAAGATGAGCATTTTGAGTTTCATCCGCAGTTACTTCGAAGCCTGCATTTCATGATGCTTCAGCACAGCCTGAAAAAGATGCCGGGTCGATGGCGTCCCGGAGACATCTATGTGGTGAACGAGGCGACGGAAGAGCGGGTCTATGAGGGGCCGGACGCTGTCTTGGTTCCATCCCTGATTCAGGAGTTGGTGACTTACCTAAATTCACCGTCCGATTGTCACGTGATCGTGAAAGCTGCCATGGCGCATTTGAATTTCACCATGATCCACCCGTTCAAAGATGGGAATGGTCGCATGGCGCGAGCGCTGCAAACGCTCGTGCTGTCTCGGGAAGGGACGGTGAGCCCAGTGTTTTCTTCGATTGAAGAATGGTTGGGACGCAACACTCAGCCATATTATGATATTCTAGCCAAAGTCGGACAGGGTAAGTGGCATCCAGAACACGACGCCCACCCCTGGGTGCAATTCTGCCTTACGGCCCACTTTCAGCAAGCCCACACTCTTGTAAAACGAAATAATTGGCTGGCCAAGGTTTATGGCGAAGTCACCGCAAAAGCAAGTGCCCTAGGCCTACCTGACCGCGCAGAATTGACGCTCGTAGATGCGTCGTTCGGACACCGCCTCAGGGCGGGAAGATACCGGGAAGAAAACGACATTTCTGACGTGGTCGCTAGCAGAGACCTTCGCAAGATGTGCGATCTAGGCCTGCTAATTCCGCATGGCGAGAAGCGGGGGCGCTATTACACGGGCGCTCCTGCACTGACCGAAATTGCGGCAAAGCACAAAGTGAGTGGGCGCGCAGAAGATCCTTACAACATCATCCGCTTACGGGCGAGCGCCGACGCCTCTCCCCTTCTTCCGGGGATTTAACAAAGGTGATTTCTTGTCCGCATTCTCGTCCACTTCACCCGTCGCAAAATCGACCATGAGCTTCGCAAGCTGGTTCGGATCGCGCGGGCGCTTGGGTGTCTTGGTCATTCCATCCCTACCTAAGCGTTGACTGCCTCCGCTCTGGTGAACGGCCCTTGGACCTTGTGTATCTTGAACATACTTGCCCGAAAGCAAGACAGAGGCCCTCAAAAACCGTAGGGTCCGCTGGTGTCCTTCCCAGCCAACTAATCCTATATAGCGCGGCTGGCGCTAATTGGCAGGGCTGATTTCAAACTGAGCCACTACCACACAAGCAGTGACCCTTGACCCTGCGATCGATCTGCACTAACGGCCCCCTCTTCCAGACGGGGTTTGACCCTTGTGTGGATATAAAGAGCTGAACATTGCCGGTGCGGTCAGAGGTCTTTCCTCGGTCTGAGCTGTCAAAGTAACCCGGTACCTTTTGTAATTCGGGTGGAGCGTTTTCGGCTCATATGGTGCGCGGCGGGGTTTTCCCGGTCTGTTCGCGCCGTGTGGGAAGTTCCGACATCGCCTTCGCCTGTTTTGCCAATGGCACCACAACCTAGGTGAAGAGATTCAATGCCTACAATCAACCAGCTGGTCCGTAAGGGCCGCGTTCCGCAGAAGGCCAAGTCGAAGGTCCCTGCGATGGAGCAAAACCCGCAGAAGCGCGGTGTTTGTACCCGTGTTTACACCACTACCCCGAAGAAGCCGAACTCGGCGCTGCGCAAGGTGGCCAAAATTCGCCTGACCAATCAGCGCGAAGTCATTTCGTACATCCCGGGCGAAGGCCACAATCTGCAGGAGCACAGCGTTGTGCTGATCCGCGGCGGGCGTGTGCGCGATCTTCCCGGTGTGCGGTATCATGTGCTGCGCGGCGTTCTGGACACACAGGGTGTCAAGGACCGCAAGCAGAGCCGCTCGAAGTATGGCGCCAAGCGTCCGAAATAAGCCAGCCTGCTGGTTACTCGGCCGATAGCGCAAAACGCAACGGCCCGATGAAAAGGAATTCTAACGATGTCACGTCGTCGTCGTCCCGAGAAGCGGGAAATCCTGCCTGATCCCAAGTTCAAGGATCAGATTCTGTCGAAGTTCATGAATAACCTCATGCTCGATGGCAAAAAGTCGGTTGCTGAAGGCATCGTTTACGGTGCGATGGCAACCATGGAAACGCGGGCCAAGTCTGACCCGATCCAGCTGTTCCACGATGCGCTGAACAATGTGAAGCCGCAGATCGAAGTGCGTTCACGCCGCGTTGGCGGGGCGACTTATCAGGTCCCGGTTGAGGTTCGTCCCGAGCGCGCTCAGGCTCTGGCAATCCGCTGGTTGATCGGCGCAGCGCGCAATCGCAGCGAAACGACGATGGCGGCCCGGCTTTCGGCAGAATTGCTCGATGCGGCCAACAATCGTGGCAATGCGGTCAAAAAGCGCGAAGATACGCACCGGATGGCGGATGCCAACCGCGCGTTCTCGCATTACCGTTGGTAAATCGCTGGTAAGCAGTCACGCGGCTGTCACAGAAGTAATTGTATGGGCGGGGGCCTGATCCGGCTCTTCCCATCGTTTTCAAGGAATTCCCCATGGCACGCGGCCATCCACTCTCGATGTATCGTAATATTGGTATCATGGCTCACATCGATGCTGGTAAAACCACGACGACCGAGCGCATCCTGTATTACACTGGAAAATCCTACAAGATCGGCGAAGTGCACGATGGCGCTGCGACAATGGATTGGATGGAGCAGGAACAGGAACGCGGCATCACGATCACGTCAGCCGCGACGACCTGTTTCTGGAACGATCACCGGATCAACATTATTGATACACCCGGCCACGTTGACTTCACCATCGAAGTAGAGCGTTCGCTGCGCGTGCTCGATGGTGCAGTGGCTTGTTTCGATGGCGTCGCCGGGGTTGAGCCTCAGTCAGAGACCGTCTGGCGCCAGGCTGACAAATACGGCGTGCCGCGGATGTGCTTTATCAACAAGCTTGACCGGACCGGTGCCAACTTCAAATACTGCGTTCAGTCGATCATTGACCGGCTCGGTGCCAACCCGGCTGTGCTGTACATTCCGATCGGTCTGGAAGCCGACCTTAAGGGTCTGGTCGATCTGGTGAACAATCGCGCGATCATCTGGAAAGACGAAGCACTGGGCGCTGAATTCTTCTATGAAGAGATTCCGGCTGACCTTGCCGATGAAGCCGCGATCTATCGCAGCGAGCTGATCGAACTGGTGATTGATCAGGACGATGATGCGATGGAAGCTTACCTTGATGGCAAAGAGCCAGATGTCGCGACGCTGAAAGCTTGCATCCGCAAGGGCACGCTCAATCAGTCGTTCGTACCGGTCTGCTGCGGCTCGGCGTTCAAGAACAAGGGCGTTCAGCCGCTGCTCGATGCCGTGGTCGATTATCTGCCTTCGCCGCTCGATATCGAAGACGTCCAGGGCGTCAAGATGGACAGCGAAGAGAAGGACAGCCGTCCGCCGACCGACGAAGCGCCGTTCAGCGCGCTGGCGTTCAAGGTTATGAATGATCCGTTCGTGGGCAGCCTTACCTTCATCCGGATTTATTCGGGCGTGCTGACCAAGGGTACCTATCTGAACTCGGTCAAGGACAAGAAGGAAAAGGTCGGGCGGATGCTCGAAATGCACGCCAACGAACGTAAGGACGTTGACGAGGCATTCTGCGGCGACATCATCGCGCTGGCCGGGATGAAGGAAACCACCACTGGCGATACGCTGTGTGCTGAACGTTTCCCGATCGTGCTGGAGCGGATGGAATTCCC
>JANOKC010000217.1:0-24445 GCA_031419035.1 Novosphingobium sp. | reverse complement strand
GCTCTTTAATCATCTGCTCGTTGGGTGCACGGTAAACGCAGTAAATCTTGTTATCTGTGACGTAGCTGTGGACCCACTGGATCTCTGGCCCAAGGTCTCGGAGAACGGAACACGAGGTCTGAGACGCGCCTTGAAGTTCTGTAGGGCTTAGTTGGCCCACACCGGGCATTTCACGCTCAATAACAAACTGGGGCATGGCTTCGTCCTCCAATCGTGAGGCCGACACATTACGTTTGGGTTCCGCAAATGTCTAGCGAGGCCAAGGTCCGCAATGTTGTCGAAAGCGGCGGTAGTTGGATGGTGACGAAGTGGCGGTTAGCGGACTTGGATACCTGCAGCTGCAGAATCCACAAGACTCCTCATGCGTGAAGCGATAAGTTTAGCGGTCTCAGGACAGGGTGGCCAATATATGAATCCGAACAAGGCGCTTTGGGAGAAAGGGGATTTTACCAGGATCGCCGCTACGATGCGGGAGTCCGGCGAAGAGCTGGTCGAAAGCCTTGGTGTGAGGCCTGGACTCGACGTTCTCGATCTCGGTTGTGGCGATGGAACAACGGCTATTCCAGAAGCTAAGCGAGGGGCGAATGTTCTGGGGGTCGACATCGCCGCAAACCTCGTTGTGGCAGGCAACGCTGGTGCGGCTGCCGCTGGACTGGACAACCTCCGATTTCAGGAAGGCGACGCGTCAGATCTTCGCGATCTCGCCGACGAAAGTTTCGATCTTGTGGTCAGCATCTTCGGCGCAATGTTTGCGCCACGCCCGTTCGAAGTGGCGAAAGAGATGGTGCGTGTCACGCGCAGTGGGGGCCGCATTGTGATGGGGAACTGGATTCCCGGCGACCCAACGTTGATCGCGCAAGTTCTGAAAACGAGCGCCGCCTACACTCCGCCGCCGCCTGAGGGGTTCATCAGCCCCGTGACGTGGGGAGTTGAGGAAAACGTTCAAGCGCGTTTCGGGGCAGCTGGCATGCCTGTCGAGAGTGTCGTTTGCGAACGGGCGACTTATGTGTTTCGGAGTCCCGCACCGCCGCGCGAGTTGTTGCAGACTTTCAAACACTATTACGGCCCCACGATGAATGCGTTCGAGGCGGCCTCGAAGGACGGTAAGGCTGATCAGCTGGAGAAAGAACTGACCCAGCTATTTGAACAGCATAACCTTGCAGGTGAGGACAAGACCGAAATTCCTGCAACCTTCCTCAAGGTGACAGTCACGAAGCCGTGAGGTAACTGATAACCGCAATCGGCTTCTCCACTGCAAGGCTGGTGCGCGGCTTTTGGGTCGGTTTGCAGTCTGAGGGCTGGTGGAGTGCACTGCATGCCCTTCGATGCGCACTACGTGCGCTACCAGGCCGTCAAATGTCCAGCCGCGGCGTCGCGATTGGCCGAGTGGCAGTCGCTCGCCGCGTGAGGTTGGTCACTTTGGCTATTCGTGCGCCAAACGGAGACGAGTTGCGATTAGACCTGACAGCACCGTTTCGAAGGATGAAGACACTGCAGAAGTTCGCCTCGGTCCATGCCAACGTCCACAACCACTTCAACCAGGAACGCCACCTCGTCGATCGACAGACTTACAAGCAACGCCGCTCGGCCGCACTGGCTGAGTGGCAATCGCTCATGAGCTAAAGCCTCGATCCCAAAGCTATACCTCCGCCAATCGGAGACGAGTTGCGATTAGACTGACAGCACCCCGCTCGACATTCAGGTCAGGCTTTCAGTCCATATCCCAACAAACGACTCGCCTTGGCGGCAATGTCAGCGGGGTCGCCATCTTCGCTCAACACGCCATAGCGCAGCCCCAGGAACACATTCATTCCCATCATGGCCCAGGCTTCGATCTCGCCAATGTCTTCGCGCAGTTCACCTGTCGCCGATCCGGCTGCGAGTCGTGCCTGAAGCCGTTTCGCGGTGCTTTCATAATGCTGGCGATAGCTCGCGGCATCGACGAACTCAGCCTCGTCGATGATGCGGTACAACTCCTTGTGGGTGCGAGCGAAGGCGATGAATGCCGCCAGCACCGCCCGTTCGCCCGACAGCGCGTCCTTGGCTCCCTGGGTCGTGGTTGCGCCGATCATTGCCATCTGCGCGCTCATATCGTTGACCAGCGCGCGGAAAGCAGCGTCCTTCGAATCGAAATATGTGTAAAAGCTGCCGAGCGCGACGCCTGCACGCATGGTGATGCTGACCACCGAACTTTCATGAAATCCCTTCTCGCCGAATTCGGCGGCAGCGGCGTCCAACAAAAGGCGCAACGTTTTGCGCCCCCGGTCGGTGCGAGGTGTTTTGGAAGCGAGCGTCATTGTTGCCGATATGCCACGTTCGGCCGACATTCTCCAGCATCCTTTCACCTCAAGTTGAAATATGGTTCATCTTTCATTATGGGCTGGTTTGAGACGGGGTAAGATCCGCTTTGTTTGGAGGAGAGTGACCAATGAAATCGTCTAGAAACTCGATTGTTCGTGCTGCTTTACTGGCGAGTATTGCCGCTCCCGGTCTGGTAATTGCTGCCCCGGCCATAGCACAGGAGGAAATTGCCTACGAAGGTGAGGTTGGTGATGAGATCAACGTTACCGCGCGTCGCCGCGAGGAACGTCTGCTCGACGTTCCGATTGCCATCACCGCCTATTCGGCCAAGGCGCTGGCGCAATCAGGTGCCATCGACATCACCGCGATCTCAGAAACCACCCCCAACGTTACGCTTGAAAATTCGCGCGCGACCAACTCGACGCTGTCGGCGTTCATCCGCGGTGTGGGTCAGCAGGATCCGGTCGGCGGCTTTGAGGCGGGCGTCGGCATCTATCTCGACGATGTCTATCTCAACCGTCCCCAGGCCGCCGTGCTCGATATCTATGATGTCGAACGGATAGAGGTGCTGCGCGGGCCGCAGGGCACGCTTTACGGCCGCAACACCATCGGCGGTGCTGTCAAATACGTAACCCGCCAACTGCCAGATGATTTTGAACTAAAGGCCCGCGCAACCATTGGCAGCTACAAACAGGCCGATGGCATTGTTAGCGTCAGCGCGCCAATAGGCGATAAATTCCGCGTTGGTGGTTCGGTTGCGCGGTTGAGCCGTGGCGGCTTTGGCGACAATCTGACCACTGGCCTTGAAAACTATAACAAGGACATCTGGGCCGGACGTGGGACCGTCGAATTTGGCGGGAATGACGAACCTGTGCTGATCCGCATATCGGGAGATTATACCCGCGATAAATCCAGCCAGCGCGGTGGCCACCGCCTGATCACCAGCCTCCTTACGGCAACGCCTGTTCTTGCAAACGTTTATGACACGCGAGGCGGACTGAACAATCCGAAACAGGATATCAAAGCGTACGGTCTTGCGATGAATGTGACGGTCAACCTGTCCGACACAGTCACACTGCGCAGCATCAGTTCGTGGCGCAAGGATACAACCTTTGGCCCGATCGATTTCGACGCCTTGCCCTCCGCCGACGTCGATGTTCCCGGCCTGTATAAGAATGAGCAGCTGAGCCAGGAATTTCAAATCCTGTACGAAGGCGACAAGCTCAACGGCTTAATCGGTTTCTATTATCTCGATGCGCAAGCGATCACTTCGTTCGACGTATTGCTAAGCACCACGCTTGCCAATCTCAACGCCTATACATCGGGCAATGTAAAGACCGACACATGGTCGGTGTTCGGCGATTTCACTTATGATTTCACCGAACAACTGGCTTTGTCTCTGGGCGGTCGTTACACTGTCGATAATCGCGACGCGACGATCCTACGCCAGACCAAATTTGGCACTTCGGCTGAGTTCGGCGGAACACCATTCATCGCCGCGACGACATCGAACTTTGTTGGCGATGCAAGCTTTAAGGAATTCACCCCGCGTGCGTCTTTGACGTTTAAGCCTACGCCTGATCACACTTTGTATGCGTCCTATTCCAAAGGCTTCAAAGGCGGCGGTTTCGATCCGCGTGGTCTGTCCACAGCGGCGCCTGACCTGAACCGCGACGGCATCCGCAGCTATGACGAAATCTATGAATTCCTAAGCTTTGAGCCAGAAAAAGTCACAACCTATGAACTCGGTTGGAAAGCATCGATGCTTGATCGCCGTTTGCGACTGGCGCTGACGGGTTTCTATTCGGATTACCAGAATGTGCAGATCCCGGGATCAGCAGGGTTTGATTCCAATGGCGATGGCATCAATGATACCTTTATAGGCGTTACCACCAATGCGGCGAAAGCGCGGATGAAGGGCATCGAGTTTGAATCGACTGCCACCTTGGCCCGCGATTTTGCCGGCGAAGGATCGGCGATCACCTTGGGCGGCACGCTCGGCTATATCGATGCAAAGTATGTCCGCTTTATCGATGCGTTCAACAATGATGTCGCCAATATCCGCGCGATCCAGAACACTCCGAAATGGACCGGCTCGGCAACATTGGGCGCAAGCTTCGCTGCGGCATCGGGCATGATCAACGCGTCATCGACATTGTCGTTCCGCAGCAAAACCAACCAGTTTGAAGTGCCCAGCCCGTTCCTCGATCAAAAGGGATATTCGTTGTGGGATGCCAATCTGGTCTGGACCTCGGACGATGACCGCTTCTCGCTTGGGCTGCACGGCAAAAACCTGACGAATAAGCGGTATAAGACTTCGGGCTATCAGTTCCTGTCGGTCAATCCCGACGGCTCACCGCGCCTGACCGGCGGCGGTGCGCTGATCTCATCGCTCGGTCGTGAAGGTGTCGTCACCGCATTCTACGGCAACCCGCGCCAGATTTTCCTGACCGCAGGCCTAAAATTCTGAGCAGGCCTCGTCAGGCGGTGAGCGTGATATTCTTTTTGAACAATCGCTTATCGCCTGAGGGCAAAAGGATGATGCCCGTTTTTGCCGGAGATCGCCTCTATTGCCTTCGGGGCCGACAATCCCAGCTCAACCGGCAGGGCGTTTCACTGATCGCATGTTTGTAAAGCAGCAATATCGAGCCTGCGTCCGCGGCAAAAACCTTGCAAACAGGCTTCGCAAGACATTGGGATCGCTGCGCGCGGTAGCCGCGATGCTGAGGTACAAGTTCTAACTCAATCCCGAAGGCGGGACCATCATACGTCCGATGGCCCCGATAGCGCATCAATACACTGCATACACAAGGGTCAGGAAATGCCTGCATTCGAAGAACTACGCTTTCCGTCTGCCGACAAGCGCCTCCAATTATATTCCCGGGTCTACCCCGGCGATGGTCCTGCCATTGTGATGATGCACGGATTGACACGCAACTCGGCCGATTTTGAAGGGCTGGCTAGTCATCTGGCCAGCCGGTTCAAGCTGGTTGTCCCTGATCAGCGCGGTCGCGGGCTTTCGGATTATGACCCCGAACCAGCCAATTATCTGCCAACCACCTACAGTGCCGACATGCTGGGCCTGATCGACCGGCTTGGCCTTGAAAGGCCTATCCTGATCGGCACCTCGATGGGTGGACTGATGGCCATGATCATGGCCACGATGCGGCCTGACGGTTTTCGCGGCCTCGTGCTCAATGATGTCGGGCCGTTGGTCGAACCGACCGGCCTTGACCGAATAGCATCCTATGTCGGATCGGCTCAGCGGATTGGCAGTTGGGAGGATGCTGCCGAATATTGCCGCCGCATCAATGGCTATGCCTTCCCCAGTTATGACGACGCACAGTGGCTGGCCGTTGCTCGTCGGCTGTTTCGCAGCAATGCAGACGGTGTGCCGGAACTGGCCTATGACGCGGCTATCGCTGCGGGTCTGGCATCGCCAAATCCCAGCGTGGTTCCCCACGATCTTTGGCCCATGTGGCAAGGCTTGGCGAATGTTCCCGTTCTTGCGGTACGCGGAGCACTGTCTGACATCCTCAGCGAGAATACGCTGGGCCGCATGGCTGATGACCACCCGGGCATGCAATCAGTGACGGTGGCGGGGGTGGGCCATGCCCCCATGCTGGATGAACCTGACGCGCTGTTAGCCATAAACCAATTCATGGGCCAATTCTGCGGGTAGATTGCGGCACAGCATGATGTTGGCGGCGGTACCGTTAGAGCAAATGCACCATTCGGTAACAGGAGCAGGGTAGGGCGCCGGAATGCACGGACCGCGCAAGCCAGCTAGTCCATTCCGCTACTTCAATTCATCACCGGAGATCATCCGCCTGGTTGTGATGATGTACGTGCGGTTTCCGCTGTCGCTGCGGAACGTGGATGGCCGTTTGTTCGAGCAAGCAAGAGTTAAGTGAAAGGCTGTTTTCGGGACCAAAAATGCATCCGGCTAAGACCGCTACGTTGTCGGGTCCGGACAGTCCGCTTTTAGGAGAAGGTTGGCCCACACCGGACATTGCGCTTCCCGCACTTCTGGCACTTCAAGCGCCGCTCGATTGCAGCAATGCCGCGTGACAGGTTCCGCTTGATTGCATGGTCGCTGATCGCCCTGGCATCCAGCTTGGCGCTGTGTCCACAATCACGGCATTCGACCTTCATTGCGTAACCGTGCCGCGCATAGTCGCTTATTTTGTCCAGTCGCTTGCTGCTCATGGCATGCGCCTGATGGACCAAACCAAACTGGCAGCCGATGCAACGAAGGCGGCAACCGCCAGAATCATCGCTGAATTGAGCAAAATCATCTCCACCTCCGATTCGTAAAGGGGTGTATATGTTCACATAATGTTCTATGTAGGAAAGGGAATTGTGCAGCTTTGGCCCAATTCGCCTTGGAGGGGCTGGAGCTGGGCGAGAACGTGATTGGCAAGCGCTCCGAAACATCGGCGCGAAAGGCAAGCAAATGAGCGAATGCGAGGATATGCAGAGCGGGCGGCTTGATCCTGCCAAGCTGGACGTTGCCGCGAAACCGCAACGCAAACGGTGCAAGCGCAACCGCCCGGAGCCAACCGCCGAACTGCGCGAATGGGAAAAGGCTGCCGAGCGGCGCGCCTATGCCCGGCCTCATCCACCCGGAATCATGCTTGAACCGGCAGGTTTCGACAAAGAGTACTGGACCGCCCCGCATAGCGATCTGGAGCTTTGGACCCTGCAACTGGCGGACGCTTTCGGAACGCGCTCCCGCGCCGTTGTGGCGACATTCATGGGGCAACTGGAGGCGCTGTGCGGGTCTAACTATTGGGATGATGACGCAAAGCAGTGGCGGCTTGATGAAAACCAATTCAGCGCGGCACTGGCAGTGGTCAGCAGCGTGAAGCCCCGCAATGAAATGGAGGCGTCACTTGCCGCGCAAATGGTGGCGATCCACTTGCTGACTATGAAGCTCACGGCGCGGGCGATCAAATATGACTATGACACGCGCTCTGCGGCTGCGGCTGGCAAGCTCGCCCGAACCTTCACCCTGCAACTGGAAACACTGCAATCGCTGCGGGGAAAGCGCAAAACCGTGAAGCAATCAATCACCGTGCGGAAGGACTTACACCAGCATGTGCATTACCACCGGGGGGAGGCAGGAAGTGACCGACAAGCCCATGGACCGCCTACCACGGTTGTTGACCAATGCGCCGCTTTGCGGAGCCCGGAACCGGGCAGGGATGCCGTGCCGCTGTCCGGCGATAAAGGGCAAGGCCCGGTGCAAGCTGCACGGCGGGGCTAAAGGCTCAGGTGCGCCCAAGGGTGAGCTCAACGGCATGTGGAAGCATGGGAGCCATACTGCCGAGGCAATGGCGCTCAGGCGGGCTGCAACTCGGCTTATGGCTGCGATCCGGGATACGTGAGGCAGATTGCGCGGCTGGCGCAAGGCACTCTCAGCAAAACATACCCAAGGCGAGCCACTTCACGAAAAGTCGAACTATCGCCAAATCTATTCCATGATAGAGTTCTGAGCGAGTAAGGGAGAACGCTCATGCAATTGAAGGCGCTGTTGGTAACCGTCGGAATATTCGTCGCCCCTTCGGCGGAAGCCGCAGAGTGGTGGTGGTTTGGCCTCAACGGCCAAGAGCCAAATCGAACACTCACCTATCTGGATCGTGCAAGCATCGATTCGATAGAGCGCCGGATCATTCAAGTGACGACCATTGCCATTGGCGAATCTCCATTGCCTAATGCACAGCAAACTCAAGTGAACCGTTACCACATCGACTGCAAAAAGCGTTGGTTAGGGCTGCAAAGAAGAATCGCTTTAGATGGTTCAGGAACGCGAATCCCTTTGAGCGACATTCAGCCTGAGGCCCTCATACCCGCAAAGCCCGGCAGCGTCGGGGACACAATTCTCAATTTTTCGTGCGGTAAACCCTCCGGATTAGAATTGCTTGTTTCAAGTCCAGTTGAGCACGCGATGGGATATTTTGGGAAAGCGTCTCGTGCCGAGGATGCGCAAGAATCTGTTGTTCAATCAGGGCTGTCCCTAGGAACAGGCTTCTTTGTTGGGCCGAACGGAGATGTTTTGACGAGTTATCATGTCATCGAGGGTGCGACTATGATCACGTGCCGCACGATAGACGGCATATTTCATCCTGCCACACTTGAACGGGGAAGCGCTGCGAATGATCTGGCTTTACTGAAAGTCAAAATCAAGCCGAACGCATACCTAGATCTTGCCCCCATCGGTTCCATCAAGCCCGGAGATCGGGTTTTTACCTTCGGTTTCGGGGCAGCGAATTACTTAGGCATCAATGAGGCCCGCTATACAGAGGGCAATATCAGCGCCCTAAGCGGGTTGGGGGCAGAGGATGCCTATATGCAAATTTCTGTGCCAGTTCAGCCCGGTAATTCAGGAGGGCCTCTCGTCAATGATGGCGGGCAGGTGGTTGGAGTTATTGCCGCACAGGCTGCAATTGACGCATTTCTAAAAGCTGAGGGAACACTACCGCAGAACATCAACTGGGCGGTAAAGGCGGGTTATGCCGCTCCACTCGTGGGGCACCAGATAGTATCCGCTACGCGGAATCGCGCGGAGGGTATTGTAAACGCCCGCAAATCACTCTGTCTTATAGTAGCCGAATCTTCTAAATCTGGCGACTAAATTTGTGCCTGTCAGAGCAATGACAGCCACTACGGCACTCGATCCAGTGGCACAACGTGAATGCGTTCGCGCCCAGAATTGTCTGGCCTTATCTGCAATACCATATCCAGCGAGCTTGGGCGCCTTTGGTTGACCAGCCGCCCATATTCACCCCAATCTGAAACGCAATGGGGGGACTAATGTGGGGACGTTTTCAGTAAATCGTAAAATATCGCTATTAATTCAATGAATTATGGCAAAAAACTGGCTCCCCGAGTAGGATTCGAACCTACGACCAAGTGATTAACAGTCACCTACTCTACCGCTGAGCTATCGGGGAGCGGCCCAGTCTCCCGGGTAGGGTGCGCCTATACCAGCGCCCGGTGGTTTGGCAAGTGGCGGCGGCGGCTTTTTTAGACCTGGAACTGTTCCGCGAAAATGCGCTCCTCCAGGCTTTGACCCGGATCGAACAACAAAGTCAGCTGCTGTTCCCGCGCGACGGCAATTTTGACCGCCAGAATATCACGCAGCTCCTTCTGGTCCGCCACGGCTGCAACCGGGCGCTTTTCGGGATCAAGCACGCGAAATTCGATCTCGTAATGCTCGGGCAGGATCGCGCCGCGCCAGCGCCGAGGGCGGAATGGGCTGATCGGGGTCAAGGCCAACATCGCCGAGCCGAGCGGCAGGATCGGACCATTGGCCGAGAGGTTGTAGGCGGTTGATCCAGCCGGCGTCGCCACCAGCACGCCGTCGCAGTAAAGCTCGGGAATACGGACCTTGCCGTTAACAGTAACCTCCAGCTTGGCGGTCTGACGGGTTTCGCGCAGCAGTGAAACTTCATTGATCGCCCAGGATGTCTGCTCCTTGCCGCTGCCTGTGGTCGCGGTCATTGCCAGCGGAGCGACCGCGATCACTTTGGCCCGGGCGAGCCGCTCTGCGATGCTGCGGCTGCTCTTGTGCTTGTTCATCAAGAAACCAACAGTGCCCAGATTGAGGCCATAGGCCGGGATTACACGGCCCGCATCGAGCATCTGGTGCAAGGTTTGCAACATGAAACCATCGCCGCCCAGCACCACCACAACCTCGGCTTCCGCAAGCGGGACGAACGCATGGTCGGCGCACAGCGCAGCCGCAGCAGCCTGCGCGCGAGGCGTGGGCGAGGAGAGCAGGGCAAGGCGGATCGGTTTGGCCATAGTTATCCGCGCTCAATATGGCGCACCGCGTCGCTTGGCAATGAATTGGAAGGAGCTTTGCGTTATGGCAGCGTTGATGAGCGCCGAACGCCCTGATGATCTCGAAGCGAGCCGAGATGCCGTAACTGGCCTGCCGGGGCGCGAGGCGGCGCGTATCCGGCTGGGCGAATGGCTGGCAGCAGAGACGCCAGCGCATGCGCTGCTGATCGGCCTCAGGCGGTTTGACGCGGTTAATCTGGCCTATGGCAGCGCTGCTGGTGACGCGGCTTTGGCCGAAGTGGCCGCGAGGCTCAAGCAATTCGCCGCGAAGGAACTCGATGGGCCGTGGCTGGCGGCACGAAGTGGTGGCGGGCAATTCTTGTTGATCGCCAGTGAGGAATGCAGCCGCGAACGTTGGCAATTGCTGGCCGGGCAGCTGGTAGAATCCATCGCTCGGCCGATTACGGCAGGAGGCGGTACCCTGCGTCTGTCGCTGCGCGCTGCCCTGCTCAGAGCGCTGGCTGGTGAGAATGCTGATTCGGTGCTGGACCGACTTGCTCAGACGCTGTCCACCGTGATGGATCAGTCCGGTCGCCGTTTTCAATGGGCCGATGGCGAAGCGACCCGTTTGGGCCGCACAGCAGCCCAACTCGAAACCGATCTTCTGGGCGCCATTGACCGTGATGAGATCGAAATTCTTTACCAGCCGCAGTTTGCCTGCTCTGATGACAGTTTAAGCGGGGCCGAAGCTTTGGCACGCTGGAACCACCCGGCGCTGGGCCGGATCGGGGCCAGCGCGCTGTTCGCGATTGCCGAGCGAACCGATCACATTGCCCAGCTTTCCCGCCATATCGCGCAAGCCGCACTGGCGGGGGCTGCTAAATGGCCCGATGGACTGCGCCTTTCGCTCAATGTCACTCCCAATGACCTTGTGATTGCAGATTACGCGGGCGAACTGGCGGAGCTGGTTGCGGCAAGTGGCTTTCCGGCAACCCGGCTTACTCTGGAAGTGACCGAACAGGTTCTGCTCGCAGATATTCAGCAGGCGGCGCAGACTCTGCGGGCATTGGAGGGTCTGGGAATGCGGCTCGCGTTGGATGATTTCGGTGCGGGCTTCTGCAACTTCCGCTACCTAAAGCTGCTGCCGCTGCATTACCTCAAACTTGATCGCAGCATGATCGACGGCGAACCCGGAGATCCGCGCGATTTGGCGGTGTTGCGCGCGATCATCGCGATGGCCGGTGCGCTCGATCTACAGGTTATCGCCGAGGGGATTGAGAGCGAGGCCCAACGTGAACTGGTCGCAGGCGAGGGCTGCGCGTTTTACCAAGGGTTCCTGCGGGCGCAACCGATGAGCGGGGCCGAGTTTGCGGTGTTGGCTGGGAAATAACTCCACCCTCGACGTTATTTTGCCGCCTTGCGCGCGATCACGCTGAGACCCTTGGTCAGCTGGAACAGACCGTTGAGCCGCGCCGCCGGGTCGATCCAGGCCCGCGTCACAACGATCTTGTTGTCGGGGCGCAGTTTGATGGTGCCTTGCAGGCGTTCGGCATAGGCGATCAAGCCGAGCGGATCGGGGAAGCTATCGTTGTGGAAGCTAACCAGCGTGCCCTTCAGCCCGACATCGATCTTGGAAATATTGGCGAGGATCGCTTGCCGCTTGATCTCGATCAGCTTGATCAAATTCGCGGTCGGCTGCGGCAGTGGGCCGAAGCGGTCGATCATTTCGGCTGACAGCGATTCAATATCGGCCTGATCCTCGGCATCGTTTAGGCGGCGATAGAGCGCCATCCGCACGGTCAGATCGGGCACATAATCTTCGGGAATCATGATCGGCGCATCGACGGTGATCTGCGGGCTGAGCGAATGGCGTTCGCGGGCCAGCCCCATCTCGCCCGCTTTGGCCGCCAGGATCGCATCTTCCAGCATCGATTGGTACAGTTCGAAGCCAACCTCGCGGATATGGCCGGATTGCTCGTCGCCCAGCAAATTGCCAGCGCCGCGAATATCCAGATCGTGGCTAGCAAGCTGGAAGCCTGCCCCCAGCGAATCCAGATCGCCCAATACTTTCAGGCGCTTTTCGGCAACTTCTGACAATTGCTGGTCAGCGGGTGTGGTGAGATAGGCATAGGCACGTAACTTGGCCCGGCCGACGCGGCCGCGCAGTTGGTATAGCTGGGCGAGGCCAAACCGGTCAGCGCGGTGGATAATGATGGTGTTGGCCGAAGGGATATCCAGGCCGCTTTCGACGATGGTGGTTGACAGCAGCACTTCGTACTTCTTCTCATAGAAGCTGCTCATCCGCTCTTCAACTTCGGTCGGGCTCATCTGTCCGTGTGCGCTGACGAACCGCACTTCGGGGACGGTGTTCCTCAGCCATTCCTCCAGATCGGCCATATCGGCAATCCGCGGCACGACGATGAAGCTCTGCCCGCCTCGGTGATGTTCGCGCAGCAGCGCCTCGCGCATCACCATATCGTCCCATTCCATCACATAAGTCCGCACCGCGAGCCGGTCGACCGGCGGGGTCTGGATCGTGGAAAGCTCGCGCAGGCCAGACATCGCCATTTGCAGCGTGCGCGGGATCGGCGTGGCGGTGAGGGTGAGGATATGGACGTTGGCTCGCAGCTGTTTCAGCGCCTCCTTGTGGTTCACCCCGAAGCGCTGCTCCTCATCGACGATCACCAGCCCAAGCCGCTTGAACTTGATCGATTTGGCCAGGATCGCATGGGTGCCGATGACGATGTCGACCGTGCCATCGGTCAGCCGATCACGGGTGGAAGTGGCTTCCTTGGGCGGGACCAGCCGCGAAAGCCGTCCGATGTTTATCGGGAAACCGGCGAAGCGTTCGACGAAATTGCTAAAATGCTGCCGCGCCAGCAGCGTGGTCGGCGCGACAATCGCCACCTGCTGGCCCGACATCGCTGCAACGAAAGCTGCGCGCAGGGCAACCTCGGTTTTACCAAAGCCGACATCGCCGCAGACCAGCCGGTCCATCGGGCGGCCCGCAGCCAGATCCTCCAGCACTTCCTCAATCGCGCGCTCCTGATCCTCAGTCTCGTCCCATGGAAAGCGATCGACGAACTGGTCATAGCTGGCCGCGTCAGCCTCGATCACCGTGGCCTGACGCAGCGCGCGCAAGGCGGCGGTTTTGAGCAGTTCATGCGCGATGGCGCGGATGCGTTCCTTGAGGCGGCTCTTGCGCTTCTGCCAGCCTTCGCCGCCCAGACGGTCGAGCCCGACCATCTCGCTGCCCGTGCCGTAGCGGCTGAGGACGTCGATATTCTCAACCGGGATATACAGCTTGTCGCCGCCGGCATAGCTGAGCATCACGCAATCATGCGGGCTCTTGCCGACCGGGATCGAATGGAGCCCTTCATAGCGGCCGATCCCGTGATCCATATGGACCACCAGATCGCCGGGGCCGAGCGCGGACAGTTCGGCAAGGAAAGCGTCGGCGCTCTTGCGGCGTTTCTTGCGGCGGACCAGCCGGTCGCCCAGAATGTCCTGCTCGGTCAGCAGCTCCAGCTCGGCGTTGGCAAAGCCTGCCTCGAGCGGGAGGACCAGCGCAACCGGCACGCCCTTTGCGGCCAGCCCCAGCGCCTCCTGCCAGTCATCCGCCATGATCGGGGCCAGCCCCACAGCCTCGCCCAATATTGCCGCGATCCGTGCGCGGCTGCCGGTGGTATAAGCGGCGATGATCGCCTTCTTGCCGCGCTTGGCCGCGTCGGTCAGATATTTCGCGGCGGCTTCATAGACATTATCGCCGCGCGCGCGCTCAGGCGCGAAATCGCGGCCTGAGGTGAAGCCGAAATCGAGCACAGCGGCGCTTTCCGGCTGAGCAAAGATATCGGCGCGGTGGATCGGGCGGGATTTGAGGGCAGCGTCCAGATCGGCGCGCGCCAGATACAGCGCGGCAGGCTCCAGCGGGCGGTAGCTTCCTGCGGCTTTCCCTGAGGTGTCGCTGCGGGCGGCGTAGTAATCGGCAATATCGCCCAGTCGCTCATCCGCTGCGCCCAGCGCGGCGCTATCGATGACCAGAACGTCATCGGCGGACAGATGATCGAACAGCGGGACCAGCCGCTCCTCGAACAAGGGCAGCCAATGCTCCAATCCCGCCAGCCGCCGACCGTCGCTGACCGCCTGATAAAGGGGATCGGCAGTGGCATTAGCGCCGAACAGCTCACGATAACGGGTGCGGAAGCGTTTTACGCTATCCTCATCCAGCAAGGCTTCGCTGGCAGGCAGCAGCAGCTGCTGGTCCAGCACTCCGGTCGAACGCTGGCTGTTGGGATCGAACAGTCGTAGAGTTTCCAGCTCGTCGCCGAAGAAATCGAGCCTGAGGCCGCTTTCCAGCCCTGAAGGGAAGATGTCGAAGATCGAACCGCGCACCGCATATTCGCCCGCATCCACCACCGTATCGGTGCGCGAATAGCCTTGCCGCTGGAGCAGCGCGATCAGGCTATCGCGGGGAATCTCCATCCCGGGTTTGAGCAAGCGGACCGATTCGCGGACCCGGAACGGGGTCTGCACCCGCTGCAGCAGGGCGTTGATCGTGGTGACCAGCAGTTGCGGCCCGGCGGGCGCGGCTTGCAGCCGGTGCAGCGCAGACAGCCGACGCGCGCTGACTGACAGAGCCGGGCTGGCCCGGTCATAGGGCAGGCAATCCCAAGCGGGCAGCTCAATCACTTCCAGCTCTGGCGCGAAAAATGCGGCGGTTTCGCTGACGCTGCGCATTGCTGCCTCGTCCGCCGCTATGAACACCGCACGGGACTTGGCGGCGCGTGCCAGATCGGCCAGCACCAGCGGCTGCGCGCCCCGGGCAAGCGAGGCGAGGGTAAGCGGCGTCTTGGCGGCAAGGATGCGGGAAAGATCGGGCATGGTTGGTGCGCGGCCTTAAGCCGTCAGCGCGGGATTTCAACGTAATCGAGCTTTTGCATCAGCTCCATCTGCGCCCCGGTATATTCGGGCGGCACTTCTTGCGTGCCCAGTGCCCAGGCCATGATGTCAACGTCGTCTTCCTCGATCAGGGCTTCGAACCAGACAATCGCAGCCTCGTCCCAGCCAGTGTGATAGCGATCGAACAGCCCGCCGATCATATAGTCCGCCTCGCGCGTACCGCGGTGCCAGGCGCGGAATTGGATGCGTTTTAGGCGGTTGGTTTCTATCATGTGGCCGCCGCTAGCAGGTCCGTCGTCGCGGCGGAAGCGGGGACCGCGGATAGCCAGATAAGACATTTAGTCGATGAGGCCAGCGGTCCCCGCTTTCGCGGGGACGATGATTGACGCTATAGACCTCCCATGCGTCCCGATCGGCTCAATCCCCTGTTCGTTTCCTCCGACAGCCTGAAGGGCGTCGGCCCTGGCCTTGCGCGCCCGCTCGAGAAGCTTGGGCTGACCCGGGTGCGCGACTTTATATATCATTTGCCAGACCGATTTGTGCAGCGCCGCGCGGTCGCCAATCTGGATGAGGCGAGCGTGGGTGAAAATGTCGTCATCCAGCTGACCCCGATCGAATATCGCAGCGCCGCGGGGCGCGGACCGTTCCGCGTGCTGGCGAGCGATGCTGTCGGCAACATCTGTTCGCTCACCTATTTCGGGCGCAATGGCGGCTGGGCTAAAAAAGGCCTACCGTTGCAAGAGCCGCGCTGGATTGCCGGGCGGCTCGACCAGTATGGTCAGATGTTGCAGATCGTCCACCCCGATCATGTCGCAGAAGAAGGCGGCGCGGCGCTCAGCACTTTGTGCGAACCGGTCTATCCGCTGTCTGATGGGCTTACGCAGGGGCGGATCACAGCATTGGTCCAGCAGGCGCTGGCGACTGTGACCGATCTGCCCGAATGGATCGAGCCGGGCCTAATGGCCAAGATGCACTGGCCGCTGTGGAACGATGCGCTGCGGTTGGCACACCAAGGCGAACATCCCGGCGCGCGTGACCGGTTGGCCTATGACGAGCTGCTCGCCAATAGTCTGGCGCTGATGCTGGTTCGCGATGCCAACCGGGCGCGGATCGGCACGCCATTGGCGTGCGATGGAGGTTTGCGGGCCAAGCTGACGCTGCCCTTCGCTCTGACTGGCGCGCAAAAGCGCTCAATCACCGAGATTGAAGGCGATATGGCCCAAGGCGCGCCGATGCTGCGGCTGCTGCAGGGCGATGTTGGCTCGGGCAAGACGGTAGTGGCGCTGGAAGCGATGCTGATCGCGGTGGAAGCCGGTGCGCAGGCCGCGCTGCTAGCGCCGACGGAAATTCTTGCCCGCCAGCACCATGCAACATTAACCCGGATGCTGGCCGGAACCGGGGTGACGATTACACTGCTGACCGGCCGCGACAAGGGCAGGGCGCGTGAATCGATCCTGATGGGGCTGCTGGATGGCAGCATCGACATCTGCATCGGCACCCATGCGATTTTTCAGGAGGCGGTCGCCTATAAACACCTCGCGCTGGTGGTGATCGATGAGCAGCACCGCTTTGGCGTGGGGCAGCGCCTTATGTTGACGCAGAAGGGTAGGCGTACGCCGCATTGCTTGGCGATGACCGCCACCCCGATCCCGCGCACGCTGACGCTGGCGCAATATGGCGAGATGGACGTCAGCCGCCTCGATGAGATGCCGCCGGGGCGTCAGCCGATCGATACGCGGGTCGTGGCGCTGGAGCGGCTGGACGATGTGGTTGGCGGGCTTGAGCGGCATCTGGCAGGTGGCGGACAGGCCTATTGGGTTTGCCCGATGGTTCGTGAGAGCGAAACCGATGACCTTGCCGCGGCCGAAGCCCGGTTTGCGGCACTGAAAGAGCGGTTCGGCGATATTGTGGTGCTGGTCCACGGCCAGCTTCGGCCCGAGATCAAGGACGCCGCGATGGAGAGGTTTTCCAGCGGCGCAGCGCAGTTACTGGTGGCGACCACCGTGATTGAGGTCGGCGTCGATGTGCCGAATGCCACACTGATGGTGATCGAACAGGCTGAGCGGTTTGGCCTGGCTCAGCTGCACCAGCTGCGCGGGCGAGTGGGGCGCGGCGCGGACAAGTCGGTCTGCCTGCTGCTGCGCGGCGGGGCGATGACGGAAACCGCACGCGAACGGCTGGCCCTGATGCGCGAAACGCAGGACGGGTTCGTGTTGGCGGAGGAAGATCTGCGGTTGCGCGGTGGGGGTGAACTGCTTGGCACAAGGCAATCGGGGGATACGCCGTTTCGGGTTGCGTCGCTGGAGCAGATCTCGCGGCTGCTGCCGGTGGCGCATGATGACGCCCGCCTGCTGATCGAACGCGATGGCGGGCTGGCGTCCCCGCGCGGAGAAGCGGCGCGGTTGCTGCTCTATTTGTTCGAACGCGACTGGGGCGTGCAATTGCTGCGCGGCGGATGACCCTGCTTGACCGGCTCAAAAGCTGGGCCAGTCTGCTCAAGCGCGAAGTGATAGTGCTGTGGCTTGCCGCGCGCGATCCTCGGGTGCCGCTGCATACCAAGCTGCTCGCCGGACTGGTTGCCGCCTATGCGCTTAGCCCGATTGACCTGATCCCTGATTTCATTCCGGTGATCGGCTTGCTTGATGATTTGTTGCTGGTCCCACTTGGGATATGGCTGGCGTTGCGGCTAATTCCCGGTGCCTTGCATATGGAATTGCTTATTGCGGCGCAGGATCAGCCTTGGCCGGGACCGGCGCGGTTCGTCGCGGTGATGATTGTCGCTGTCTGGATTTGCGGAGCGATTTGGCTGGGGGTGAAGGTTTTGTAGCCGCGTCCCGCGCTTGTGACCCAGTGGTTTTCCCACTTGCGAAAGCTGGTCGGGGAAAGAGGATTCGAACCTCCGGCCCCTGCCTCCCGAAGACAGTGCTCTACCAGGCTGAGCTATTCCCCGACCGTTCGTTCACCACCCAAAGGGGGCGAGACAGGAGCGCGCCTATAGTTGGCGACGTGCGGGGTGGCAAGCGGGCATTCGCATGTCTAGTGTGCCGCCATGGCTAGTGCTCCGATCCACTCCGATTCTCCCCGCGAACCGCATTGGGAGTGGCAATATCTAGATCTGATGCGCCGGATCTGGGAGCAGGGTGACGAGCGGGTTGACCGGACCGGGATTGGCACACGCTCGCTGTTTGGTGCGGAACTGCGTTTTGATTTGGGCGGCGGCAAGATGCCGCTTCTTTCAACCAAGCGAGTGTTCTGGAAGACCGCGACCCGCGAGTTGTTGTGGTTCCTGACTGGCGACACCAATATTCGTACGCTGTGCGCGCAAGGCGTGCAGATATGGACCGACTGGCCGCTTGAGCGCTACGTTCGCGAGACTGGCGAGACGATCGCTCGCGAGGATTTCTCGGCCCGGATCGTCGCGGATGCAGAGTTTGCCGTGCGATGGGGCGATCTTGGGCCAGTCTATGGCAAGCAATGGACCGATTGGCCGGTGTATGAGCCTGTCGGAGATGACCTCTATCGCAAGCGTGAGCATGGCGTGAATCAGGTCAGCGAATTGGTGCGTAACCTGCGTGAAAATCCGGGTAGCCGCCGCCATATCATCGAGGGCTGGAATGTGGCTGAGCTCGACGCGATGGCGTTGCCGCCGTGCCACAAGACGTACCAGTTCCATGTCGCAGATGGCAGGCTCAACGGGCTGCTCTATCAGCGCAGCTGCGATCTGGGGCTGGGATTTGCCTTCAATGTGTGGTCGGCCGCGTTGTTGACCCGGATGCTGGCCCAGCAAAGCGATCTTGAGCCGGGCGAGTTGGTATGGATGGGCGGCGATGTGCACCTTTACCTCAACCACGCAGATTTGGTCGAAGAACAGCTCGGCCGGACCCCTTCTGGGCAAGCACATATGGCGATAGTTCGGCAACCGGAGGGCATATTTGATTACCGCATTGAGGACTTTGAGGTGAGTGATTATCTCCCTCAGGCGCATATCGCAGCACCGGTAGCGGTGTAGTTGACTGTGACGTAACTTTGAAATAATATAACGCACACGTATAATATTGCTTCCAAACAGGCATTCGAGCGGCGGAAGTGGGAGAGCGCGAAATGGCCGATCGGCCTGATCCAACCCAGCCAGATCGCGGCAATTTGCCGCCGCTGACGCTGCATGTTCCTGAGCCGAAGTTCCGCCCCGGTGACATAGTCGATTATTCGCACCTGCCAATTCCGCCCGCAGGTGCGCAACCCCGCCCGGACGAGGCATGTGCGGCGTCCGAGACTAATCCGCTGTGCACCGACATGATCCGTGTATTGGGCGATGATCACCGCGCGGTCGGCCCGTGGGATCCTCGGCTCGATCCCGAAACGCTGCGGCGGATGCTGCGGAGCATGGCGTTGACCCGCGCCTTTGATGACCGGATGTATCGCGGCCAGCGGCAGGGTAAGACCAGCTTCTATATGAAGTGCACTGGTGAGGAGGCCACCTCGGTTGCCTCGGCCTATGCGCTGGCGAGCGACGATATGGTGTTTCCCAGCTATCGCCAGCAGGGCATCTTGATTGCGCGCGGCTATCCGCTGACCGAGATGGTCAACCAGATCTATTCGAACCGGGCGGACAAGCTCAAAGGCCGCCAGCTACCGATCATGTACTCCAGCCGCGAGCACAATTTCTTCACGATCAGCGGCAATCTGGCGACCCAGCTGCCGCAGGCGGTGGGCTGGGCGATGGCCTCTGCATCCAAGGGTGACACGCGGATCGCTACCGCATGGGTTGGCGAAGGATCGTCTGCCGAGGGCGATTTTCACGCTGCGATGATGTTCGCCACGGTCTATAACGCGCCGGTGATCGTCAATGTGGTCAACAACCAATGGGCGATTTCCAGCTTTTCGGGCTTTGCCGGGGCTGAGCGGACCACCTTTGCGGCGCGCGCGATCGGATATGGTATGGCGGGTCTGCGGGTTGACGGCAATGACGCGCTGGCGGTTTATGCCGCCGCGCGCTGGGCCGCCAACCGCGCGCGGGCCAATATGGGGCCCACGCTGATCGAGCATTTCACCTACCGCGCCGAAGGGCATTCGACCTCAGACGACCCGACCCAGTATCGTTCGGCGCAAGAGCGCGAGGAATGGCCGCTGGGCGATCCGGTGATGCGGCTCCAACGCCACCTGATTGCGCTCGGCGAATGGTCGATTGAACAGCATGCGGCAATGGACCTTGAGCTGGTCGAGGAAGTGAAGCTGGCCACCAAGGAAGCCGAAAAGAACGGGATACTCGGTCACGGTCTGCACCATCCGTTCCACACCATGTTCGAGGACGTGTTCGAAGAACTGCCCTGGCATCTTGAGGAACAGGCCGACCAGGCGATCCGCGAGCGGGAAACCAAGTGGCCCGGCTGGACAGAGTCATGAGCGTGGTCGAAACTCCAGCGCGCCGCCTGAATATGATCGAGGCGATCAACGATGCGCTTGACATCATGCTGGCACGTGATCCCGATGTGATCGTGTTTGGCGAAGACGTCGGTTATTTCGGCGGGGTGTTTCGTGCCACCCACGGACTTCAGAAGAAGCACGGTAAAACCCGCGTGCTCGATACGCCGATCAATGAATGCGGGATCATCGGCGCTGCGGTCGGCATGGGCGCCTACGGTTTGCGCCCGGTGCCGGAAATCCAGTTTGCCGATTACATCTACCCGGGGCTGGATCAGCTGGTTTCGGAGGCAGCACGACTGCGTTACAGGTCGGCAGGCGAGTTTATCGCGCCGATCACGGTGCGCTCGCCATTCGGCGGCGGGATATTCGGCGGGCAGACCCACAGCCAGAGCCCGGAGGCGATGTTTACCCATGTCGCGGGCTTGAAAACCGTTATCCCGGCCACGCCCTATGATGCCAAGGGACTGCTGATCGCCGCCATAGAAGACAATGACCCGGTGATGTTTTTCGAACCCAAGCGGATCTATAATGGCCCGTTCAATGGCTATTATGACAAGCCAGTCGAGCCCTGGGCTAAGCACGAAGGCAGCGAGGTTCCGGAGGGCTATTACAAGATCCCGCTGGGCAAGGCGCGGATCGTTCGCGAGGGTGAGGCGCTGACCGTGCTGGCCTATGGCACCATGATCCATGTGGCTGAGGCGGTGCTGCGCGAGAAGGGCATTGATGCCGAAATCATCGATCTGCGTACGCTGGTTCCGCTCGATATCAAGGCCATCGAAGCTTCCGTTGCCAAGACTGGGAAATGCCTGATTATCCATGAGGCAACCCGAACGTCGGGCTTTGGCGCAGAGCTATCCGCGCTGGTTCAGGAACGCTGCTTTTACCACCTCGAAGCCCCGATTGAGCGGGTGACGGGTTTTGACACCCCCTATCCGCACAGCCTTGAATGGGCGTATTTCCCGGGCCCCGTCCGCATTGGCGAGGCGGTGGATCGGCTGATGAAGGCTTGAAATCCATGGCACGTTACACCTTCAAACTCCCCGACATCGGCGAAGGGATCGCCGAGGCGGAAATCGTCGCCTGGCACGTCAAGATTGGCGATCGGATCGAGGAAGACGACCGCGTCGCCGATATGATGACCGACAAGGCCACGGTTGAGATGGAAAGCCCGGTTTCGGGCACCGTAATCGAGGTCGCGGGCGAGGTTGGCGATGTGATCGCGATCGGCTCGGCACTGTTGGTGATTGAAGTTGAGGGGGAGGAAGTGGGCGAGGTGACACCTCCTTCTGTCGGCAAGCATCAACCACAAGTCCGGTTCGTGTCGAGCGAAGTCGAGACACCCCGCACTCCATCTCCTCCTGAGGCTGGACCTGAACCTGTGGCCAGGCCCGAAGATGTCTCGACTTCGCTCGACACGAACGGGGGTGGGAATATGGCTGTTGGGGCCAAAGTCCTGGCCTCACCCGCGGTCCGCCAACGCGCAAGTGAACTTGGCATCGATCTCGCCCAGGTAAAACCCGCCGAGGATGGCCGTGTCCGCCATTCCGATCTTGACGCATACCTCGCCTACAACGCTAGCGGTGGCTTCCGCCCCGTTGGAGTAGTCCGCCCTGACGAAACCATCAAAATTATCGGTCTGCGCCGCCGGATTGCCGAAAACATGGCCGCCGCCAAGCGCAACATCCCGCATTTCACCTATGTCGAGGAATGCGATGTCACCGCGTTGGAGAAAATGCGCGCCCAGCTCAATTCAGCGCGCGGCGGCTTTGATAGTTCTCGGCCAAAGCTGACCATGCTGCCACTGCTGATCACCGCGATTTGCAAGGCGTTGCCGGATTTCCCGATGATCAATGCGCGCTATGATGACGAAGCGGGGATCGTTACCCGCTATGGCGCGGTCCATCTGGGCATGGCGACGCAAACCGAGGGCGGGCTGATGGTGCCGGTGATCCGCGATGCGCAAAGCCGGAATATGTGGCAGCTGGCGCGCGAAATTGCCCGCCTTGCCGATTCTGCGCGAAATGGCACTGCAAAAAGTGAGGAACTGTCCGGTTCCACCCTGACCATCACCTCGCTGGGCGCGCTGGGCGGGGTGGCTACCACGCCGGTTATCAATCGGCCCGAAGTGGCGATCATCGGCCCCAACCGGATCGTCGAACGACCGATGTTCGTTTCGGATAACATAGGCGGTGAACGGATCGAAAAGCGCTTGCTGATGAACATTTCGATCAGCTGCGATCACCGGGTGGTCGATGGCTGGGATGCGGCAAGCTATGTCCAGGCGATCAAGCGATTGCTTGAAACACCGGTTCTGCTGCTGGTGGACCGATCACCGGACGATGGCGCTATAGGCGATCCGGCCTGATCCAGTGGCAGTGCGCTGCGATGCGACCCGCCAGCGAACGTGGGTGACATCTTCGGGTGTGGCAAAGCGATTGCCGATCCGCAAGCCCGATAGTCTGCCCCAGATGCGGCCACCATCGACCGAAACTTCTTCATCGCCATTGGCGCTGCCCTGGAAATAGACTGAACGCGGCAGCGGGTTGGTGACAACGAAGCCACCGCTGCCACCAAGGCGATACCAGTTAACTATGTAAACCACCCGGTCACCGGGACTTAGGCGACTGGCCGGCTCAAGGCTGCGGGCGCTGTCTTGCGTGGTTCGTTCAACAAACACGGCGCTATCCAGCGCAATCGTGGGAGCCGCCAGGCTAGTGCTCGGTGCCATGAAGGCGAATAAACAAGCGAGATGCGCGAAAATCCGGCGTGTGATCACGTCGATATGCCCCCATTGCGTCCATAGCTGGACAATGCGAGCAACCTTTTGCCAGCGAGGTCCGAAAGAATGGTTAATCAGATGATGAGGAAGTGACGGACACGGGGCTGCGGAGTGGCGGAAAGCCGATATTATACTGGTTAAAGGTGCTATTTGGACCGCCCCAACCTTCGCTTTGGTCGCCAGTTGCCAGCACAGTTGACAGCCTTGGCGCGCTGCCTTAGTGGCGCGGCTCCCCAAGGGGTGCGCGCCCAAGATATGCGGGTGTAGCTCAGTTGGTTAGAGCGTCGGCCTGTCACGCCGAAGGTCGCGGGTTCGAGCCCCGTCACTCGCGCCACTTGGGGGTTCTAGCCGGAATCGCAATGGGATCAGCCCCAACGGCCGGTTTCCATCCAGATCAGGAAACGGCGCAGCGGCAGCAGCCAGACAACGCCCAGCACCGCATAGAGCGGCAGTTGCAGCAATGCCGGCCAGGAAGCGATGCGAGGCGCGATCAGCTGCGCAATCGCGACGCCGTATGCCAGCAAGGCAATCAGCAGCAGCAGCACACCCACCGGAATCCGCCAGGTTGGATCACGGTGCATCAGCGGCCTCTTTCGTAAAAGCGGGTGGGTGTAACCACGGCGGTCAGATGACGATCGTGCGGTTCAGCGGGCAGGGCTTCGACTTTCTGGCAGTCCCACGCAAGGCCGATGGCTAGCGCGGATGGATTGGCGCCCAGCCAGCGGTCATAGTGGCCGCCGCCCTGTCCCAACCGTTCACCCTGCGCGGTAAAGCCGACAAGCGGAACAAAAACGGCGTCGGGAGCCGCTTCTTCGGCGTCAGCAAGTGGTTGCAAGGCTCCGTAAGGATCAGGTTCCAGCTCATCACTGTAAGGATCGCTCCATAGCCTAAACTGCAACGTAGCGCCGCGCGCCGCGAACCATGGCAGGGCAATCGAAAAGCCGCGCTCGTGAAACCACTGCGCATAGGCCGCGGTGGGCGCTTCATAGGTTGTAGCGTGATAAAGGCCGATGATCGCACCCTCGGGGATCATTGCCAGAAGTGGGGCAGGGGGGTGGCGGAACACCAGCCCGCGCATGGCAGGTGGCAGTGTTTCAACCGCATCGCGCCGCTTGGCCTTTAGTTCGCCGCGCAACGTCTTTTTCTCGTCCACGCGGAGAGTCCTTCGTTTGAAAAGACGGCCCCGGCCCGCACTCCCGCCCGGCCACCCATAAGATATACTGTAGGGTGGCCGGGCGGGGGAGCGGGCCAGGG
>JANOKC010000216.1:0-16773 GCA_031419035.1 Novosphingobium sp. | reverse complement strand
GCTTATGCTTGCCGCGCAGATGATTGGCGATGATGACAGCCAGACGGCCAAGCACCAGACCTTCGGCATCGATCAGATGCCAGTTCTTTTCCACTTCGGCCGGTTTGATCGACCTTGTGACCTTGCTGAGCGCCTTCATGGCCACTCCTTTTCAAAAAAGCTGGAGTGATTTCGAGTGAAATGAAACATTTCGCGGCTCGGAAATCAGGACCAGACAACAAAACAGACCTGGATTTTGATGTGATCAAAATCGAACAGCGCCACATCATTCGCGTGAACTGTTCCGCTCAGCCAGTGTTTCCGGCGTAGCAGGGAGGCGGCCCTTTCGTGGAATAGATGCGCAAAGTCAAGCGAACTGGCTGCTTTACAGAGAGGTAAAATGATACCGTGCTACTGCGGAGGCGCGTTTTCCGTTTCCAGCAACCATTGTTCGCGCGTGACCTTGCGGGTCCCAGCCAGCTCGGTAATCACCGTTCGCTCAACGGCCTGGGGCAGACCGCTTGGCAGCTGACCCTGAACCGTGACCGAAATGCTGATCTCTCCTTCTGCCCCGCCAGGCAGCGCCATACGGCGCTTTTCCTGCCGACTTTGGCGGGCGGGGTTGAACAAATCCAATGGCCAATCTGCAGCTCCGCCGATCTTGGTAATCTGATCGATTAGGGATTCGGCCTCATCCTTATCGGGATTGGCCATTTGCGTTGAGCGAACCAGTTGTTGCGCCACACGGGCACCCTGGCCGTGCACGGCGCGATCACCCGATTGCAGTTACAATACCATCTGCCCGTTCGCATCGAGCCGCATTGGAAACAGGGTCGCATCCGCTCGGCGGCGTTCCATTTCAGCAAGCGCAGCCAGAGCGGGCGGTGCATCGATCGTTGATTCAACCAGCGTCCCGGTAACCGCAAAGCCATCGCCGTGTGGCACAAATTGTATCGCATAGCGCCGCCGTGAAACGATCTCCTTGCCATCATAAAGCGAGCGCCAGACTGTACGGGTCAGCATGATTGGATCGCTGGGTGGCGCAAAATGCACCGCCGGCGCACTCAGGCTCGTCCCAATAGCTGAAACAGCCATGGTCGATGGCAGGATCGCAGCAATGCCAGCCAGAAACAGTGCCCTACTTCTCATTTTGTCCTCGATGCTGATTGTTCGATCTTGCTCAAGACATGCGCCCCCCATACCGTTGCAGCAACCAGCAATGCACCTGTGAGTTGATGAAGCACCGCCAGCCAGAGCGCGACTCCGCTCATCACCGTGGCAATGCCGAGAAGGATCTGGATTCCAAAAACGCTGTGAATAGCTATTGAAGCCTTCCGATCCCCCACGCTGCGTAACTTGCGGCCCATCACTATCAACACCGCTACCAAGGCCCAGGCCCACCAACGATGAATGAAATGGGTGAGATAAGGATCGGAGATCAGGGCATGGCCTGCTCCAAGCGTCCAGTCGATCCCATCTGGAATGAAGCGGCCCTGCATCAGCGGCCAGTCATTCGCCACCTGACCAGCGCGAAGGCCCGCAACCAATGCGCCATAAAGCAATTGGACCAGCAACATGAAAAGAGCCAGCGCCGCAAATCCAGTCAGTTTCGATCGCGGTCTGCCCGCTGCCAACGCGCGCAGATCAAGCGCGGTCCAGATCAGCCCGCCTAGCGTGGTGAGCGCTATCAGCAGATGGGTGGCAAGCCGGAAATGGCTGACTTTCACGTCAGCGGTAAGGCCGGAGGAAACCATCCACCAGCCAACCACGCCCTGCAGTCCGCCTAGAGCCAGCAGCGCGAGCAACCGGGGCTTGTAGCCGGCCGGGATTGCCCCGCGCAGCCAGAACCAGGCCAGCGGCAGCGCAAAGGCCAGCCCGATCCCGCGGGCCAGCAACCGGTGCGCCCATTCCCAGAAATAAATGAACTTATATGCGGCCATGGTCATGCCAGCAGGGCCGTTGACCTGCGTAAACTGGGGTATTTGCTGGTAGGCGGAGAATTCAGCCTGCCACTGCGCTTCGCTGAGTGGCGGGATTGTGCCGGTAATTGGCTTCCATTCAGTAATCGACAGGCCGGATTCCGTCAGCCGGGTAATCCCGCCCACCGTCACAATGGCTGTGACCAGCGCGGCAACCAGCAGCAGCCAGCGGACCAAGGCCAGCGGCCGCGCTAGTGGCGGACTAGCGGCTTGTGCAGCGGTGGCAAAAATAGCGTCAGCCATGCCCCGTTCACTGCGGCCCGGCGCGCTAAAGCGCAAGTGGCTTATAGTACAGGGCGCCGCATCGAATGCGAAAGCTTGCGCTATGTTACAACATAACATATCTATCCCCTCGTAATGCGCACCGCAATCCTCTCGATTCGCAACCGGCTTGACCGGATCGGCGTTCTCCTGTCGGGGCTGTGTGCGCTGCATTGCATCGCCGGATTATTGCTGGTGACCGGGCTCGGCCTTGGCGGGGAGCTGCTGCTAGCTCCCGCGATTCACCGGATAGGATTGGCGCTGGCGATTGCGGTCGCGGTGCTGACGCTGGGAATCGGCGCAATCCGCCATGGTCAGCGCGGGCCTTTGCTGCTGGGCAGCGCGGGCATCGCCCTGATGACGCTTGCGCTGCTGGCCGGGCATGGTGCAGCTGAGGCGGTGCTGACGGTCGTCGGGGTCGGCCTTGTCGCCTTCGCCCACATCCGCAACTTGCGTCACGCTGGTTGAGCGCTATCTGCAGCCTATGTCTGCAGAACTTAATCTCACCGTAAATGGCGAACCGCGCCGCGCTGTGCCCAGCTCGATCGCCGATCTGGTCAAGGCCCTCGAACTTGAACCGGCGAAAGTCGCTGTAGAGCGTAATGGACTGATAGTCCCGCGTTCAACGCTCGCCGTTGTGATGCTGGAGGATGGTGATGTGCTTGAGATCGTTCATTTTGTCGGCGGCGGAGATCATGCCGATGATACCTGGACGGTAGCAGGCCGTATGTTTAGCTCACGCCTGATTGTCGGCACCGGCAAGTACAAGGATTTCGCCCAAAACGCGGCGGCGGTCGCAGCGTCAGGGGCGGAAATCGTCACAGTCGCGGTGCGCCGGGTCAATATCTCAGACCCCAAGGCCCCGATGCTGACGGATTTCATTGATCCCAAAAAGATCACATATTTGCCCAACACCGCCGGCTGCTTTACGGCCGATGATGCGATCCGCACGCTGCGGCTGGCGCGCGAAGCGGGCGGCTGGGATCTGGTCAAGCTGGAGGTGCTGGGCGAGGCGCGCACGCTCTATCCCGATATGCGTGAAACGCTGAAGGCTACCGAAGTTCTCGCCAAAGAGGGCTTCCTGCCGATGGTCTATTGCGCCGACGATCCGATTGCGGCCAGGCAGCTGGAAGAAGTTGGCGCAGTGGCGATCATGCCGCTGGGCGCGCCGATCGGCTCGGGCCTGGGCATCCAGAACCGGGTGATGATCCGGTTGATAGTCGAAGGGGCCAGCGTTCCGGTGCTGGTCGATGCCGGAGTTGGCACAGCCAGCGATGCGGCAGTGGCGATGGAGCTGGGCTGCGACGGGGTGCTGATGAATACTGCGATTGCTGAAGCCAAGGACCCGGTCCGGATGGCGCTGGCTATGAAGCTGGCGGTGGAAGCCGGGCGCCATGCCTATCTTTCCGGACGAATGGCTACCCGCAAATACGCAGATCCCTCCAGTCCGTTGGCCGGATTGATCTAGCAACCCTAATTTTCCCCAGTTGCGCTGCCGCGAAAATAGGGAGGACTGATTCAATCAACCACCCTTGGTTAACGGCTTTCTAACCTATTTCTGGTGATCTTCGATTGGCGGGCGAGAGGCCCGTCTACGGGGGTTATCATGTCCAATACTGGCACTGCATCGCTGACCATTGCCGAGCTGCGCGAATTCGCCAGTTTTGACGCTGCCGAGCAGCGCTATATCAAGCGCAGCCTTGATATTGGGCTTGGCCGGCAGGATGCTTTCAAGCTGTGGGCGCGCGATGCGGCAGAGAACACTTCGATCCGCAGCCAGTATGTTGCCTATCAGGAATTGAAAGTGCTGCGCGGCGCCATGCCGTGCGAAACAGGCTTCGATGCGCTCGAAGGCTTCATCGGCAAGCTGGTTCGGGTCGCTGCGTTTGATCTTGCGCAGGAAAAGATTTCCAGCTTCTCGGCCTTCCGTTTCTTGTACGAGCGACTGCTCGGTGCCGAATCGCGTCCCTGGCTGCCCTCGGCATTTTGCGCCGCCGCCGCTTTGCCGCAAATCCGGCCCGAACGCCGCAGAGGCCTGCTGCAGTCAATCAGCGAAGCAGCAGCAACAGCGCCTGGCTGGTCGGCACGGGCCCCGGCGTTCTTTCCCGAATGGATCGAGAAGGAAGTCGCCTGAATGGGGCCCAACCCCCAGAATGCTGGGGCCGCGCAGATAGTAACTGCATATCAACCATTGTGGCGCAGTTTCCCTGCTAGGCAGCGTCAGGGAAACGCCAGTGACAATCATTGCCGTTGATGGATTGAGCGAGGAAGAGTTCCGCCGCTCGATGGAACGAAAATTGCGCCACGGCAAAGCTGCCGAGGCCGTTGCACGGTTGCGCGCCCTTCTTGCGCCTTTCGCCGGATCAGATTGCATTCTGCCGGAGCGCTTTCTTACGGTCAAAGCCGATGACCTAGTCTTGACCGGGTGGGAAGGGCTGGCTGGCGCTATCCAGACACACGACCAACCCGAGCGTCCGGTAACGGCCCTGTCGATCGCCTTCGGCTGGCCAGGCGAGGACGGGCCAGCGCCCGACACCGAGGGGCGACTCGCCCCGCATATCGAAATCAGCTACTTCACCGACGACATTTTCCCATTTTCGCAGAGCGGGCGCGACGATCTGCTGGACGGCTATTCCTATCACGGCTGCACCTGGGGCGATGATTGCGAAGCGAACGACAATGCCTTGTCGCTTGGAGGGATCGATGATCTGCACGGCGCGCTGTCGAGCCTTGAAGCGCGACTCCTTGCCAGCGATGAGCCCGATGCGGAAGAGATTCGCGCCGGCTCGCTCGGTGCCTGCCTGCTTTCTGCCTTGTTGTTCCAGGCGGTGGGCGAACGGATCGCCCGGGATGGCCTGCCTCGCCCGCTATGCGTGATGGCGGGGAGCAACGGTGTCTATCCTTATTTCGACGCTCCGGTCGTGGGGATTTCGGACGAGGTGCGCAAGGCAGCCGAAGCCGATGCAGACCGCACCGGGCCCGACCGAGCGATCCCTGCCCCGCGCTACAGCAGCTTGGTGATGACCGGAATTCCCCGTGCAAAAAAGCGCGCCGTGCTAGTCTTGGAAGAAAAAGAAGAGGAAATGGCCACGCGCTTTGCCAGACTGCGTGGAATGGACCACGCCCACGACGAGACCAGCCCAGCCCAGCGCGAAGAGTTACCCGATGTGTCCACGCCTTTTCTGCCGGATGCCTCGCCTGACTTGCCGCTGCTGGCGAAGAAGACACCCCGACCGGAATGGGATTTTCGCGACATGCTCGCACCGCGCGAGCCGGATTCGCAATCGGCCCAGCCACCGCTGCTCAAACCGGCTGATTTTCCCCAGCAGTCCGGGCCCGCGACCGGCGGCGAGCCGACTGTTGGGCCTGGGTTCTCGCTCATCGAGCCAGGCCTGCACCAACGGCTGCAGGCGCTCATTGCACCGCGCATCCCTGAGGAAACGCACAAGACCGAGCCGGTCTTGTCGATCCCGGACCAATCGTTCGAGCCAGTTTGGCTCTCCGGCCGTAGCTCGTGGGGGGATGACGAAGCATTGCTGCCCACCGCGCTACGATCCGAAGTTCCTAAAACGGCAGCGCGCCCCAGCCTGTGGGCGCGGCTGCGCGAGCGGCTGCGGTGGCGGCGCTAGTTTTCCTTGGCGTTGTTCCGGTTTAAACTGAGCCGTTTGACCCAATCCCCCAAGCGCGAGAGGACGGGCAGGCGAGCAAGATGCTTTTACCCCTTGTACAGCCCGTCCAGCCGCTCCCCGTAGCGCTCCTTCAGCTTGTGGCGGCGGATTTTTAGGCTGGGGGTCATTTCCTCGTTTTCGATTCCGAAGGCCTCGTCGGCAAAGGCGAACTGGCGGACTTTCTCGGTAACCGACAGGTCCTTGTTGACCCGGTCGATTGCAGCGCGCACCGCACTGCGAAAGGAGGGGAGGTCTTGCAAGGCCGTAAAATCAAACTTCTCGCCCTGAGCCCTTGCCCATTCCAGCGCCCATTCGGGATCAGGGACCACCAGCCCGACGATATGCGGACGCCGGTCGCCCACCACCATCGCCTGCGAAATTTCGGGCTGAAGGGTCAGCATCCCCTCAACCTTTTGGGGCGAGACATTATCGCCCTTGTCGTTGATGATCATATCCTTCTTGCGGTCGGTTATGACGATCCGGCCTTTGGCATCAATATGGCCAATGTCGCCGGTATGAAGCCAGTTGCCCTTCCCCGGCTCAGCAGGATCGGGCTTCAGCACCCGATCTGTTTCAGCCTGATTTTGCCAGTAGCCGTGCATCACCAGCTCACCCTGGACCAGGATTTCCCCGTCTTCGGCGATCTTGACAGTCACGCCGTCCAGCGGCGGGCCGACGGTGTCCATCTTGATGCCAGCGCTGGGACGGTTGCAGCTGATCACTGGGCCGGCCTCGGTCTGGCCATAGCCCTGCAACATGGTCAGCCCCATCGAATCGAAGAAGATACCGATGTCGGGATTGAGCGGCGCACCGCCTGAAACCATCGCCTTTATCCGTCCGCCAAACTTCTTGCGGATCTTGGGGCGCAGGGCCTTTTCAAGGATGAAATCCATCGGCCGGTCACGCAGGCGTCCTTTGCCGCCGCGCCGACCCATCGCCTTTTTCTCGCCAATCACAAGCGCGCGATCCATCATGAAATTGGCGATTCGGCCCTGTTTCTCGATCTGCTTCATGATCCGGGTCCGCAGTACTTCGAACAGGCGGGGGACCACCACCATGATCGTTGGACGGACCTCCTCGATATTGCTGGCAAGCTTTTCGAGACCCTCGGCGTAATAGATTTCCGCCCCTACTCCGATTGGCAGGAACTGACCCCCGCTGTGCTCGTAAGCGTGGCTGAGCGGCAGGAACGAGAGGAACACCTCATCCTCCAGCCCGAAATCCTCTTCCAGCACCAACGCAGACCCCATGACATTGCACAGGATCGCGCCGTGGTGCTGCATTACCCCGCGTGGGGCTCCGCCAGTGCCGCTGGTGTAGATGATGCAGGCGGTATCTGCGCGCTTGATCTTGGCAATCCGGGTCTGCACCGCTTTGCGCGTCTTGGCCGAATCGCCCAGCAGAAGCCCGGCCCAATCGTGATACTCGATCGCACCGGACTGGGTTTGCCCGAGCGGCTCAATGCTGATGATCTGATTTCCATAGCCTGACCGCAGGACAGCGGGCAGCAGCGGCTTTGCCAGTTTGGAATTGGATACAATCACCGCCCGCGCGCCTGAATTCTCCAGCACATGCTGATGATCGCGCTCAGTATTGGTGGTATAAGCGGGGACGGTGATGCAGCCAGCCGCCATGATCGCTAGGTCGGCGATGCACCATTCGGGCCGGTTTTCGGAGACCAGCATCACCCGGTCGCCATCCTTTAGCCCCAGCTTGCGCAGATTTTCCGCGACCATGCAGACCTGAGCCGCAACCTCAGCCCAGCTTTGCGATTGCCACTTACCATCGCGCTTGGCCCACAGGAACGGCGCATCGCCGCGCGCATCGGCGCGCGACAGGAACAGCGTCACCAGATTGCGGGCGGTCCGGATATCAGAAAGCTGTACCATAGCCTCGCCCCTCTTATTACCGCCGTCCTGTTACGGCGGCTTATCTGCCAATTCTCTAAAGTCGCTTTGACGTAGCGGCAAGCACTGAGCAGTTATTCCTCAACCGCTCGCCCTTCGCTGCGTGGGTCGGCCGCGCCGATCAGCTTGCCCGCCACCACTTCCACCGCATTGGCTTTGAAACTGCGCTCGCGCGGCTGGATTTCGGTGTGGCCCAACGCGCGCAAGGCGGGGATCATTGCTTCGATCGCACTGTCCCGCTCGACATAAACCATTGTGCCGCCGGGGGCAAAAATCACTGGCAGCGCGATTGCCTCCTGCGCAGAAAGATCCCAGTCGATCACGGCAATGATCGCTTTGAGCACTTGCGCCGGGATCGTGGCCCCTCCCGCCGCGCCAATTGCCATCCGCAACTTTCCGTCCGGGGAATAGACCAGCGTCGGGGCCATCGAGCTTCTGGGCCGCTTGCCGCCTTCGACCCGATTGGCCACCAGCACGCCGTTGCGTTCTGGCACCAGGCTGAAGTCGGTCAGTTCATTGTTGAGGAAATAGCCATTCACCATCAGACCCGAACCGAACGGGCCTTCGATCGTCGATGTAAGCGTGGCGGCTTGTCCATCGCGATCAATTGCGACGAAATGCGAGGTTGAGACTATCTCGGGCGTTAGCGAATCAGCCAGGGCGATCTTGGCTCCGGCGGGGCTGCCTGCTGCAACCGAAGGCATCGTCCGGTCAATTGCGATCAGCTGCGATCGGGCGGCGAGGTATTCCGGCGCAAGTAGCCCGGCCACCGGCACTGCGGCAAAATCAGGATCAGCCAGAAAGCGTTCACGGTCGGCATAGGAAAGCCGCTGCGCCTCGGCGATCAGATGCCAACTGCGGGGATCGTCCTTGCCGATTGTCCGCAAATCAAACCGTTCGAGCAGGCCCAGCGTCCCCTGCACCGTGGTCGCGCCGGATGAAGGCGGACCCATTCCGCAAATCTTGTAGCGCCGATAGTTGGTGCACACCGGAGCGCGCTGCTTGGCGACATATCCGGCAACATCGCTGGTGGTCATCGGTGCGGGATTGCGCGCGGCAGTGGAAACCGCGGCGGCAATAGCGGCGCCATTGGCCCCGCTGTAGAAGCTGCCCGCGCCGCGCTGCGCCAATTGTTCTAGGAAGGCGGCCAGGGCCGGATTTCTGATAAGCGTTCCGACAGGCTTAGCCGATCCATCGGCCTGAAAGTAGAGGCCGCGCCCTTCGGGCGTCAGCGCTGCGGTGACTTTGGCGCGGGTGAGGAAAGTACCCAGTCGCTCCGTCACCACAAACCCATCGCGCGCTAGCCGGATCGCCGGGCTGAACAAAGCCTTCCACTTAAGCTTGCCATGGCGGCTGTGTGCCGCTTCCATCAGCCGCAGATTGCCCGGAACGCCAACACTAAGCCCACCCGGAACCGCTTGCGGCACGGAAAGATACTGGCCGTTCATCTTGAACCAGTCCGGCCCCGCTGCCATCGGCGCAGTTTCACGGCCGTCGATCGTCTCGATCCTGCCCTTGCCATCATCGAGCACCAGAAAGCCGCCGCCGCCGATCCCTGAACTTTGCGGCTCTACCACAGTAAGCGCCAGCAAGGTGGCTAGCGCCGCATCGGTTGCGCTGCCGCCGGCGCGCATCATTTGCGCCCCGGCCTCGGCCGCGCGCGGATCAGCGGCGCTGACTATGCCCTTTTCAAAGACTATGCCCTTTTCAAAGACTGGGCCCTTCTCAAAAGACGGCGAGGCTGGCTGCGTTGAAACGGTTGCACAAGCTCCCAGCAGGAGCGGCGCTGCGACGATGGTGAGGAAAAATCTGCTCATGAGAACCACGGCTATTCGCTTCCCGCCGCCTCGGCAATGGTGGCAAAGCCATCACGCTTCATCAATCGCTCCAGTCCTCGAACAATCTGCCCGGCAATAGTTGGTCCCTCAAAAGCCATCGCGCTGTAAAGCTGCACCAGCGACGCCCCGGCGCGGATCCTGGCCCAGGCATCTTCGGCGCTGGCAATTCCGCCAACGCCCACCAGCGGGATCGCTCCGCCGCTGGCCCCTCGAAAATCCCGCAGCCGCTGCTGGGCAAGGTCTTTCAATGGTGCGCCGGAAAGCCCGCCAGCCTCGCCAGCGAACCGCGATTTTAACGGCGGGCGCGAAATTGTGGTGTTGGAAACGATCAGCGCGGCCAGCCCCTTGTCGATCACAATCCGGCAAATTGCATCGATATCGGCGCTCGTCAGATCGGGCGCGACTTTGAGGAAAATGGGCACAGGAATGTCGCCGCGCGCCTCCTGCACTGCATCAAGCAGGCCCGTCAGCGCGGCTTCATCCTGCAGTGCGCGCAAGCCCGGAGTATTGGGGCTGCTGATGTTGACGGCCAGATAGCTCGCCAGCGGGGCCATCAGCCTGGTCATGGCGGCGTAATCGGCAATCCGGTCGGCCGAGTCCTTGTTGGCCCCGATATTGATCCCGACAATCCCCGCCCGTCCACTGCGCCGCGCCAGCCGGGCGTGGGCCGCCTCGCCGCCGCCATTGTTGAAACCCAGCCGGTTGATCACCGCGCGGTCCTGGGCCAGCCGGAACATCCGCGGTTTGGGGTTGCCGGCCTGCGGCAGCGGCGTGATCGAGCCGACCTCGGCAAAGCCAAAGCCCACGCCCAGCAGCGCATCGGGAACCTCGGCGTTCTTATCGAACCCGGCGGCTATGCCCAGCGGGTTGGGAAATGACAGCCCCGCAACAGTTGTTGCCAATGGGCCGCAAGCGCGGGCCGATCCGCTTAATGGCAGAACTTTGAGTGCGGCCAGCGCCAGGCCGTGCGCACGTTCGGCATCGAGCAGGAACAAGGCGGGCCGGATCAGGGAATAAAGCATTGCCGCCGCTATGGCATCGCGCCGGACGCATGTCGATGAGGGGGCGCCTGTTGCACAAACACCACATAAAAAATGAATCACCATCAAGGGCTTACTGTCGATTCCATACAATACCGAATCATCGGGGTGACATAGCAGGACTGTGCGACCCGAAGGGCTCGAGGCTTTCGAGCATTGAGTTCAAAACTGATTGGCGACCCATCGGCTTAATTGCTGGTGGGTCGTTTTTTTGTGGCGCCATTGGCCCATTATATTAGTGCTGCCTCAACAGGGGCGTGCAAATGGATGCGATATCGAGCGCGGCTCGCAGCGAGCCGAAGCTATTCGAAGAGGTGGACCTTACTCCCCGGAAACTCGTCCAGCTTGATTATTTTTCCGCACCAGAGCCGCTCCAGCCCTACGTTACAACGCTGTTTCACTTTCGCTGCGACGAGGTGGAAATCCGCGACATGCAGCCGGCGGGGGTTGGCTATTTGTACTTTTTCTTGCGCGGCGAAGGCAAGATGCACTTTCCCGGCGGCAAAACCGATCTCTCGCACCCAGTTTGCTTGCTGACCCCGACGGCAGTCGCGGTGCCTTTCGAGGTGGAGGGGCCATTCTATGCCATCGGTGCTGCGCTTTTGCCGCGCGGCTGGGCGGCATTTACCGGGCTGAATGCTACTGAACATGGCAGCCGGATGTATAATGCGGCCGATTGGCTTGGTCCGGACGTCGCGGCGCTGAGCGACCGGCTCCGCGCAGCCTATGCTGCAGATTCAATGTCGCCCGAGGCAATGTGCGCCGAAATCGCAGAATTCATCGCGGCCCGCCTGCGTCCGATCAAGCCGGGCCATGACGCCTTGATGACGCGGATTACAAACTGGTTGTCGAGCAGTCTTGATCCCCCGCTGGACGCGCTGGTTGATGGGGCCGGCTATTCCGAACGTCAGCTTCAGCGGCTGACCGAGCGCTATTATGGCGTCACCCCCAAGCAGCTGGGCCGCAAATACCGTGCCTTGCGGGTCGCTGCATTGCTGCAGTCGCCCGACACCAGCGCCGAGCAGATCGCCGCGCTGCTCAATCTGTTTTACGATCAGTCGCATCTGATCCGCGAGATCCGGCTATTTGCCGGGCGCACCCCGGCGCGGCTGGGCGACAGCGAGCAGCCGATTCTCGACGCGCTGCTCGATATTCGCAACTTCCGTCAGATCACCCCGGGACTGGCAGCAATTCCTGAGGATTGAAATCCCGCGCAAACTGGCTTAGATAAAGTGGAACGAATCACTCCGATTTAAGCGGGAAGCATTATGCGCCTCTCCAGTATGGCCGATTATGCCGTTGTCACGATGAGCGCCGCCGCGCGCCACTGCGGCTTTGCGCAGGTTAGTGCCGCGCAGCTGGCGGCGGAAACCGGCCTGCCTGCGCCCACCGTGCAAAAGCTGGTCAGCAAATTGACTGCGGCCGGCCTGCTGCGCACGGCGCGCGGAGTGGGCGGCGGGCTCAAGCTGGCGCGTCCGGCAGCGGCGATCAGCCTTGCCGACATTATTGAGGCAGTCGAAGGCCCGATCGCGCTGACCCCGTGTGTTGAACAGGGCCGCCATGATTGCGGGCTGGAAGGCACCTGCGCGGTCCGTCCGCATTGGGGGCTGGTCAATGAAACGATGCGCGGCGCGCTGGCGGGCGTTCCGCTGACCCGGCTCGCGGAGGTCGGGTGATGTTAGTGAAGAAATTTTTTTCACACGAAGACACGAAGATGCTGCGCTTTGCCGCAGGCATTCCGCGTTGCTTCGATACTCCGCGCCTAACAGCAGCATGGGCTAGGCAGCATGGCCGGCGGCGCAACATCTTCGTGTCTTCGTGTGAAACCCCCTTCCTCTTTGCCCACAAAGCCCCAGCCGCATGACCGAGCAAGTCACCCTCAAGGATCAGGCCGCGCATGACGCCGCCGCGCGCGCTGCCGATTACGAGCACGGCTGGGCCTCGGACATCGAAACCGATTTCGCCCCCAAAGGGCTGAACGAGGATACCGTCCGGTTCATCTCGGCCAAGAAGAACGAGCCGGAATGGATGCTGGAACAGCGCCTCAAGGCCTATCGTCACTGGCTGACGATGACCCCGCCCGATTGGGCCAAGCTGAATATCCCGCCGATCGATTATCAGGACGCCTATTACTATGCCGCGCCCAAGGAGAAGCCCAAGCTGGGTTCCTTGGACGAGGTCGATCCCGAAATCCTGCGGGTTTACGAAAAGCTAGGCATCCCGATCGAGGAGCAGAAGTTCCTTGCAGGCGTTGAGGGCGCACGCAAGGTTGCGGTCGATGCTGTGTTTGACAGCGTCAGCGTCGCCACCACTTTTCGCGCCGAGCTGGAACGCGCAGGCGTAATCTTCCGCTCGATTTCCGAAGCCTTGCGCGAATATCCCGAGCTGGTCCGCAAATGGCTCGGCAAAGTGGTGCCAATGCATGACAATTATTTCGCGGCGCTCAACTGCGCGGTCTTTTCGGACGGGACATTTGTCTACATTCCCGAGGGCGTGCGCTGCCCGATGGAGCTTTCCACCTATTTCCGGATCAATGCCGAAAACACCGGGCAGTTCGAACGCACGCTGATCGTGGCGGAAAAGGGCAGCTATGTGTCCTACCTCGAAGGCTGCACCGCGCCGATGCGCGATGAAAACCAGCTTCACGCCGCCGTGGTCGAACTGGTCGCGATGGACGATGCCGAGATCAAGTACAGCACCGTGCAGAACTGGTATCCGGGCGACGCAGCAGGCAAGGGCGGGATCTACAACTTCGTCACCAAACGCGCATTGTGCCAGGGCAAGCGCAGCAAAGTCAGCTGGACCCAGGTTGAAACCGGCAGCGCGGTGACGTGGAAATATCCCTCCTGCGTGCTGAATGGTGAGGACTCGGTCGGCGAGTTCTATTCGGTCGCGGTCACCAACAATTACCAGCAGGCCGATACCGGGACCAAGATGATCCATAACGCGCGCGGCACCCGCTCAACCATCATCTCCAAGGGGATCAGCGCGGGCAAATCGAACAACACCTATCGCGGGCTGGTGCGCATCGCGCCGGGCGCAGAAGGCGCGCGCAATTTCACCCAGTGCGATTCGCTTTTGCTCGGGTCGACATGCGGCGCGCATACCGTGCCCTATATCGAGGTGAAGAACCCCAGCGCGCAGATCGAACACGAGGCCACGACGTCCAAGATCAGCGACGATCAACTGTTCTACGCCCAGCAGCGCGGGCTGGGGACCGAGGAAGCGGTGACGCTGATCGTCAACGGCTTTGCGAAAGAGGTGCTGCAACAGCTGCCGATGGAGTTTGCGGTCGAAGCGCAGAAGCTGCTGGGGATTTCGCTTGAGGGGTCGGTTGGATGACTAACGAGACCTTGCGTCCAGAGGATAGACCCCACCCCAACCCCTCCCCTGAAGCGGAGGGGCTTTCGGCGTTGCGCAAGAAATGGACCCTGCGTGATCAGGCGAAACAGCAAAACTCCCCTCCGCTTCAGGGGAGGGGCCGGGGGTGGGGTCTCACCGCTACGCGCTTGGACGAGATCACAGGCTACGCGCGCGAAATGCGCTGCAACCCTACCGAGCCGGAGATACGCCTGTGGCGGCATCTCTCCCGCTCGCAATTGGGCGGCTTCAAGTTTCGCAGACAGTCCGAAATCGGGCAATTTATTGCTGACTTCCTCTGCCCACAGAAGGCGCTGATCGTCGAAGTCGATGGCGAAACGCACGATGTGGACAAGGACCGTGGTCGCGATATTGCGCTTGAGCGGCTTGGCTTCGCTGTACTCCACATCACCAACGCGGACGTGATGCGCAATATGGATGGGGTGCTTCAGGCGATCCTCGGCGCGCTTAAACAAGCGCCGGATCGCTGGGAGAAACCCCACCCCAACCCCTCCCTTCAGGTGGTGGGGCTTTAGGAATTTCCCCCACTAGCCCCCGCCCCTTATGGGGTGGGGTTTGGGGTGGGGCCTCTCGGCACTGAACAAGGCCTGCTGGATGGGATTTCGCTTGAGGGGAGCGTGGGGTGAGTGGTCGATCATTCTTCGTTCGCGGGCGCGACAGACACGACCGTCATATACGCAAGTTTGATTCCGCGTCGCCGTTAGACGCTGCTCGCGAATATTTCATTGCCTATGTCGAGGATTGGCGGGGAGGGCACTTCAAGCGGTTGGATCTCGAGCTTACTGTTTGGGGAGCTGAGACTGATGAACAAGCAGCCGACCGATGGCATGGCTCGGTCATCGCTTCTGGTCACGAACGCACTGCTCAAGACTTTACGTATCAGTTTGTGAAAGCCGTTTAATGCTAAAAATCAATAATCTCTCCGCCACGGTCGCCGACAAGCCGATCCTCAAGGGCCTTTCGCTCAGCATCAACGCGGGCGAGATCCATGCGGTGATGGGGCCGAACGGTGCGGGCAAATCGACGCTGGCCTATGTGCTGGGCGGGCGGCCCGGGTATGCGGTGACGGGTGGTTCGGCCACGCTCGGCGATACCGATCTGCTCAGCCTCGAACCACATGAGCGTGCCGCGGCCGGGCTGTTCCTCGGCTTCCAGTATCCGGTCGAGATTCCCGGCGTCAGCTTCGTCCAGTTCCTGCGCGAAAGCCTCAATTCCCAGCGCCGCAGCCGGGGCGAGGCACCGCTCTCGGGGGGCGAGTTTTTGAAGCTGGCGCGGACACAAGCCGCGCTGCTCAAGATGGACATGGATATGCTCAAGCGGCCGGTCAATGTCGGTTTCTCGGGCGGCGAGAAAAAACGCGCCGAGATGGTCCAGATGGGCATTCTCGATCCCAGCTTTGCGGTGCTGGACGAGACTGACAGCGGCCTCGATATCGATGCACTGCGGATCGTGGGTGAGGGGATCAATGCGATCATGCGCCGTCCAGACAAGGGCGTGCTGCTGATCACGCATTACCAGCGCCTGCTCGATTATGTGCAGCCCGACTTTGTTCATGTTCTCGCGGATGGCCGGATCGTCAAGACCGGCGGACCGGAACTGGCGCATCAGCTTGAGGCTGAGGGCTACGAGGCGGTAGCGGCATGACCAGCGCGCTCGCCCTGCCAACCCCCAAGGACGAAGCCTTTCGCTACAGCGATATGGCGGCGCTTGCGGGTGTCTGGCCGGTGGAGCGCGAGGAAATTCGCGTTGCGGCGGGGGAGGAAGCTGCGTTGGCGATCGTTGCTCCAGGGGGCGCGGCAGTGGCGCGGTCGCTTTCGATCAAGCTGGCGGCGGGCGCGAAATTCGACCTGCGGATCCTGAACGCTGCGCCTATATTCGGCCGGATCGCGGTGGAAGTCGAAATGGGCGATGGCGCGGATTTCACGCTTGGCGCCGCGCAATTGGGATCGGGCGAGCAGACGCTGGAGATCGTCACCGAAATTACACACGCCGCGCCAAATGCGGTCAGCCGCCAGATGATCCGCTCGGTGCTGGCGGGCCGCGCCACAGGCACCTATCTGGGCAAAGTCGCGGTGGCGCGCGGGGCCATTGGCACTGACAGCGAACAATCGGTTCGCGCCATGCTGCTAGACCGAACGGCAACCGCCAACGCCAAGCCCGAGCTCGAAATCTACGCCGACGATGTCAAATGCGCCCACGGCTGCGCGGTGGGCGAACTCGATGCGAACGGCTTGTTCTATCTCCAGTCGCGCGGGCTTCCACCGGCCGAGGCCTAGCGGCTGATGTTGCAGGCCTTTATTGCGCAGGCCTTTGCCGGATCGCCGGATGAAGACGAACTGACCGCAGCGGCTTTGGCGGCATTGGGGGCGTTGTTGTGAATATCGCAACTCTCTTGAAGCCCGATCTGCGCGGCGATTTTCCCGGCCTTTTCAACAAGGATGGGGCAAACTGGCACTATCTCGATAGCGCCGCCACCGCGCAGAAACCGCAAAGCGTGATCGATGCCACCGTCCGCGCGATGGGGGCCGATTACGCCACCGTCCATCGCGGGGTCTATGCCCGTTCGGCCAATATGACGCTGGCCTATGAAGCGGTGCGGCGGAAGGTTGCCAGCTTCATCGGCGGCAAAGAAAATGAAGTGGTTTTCACCCGCGGTGCGACCGAGGCGATCAACCTTGTGGCGCAAAGTTGGGGGGCGGCAAATCTGAAGGCTGGCGACC
>JANOKC010000215.1:0-3519 GCA_031419035.1 Novosphingobium sp. | reverse complement strand
AGCTGACGAGCGACAGACTCCGCTGGCGTTAACCTGAGATCCTCTCCATTTTGCGGAGCCAAATGGGGAGGTGGCGCGGCCGAAGGTCGTGACGGAGGGGTAATTACGCCAGCGCCGACACCCCTCCGTCAGTCGCTGCGCAACTGCCACCTCCCCATTTGCACTTCGTGAAAATGGGGAGGATCAGATCAAGTCTCGCCAACCTCTTTCCGCCCAACCGCGCCCCAATCTACCTTTCGCGTCGCAAACATCACCCCGGCAAGCGCCGCGAACAGCAGCACCGAGCCGATCAGCAGCGACCATGCTTCCAGATTGAGCAGCACGAACAGCAGCGCATAAAGCCCGACGAGCAACGCGCCGATAAACCGCGCGCGCTGCCAGCTGCCCAGCACCGCGGCGCTATAGGCGGTCAGGAGCCCGATGATCGCGGCGCTGGCAAGCAGATAGGCCGGGGTAAACCCGATCACCTCGGCAAAGGCGAGCAGCAGCGCGAAGAACAGGATCAGCCCCGCCCCGGTCAGCAGATATTCCGCCGCCGCCACCCGCGCCCCGCCGACAATGTCGAACAGCAGGAACGCGAGGAAGGTGAAGCCGATGAACAGAAACCCGTATTTCACCGCGCGGGTGACCTTGGAGTAAAGGTTGACCGGCTCGACCAGATCGATGCTGAGCGCCCGGCTCGTCCCGCCAACGATTTCCATTGCGCCGCCCGAGGCCGGGTTGCTGGCAGAACCCGCATAAGCGGCCTCTTCGCGAATATCTACGGTACTGACTCTGCCATTGCCATTATCGATCATTGGTGGGCCAGGATCCTCCATCATCACCGGCGCCTGCCCCAGCGCCAGCTTGTCGACGGTGTAATTGGCGGTGAAGCCCTTGTCGGAGATGGTCCGGCGTTCGGGCAAGAAATCGCCGTTGAAGTTGGGACTTTGCCAACTTGAGTTAACCTCCCAGATGGTCTGTCCGCCGCGCGGAACCAGACTGAGCGAGCGGCTGCCACGCAGGCCGAAGCCATATTCAACGCCGAGCTGACCTGCGCCATTCCAGGGCAGGAACGCAAAAAAGCCCGCGCCGCCAGTCGCAGCCGGACCCTTGCCCGGCTGGAGCACCAGCGCTTTGCCATTGGCCATCAGCGTGCCGCCGGTGGTCAACCCACGCGCATCGGAAACCCCCATCCGCAATTGCGCCCGGTCCCACAGCAGCCGTTCGCCCGTGACCCCGAAGCGCGGCAAATCTTCAGGCAGAGCAAAGCTCGCCTTGCCGCTGACCTTCGCCTCATAAAGCACGCTGCGGTAAATCGACTTGGTGCGCTCCTGGGGGGTGATTGCGGTACTGACGCGGTTTTCGGTCGGCGAGATATAGAGAAATTTCTCCACTTCCACCGCGCGGGTGACAGTCTTTCCGCCAATCTCTTCGTTCTGGGTCTGGGTGGTGCGGAAGGGAACCACGATCACTGGCCCCGCGACCACCTGAGCCCCGCCCCACCCCGCATTGATCGCGCTTTGTGCGGTGCTGGCCTGATCCTGCCGGTCATAAACCAGCGCATAGATCAGCAGCAGCGGAATGGTCAGCACAGCGCCTATCAGCGCGACGAACAGCAGCTTCATCCCGGGACTGCGTTCCTTGCGGGTTGCGTCTTCACTCATGCCCGATGCCCCTGCGACTCGATGGAGTGAGCAAGGCTAGCCGGGATAAAGAAAAACGGCGAGAACGGATCGCTCAGCTACCCCAAACCCTGCCTAGAAGGCGCGGTTAATAGATCCTGACCCTAAGCGCGATTGCCGATCCAACTGCCATGGAAGCCTGCAGGCACCCGCGCCGGCAAATGAACCCGGGCGACCGGATCATTCGCCATATTGCTGGCATCCAGGATTACCAGCTCACTCTTGTCCGAGGCAGGATCATAGACATAGCTCATCAGGTAGCCATCGTCTTCCGCTATGCCGCCTGCCGCAGGCACAAACACGGCCTCGCTGCCTGTCCGGCCGCCAGTAAGGCGGTGCGAGGTCTTGCTGCCGGTGTGCATGTCATATTTGTGATAGGCCTCAACAGTGGGGGCGTCCTGGCCGAATTCGCCGGTATAGCCATAGCGATAAGGCTGCCCGATCAAGCTATCGGGAACCCGGGGGAAATCGACCCCCAGATCGTCAATCTGCCGTTCGGTAACTGCGCCGGTCTTCAGATTCATGCGCCATTGGTGCAGCATCGGAAGCGGCGGTTTAACCATGCCCACTGCCATATATCCAACCAGGCGGCAGCCATCCAGAACCACCTCATCGCCATCCTCATAGGCGTTCAACGTGTGATAAATGTAGCAGGGGTCAATCTCGAACCAGATAACATCCTTGTTAGATCCGGTGCGCGGCATGATCCCGATCCGCGCGCCATAATCATTGTCAAACCGGATGCCCAGTCCGCCGGTTGCCCTGTCATTGAAATCCCACACCATTGGCAGGTCCATGAATACCGCGTAATTTTCCGTGATGCTGAAATCATGCATCATCGTCGCGCCCTTAACCTCAATCTGCTCCTGCTGGACCAGCGCGCCCGAAGCGGACACGCGATAATAGGTCAAAAATGGAGGCATAATGCCATAGCCAAAGAACAGCAGTTCGCCAGTTACCGGGCAGGTTTTGGGATGCGCGGTCATATTCGCATTCAGCTTACCGTCGAACCGATATGGCCCCAGAGAGTCCAGTTCGGCTGAGAGCTCAATCGGCAGGCTAAGCTCGGCCAGCGCAAGAATCTTGCCTGCATGTTCCATTACATGGGTATTGGCTATCGAGTTTTCGAGCTTCATCCGCGACTCCTGGCTGGGCGTTTCTTCGTCCAGCAACGGGGTCTTGACGTAGCGATTGCGATACCATGTCGCCTTGCCGTTCTTCAGTTCCACACCGTGGATCATACCGCAGGCCAAGAACCAGTCCTGACTGACGCCCGACGGTGGGTTGGCACCGTTTCGAAAGTATCTGCCGTCAAGCTCAGGCGGGATTTTGCCAGTAACTTGCAGATCGAGATCCGTGATCTCTTCAAAAACCGGGGCAAAATTGCCCGTCAGCCAAAACGGCTTCGTCGCTTCGAGTGTCTCAGATGTCGACAATGGCGCTTCCTTCCCAGTTCGAATTTCGAAATCCCTTACTGGATCGGATCGCGTCTTTCGCAAACTATGTCGACTAACAGAAACGCTCACCCTTTGGTAAGCACTGGCCCGGGGCTGCCCGCGCCAGATGCGCCTTTGGCCCGGCCAGCCGCAGGCTGCCGGGGGAGAGCAAGGGACGAATGACCGGCGCGGGGTTGCCGCATTTTGTGCCCGGACTCGGCGACGCCTGGGGTAGTGCAGAGGTAACGCGCCGAGATTCATGTCACCGGCCGCGGGCTTGGCTCCTGCATGACGCGGCGGAGCAAGGACTCAGCGTGGTGATCGTGCCTTGGCGAACGTTCGGCTTCTCGCCGGGACGCCCGCGCCGGTCATCTCCTGCACCCATGCGCCAGGTGGCGCATGCCGCAAGAAGGCCCATC
>JANOKC010000214.1:0-17699 GCA_031419035.1 Novosphingobium sp. | reverse complement strand
GGACTGTTTGGTGCGGCCGAGAAGACTCGAACTTCCACGGGCTTTCGCCCACAACGACCTCAACGTTGCGCGTCTACCAATTCCGCCACGACCGCTAAATCAACAGGGCTGGCCAAATCGCTGGGATTCGTGGCGCCCCGGGGGGGTAGGAGCGCGCCCTTAGCAAAGCCCTTCCGGCGCGGCAAGCGATCATACCCTTCAGGATTTGGTCAGATGCTGTCCCGCTTGTGGACGGCGCCGAGGCTGCGCTTGCGGCAATGGTAAATAGCGCGTTCACCATAACGGATGGGAACCTTCGCTGCCTTACTGCTTACTGCTGCTGGACCAGCCATCGCCGCGCCGCCTGCGCAAGCAATCCCGGTGTCGGCCAAAGCGACGGCAACGGTGGAGATCATCCGGGCCGAGCGGGTAAGCTTTAACTCGAACCCTGTGGGCGACCAGCGCCGCATGCGCCGAATGGCCGACGGCAGCATGCTGGTTGAATTCAATTAACAGCCCAGTTTCAGCCCGGTTTCCAGCCTATTTCGGCGACAATCCTGGCGCTGCGCGGGACATCGGTTAGCGCTTCGTTGAGGTCAACGCTTTCGCCGGGAGCCAGCACCCGCTGTGGCGGCACCAGTTCGCGCGAATAGACGATCCGGTCCCGCGCGCCGCGCAATACCACCAGCACCGAGGGCACACTGCGTTCTTTGCGCCCGACATTGGTGATCGTCCCGTTGACGCTGAAGTAATAGGAGCCATCGGGCAATTGGCGGCGTTCCTGCCGCTTGGCCGGGAAATCGAGCACCAGTCCGGCCTGGTCCTCGGCAAAAGTCGGACGGGCAAGCGGCACCCAGTCCGGCAGGCCATACCAGGCGGTTGCACCGATCACGCCCATCGACATCACCGCGAACAATATTGCAGCCATGGTCCACATTTTGGCGGGATTTCGCCGCGGGCGGAACGGCGGCTCATGCGCGAAGCTGGATTGTTCGTCTGGGTAGGGCTCTGCAATAGGCTCAGAATAAGCGGGGGATTGCACGAAATCCTCGTCGCGGTGGAGCGGCGGCGGTATTGGATCGGCATCGGGTTCAGAATCAACCGGCAGCTCCGGTTCGGCCACAGGCTCGGCCAAAATCTGGCTTTCTTCGGGCGGGGGCGGTGCGGCTGGCGCTTCGACCTGGGCTACCGGGGGCCTGAGCGCAAGCTCCGGGCCGTCCTGGAACCAGCTGTGGCGGCATTTGGCGCAACGAACGGTGCGGCCGTCCACACCAATCGCGCTGTCGGGGACGACATATTTGGTCGCGCAGGCGGGGCAGGCAATGATCATAATCGCGCTGTTAAGCATGATGGGCACGCATCCGACAAGGTGCACGAGACCAAAGCAGTGAGGCTATACCCTTTTTTCCACATGGATTGACCGCTATAGACCAATTTACCGGCCGATCCTCGCGCCGCCAACCTTGGACTGACCCAGCGCATATGAACAACGCCACCGACGGGGAAATCGTACAGTTTGATAATGTTGGCCTGCGCTATGGCACCGATCGCGAGGTGCTGAGCAATATCTCGTTCACGCTTCACCCGGGCAGCTTTTACTTTCTGACTGGTGCCAGCGGTGCCGGCAAGAGCTCGCTTCTCAGGCTGCTATATCTTGCACAGCGCCCATCGCGCGGCATGATCCGGTTGTTCGGCACCGATGCAATCACCTTGCCGCGGGAACGCCTGCCAGGGTTCAGGCGGCGGCTGGGCGTGGTGTTTCAGGACTTCCGGCTGGTTTCGCACCTTTCCGCGTTTAATAATGTCGCGCTGCCGCTGCGGGTAGCAGGAGTGCCCGAAAGGGATCTGGCCAAGCCAGTTGCTGATATGTTGGAATGGGTTGGCCTGGCTGACCGGATGGAAGCGCGTCCGGCTTCGCTGTCGGGCGGAGAGCAGCAACGTGTGGCGATCGCCCGGGCCGTAATCGGCCGGCCCGATCTGCTGGTAGCCGATGAGCCGACCGGCAACGTCGATCCCGAAATGGCAGTGAAGCTGTTGCGGCTGTTCGAAGCGCTTAACCGCCTGGGGACAACAGTTGTGGTGGCGACCCATGATGTTCACCTGCTGAAGAAAGTGCCCGAATCCTTGATCATGCGGCTCGACAAGGGCTTGCTGTCCGATCCGACTGGGGCGCTGCGCTATCCGCCCCGGCGTCCTGCGGCAAGGAACTGAAATGACCGAAACACCTCCTCCGGTTATTCCACGGTCGGTACTGGCTGGGGCAGTCGCGCGCGGCTGGCGGACAATTTCGGGCGCGAATGAGAACCAGCTGGTTCCGCAGACGCGCCTGTCTGGTCCGATGCCCTGGGTGATCGCTATCATGATTGCCTTGACGGTGATTGCGGCAGCTGCCGGCCTTGCGCTTCGCAATTCTGCACTGGCAGCGGCGGATGAGCTGTACGGCGGCGTGACGATCCAGATAATCGAGGCGTCGCCTGAACTGCGGTTAAGCCAGGCTGAGGCGGCGGCTCAGCGGCTGCGCGAGATGCCAGGGGTGATCGATGTGCGGCTTGTCTCGCAAGATGAGGTCAACCGGCTGATCGAGCCATGGCTTGGGACACGAGGGGTGGAGGAAGAGGCAGTTCCGGTTCCCGCGCTGATCGATGCGCGGCTGCGCGATGGGGCAACCGGGGAATCGCTGGGTGCAATCCGCCGGAACATCCGTGAAGTTGCTCCCTCGGCAAGAGTGGATGCGCAGTCGAGCTGGCTCAAGCCAGTTTTCGGGGCAATAGAGTCCCTGCAATGGCTGGCGATCGCGCTGGTCACACTGCTTGCGCTTGCGACATCTGCGGCAGTGCTGCTTGCGGTTCGCAGCGCACTTGGTACCAACCGTGAGACGATTGAAATTGTCCACCTGCTGGGCGGGACAGATGCGCAGATCGCCCGTGTTTTCCAGCGCTCGATCGGGTTTGATGCGGCCGGAGGCGGCGCAGTTGGCTTGGCGCTGGGTCTGGTGGTAGTGCTGTTTCTGGGCCGCCGCTTTGCCGGGCTGGGGGCCGGGCTTGTCAACGGAGGATCGCTGGGCTTGGTCGAATGGCTGCTGCTGGCGTTGATCCCGGTGGCGGGAGTGATACTGGCGGCTTTTACTGCGCGGTTGACTGTAATGCGCACTTTGCGGCGGATGCTTTAAGAGAAGTCCTATGATTCGCCGCGCAGCCTCTGGTATTTTGCTCGTATGGGCATTCGGCTTCATCTGGTTTGCCGTTGCGCTGCCGAGTCCGGCTGCCGACGTGAAGTCTGAAGCGGTGGTTGTGCTAACCGGCGGCAATGGCCGGATCGCGCGCGGGCTGGCGGTTCTTCGCCGGGATTTCGCCAAAAAGATGTTCGTATCCGGGGTCGATCGCGAAGTGCGCCCGCATGAATTTTCGATCGAACATCGGGTAGGCGCAAGGCTGATGGACTGCTGCGTAGTTTTGGGCTTTGAATCGATAGATACCCGGTCCAACGCGCAGGAGATCTCTCGCTGGGTTGCGAAGGAGCGGGTCAAGTCGATCCGCTTGGTGACAAATGACTGGCATATGCGCCGTGCTGCGTTTGAACTGTCGATCGCGCTTGGCAGCGATGTTGTGGTGATCGAGGATGCGGTGACCAGCCGCCCCAGCTTCCGCATGCTGTTCCTTGAATACAACAAGCTGCTGGCCCGCCGTCTTTCGCGGCTTGGGGGTGCTTAAGATGGGGCGGGCCGGCAATGTGCTGCGCAGCCTGGCTTTCTATTTCGCGTTCTATGGCGGCGGTGTCTATTTCATCGTCGCCGCAGTGGTGTTGTTCGCGCTCGGTTCGCACCGGCGATTTTGCCAGATGGTCAAGGATTGGTCGGCATGGCACCGCTTTTGCGTTCAGAGGCTGCTTGGTATCACCGTAATCGTAGAGGGTGTGCTGCCGGATGGCCCGGTGCTGGTCGCGATCAAGCATGAATCCTTCTTCGAAGCGATCGACGTTCCCAATCTGCTCAATTATCCGGTGGTTTTTGCCAAGGCAGAACTGATGCACATCCCGCTGTGGGGCCGGGTCGCAGATCGTTATGGGGTGGTCGAAGTTGAGCGTGATCAGGGGGCCAAGGCTTTGCGGGCGATGGTAACTGCGGCGCGGCGGTTGACTGCCGATGGCCGCCCATTGGTTATTTTCCCCGAAGGAACCCGCATTCCCCACGGCAGCCGCGCGCCGCTTCAGGCCGGGTTTGCCGCGCTGTATAAGCTGCTCGACCGGCCTGTTGTTCCGCTCGCTGTCGATAGTGGCCCGCTGTACCAGCGCGGCTGGAAGCGCCGAGGGACAATTACCATGCGATTTGGCGAACCGATTCCAACCGGACTATCCCGCGATGAGATCGAGACACGGGTGGCCGATGCGATCAATGCGCTTAACCCGCGGCCAGCGGCGTGAACGAGGAAACCGAACAGCGCGGAGTGCTTGATGTGCTTGGCCCCGGGCTTGTAACCGGCGCGGCTGACGATGATCCATCGGGCATTGGCACCTATAGTCAGGTTGGGGCGCAGTTCGGCTATGGCATGGGATGGGCGCTGCTGTTCGGCTTTCCGCTGCTTGCTTCAATTCAGGCGATCTGCGCGCGGATTGGTGCGACCACCGGGCGCGGGATCGCCCATAATCTGCGCCGCCATTATCCCAAACCACTGCTGCGCAGTGTTGTGCTGTTGCTGCTGATCGCCAACGTGATCAATCTGGGCGCAGACCTTGGCGCGATGGGAGCGGCGCTGGCGCTGCTGATTCCGGGGCCGGTGCTGGTCTATACGATCTGCTTCGGGCTGGTGTGTATCCTGCTGGAAGTGCTGATCAGCTATGACCGCTATGCCCGGCTCCTCAAATGGACCACGCTTTCATTGCTATCCTATGTTGCGGTGCTGTTCGTCGCCGATGTGCGGTTGGACGAGGCGCTGCGGGGGATGTTCGTGCCGAATTTCACCTTTGACAAGGCCCACGCGATGGCGTTGGTCGCCATTTTTGGGACAACAATCAGCCCGTATCTGTTCTTCTGGCAGGCCGGACAGGAGGTGGAGGAACAGCACCGCCGCCACACCAAGCCGCTGTGTATTGCACCCAAACAGGCCGGGCCAGAGCTTAGGCGGATCCGCACCGATACGCTGGTCGGAATGGGCTTTTCGCATTTCACGGCCCTGGCGATTATGGTGGCCACCGCCGCAACCCTCAATGCCCATGGCGTGACCGAGATCACCTCTGCCGCGCAGGCTGCCAATGCGCTGCGACCGATTGCCGGGGACATGGCCTTTGCGCTGTTCGCGATCGGCCTGATCGGCACGGGTATGCTAGCCGTGCCCGTGCTGGCAGGTTCGGCCGCCTATGCAGTGAGTGAAACCTTTGGCTGGGTTGAAGGCCTGGACCGCAAACCGCTGGAAGCGAAAGCGTTTTACAGCGTGATCGCGCTAGCCACGTTGGGCGGTCTTGGTATCAATTTCCTTTCGATTGATCCGATGAAGGCGCTGTACTGGTCCGCTGTCGTCAACGGGCTGCTCGCTCCGCCGCTGATGCTGGTGACGATGCTGATCGCCCGCAATCCGAGGATCATGGGGCGGCTGACCATTTCGCCACTGCTGGCGTTTGGCGGCTGGCTTTCCACCGCGGTAATGGCGCTGGTGGCGGTGATTTTTCTGGTGGTTTGAGCTATCCGGTATGATCGCTCCGCCCGAAATCGGGCCTTGCATCGTCCTGGCCCTCTTCGATGATCGAGCGGCGGATGGCGCGGGTGCGGGTGAATTGTTCGAACAGCTCATCGCCGTCGCCCACGCGGATTGCGCGCTGCAATGCAGTCAGATCCTCACTGAAGCGCTGGAGCATCTCCAGCACCGCGTCCTTGTTGGACAGGAACACATCACGCCACATCGTTGGATCAGAGGCAGCGATCCGGGTGAAATCGCGAAAGCCCCCGGCCGAATATTTGATGACCTCGCCTTGGGTCACCTCCTCAAGATCTGAAGCCGTGCCAACGATCGTATAGGCGATCAGATGCGGCAGATGGCTGGTCACCGCCAGCACGAGATCATGATGCTGGGCGTCCATGATTTCGACATTGGCGCCCAGCGCTTCCCAGAATTGGACGAGCCGGGTCAACAGCAATGGATTGGCATCATCCGATGGGGTTACAATACACCAACGCTGCTGGAAGAGGCTGGCGAAGCCCGCATCCGGGCCGGACCGTTCGGTCCCGGCAACGGGATGGGCGGGGATGATCGCGTGTCCGGGCAGGGCTTCGGCCAGGGCTTTTGCGACAGACTGTTTCGAAGAACCAACGTCGCTGATCAGGGCACCAGCGGGAAGCGCGCCTGCAATCTCAGCCGCCGCAGCGCCCATCGCGCCAACGGGAACACACAGGATCACCAGCTCGGCATCGCGGACAGCTTCGGCTGCTGTCTGGCAAACGTGCCCGACCAACCTGCGTTCTGTTGCGCGGGCGCGGGTGGCGGGATCGGAATCATAGCCGGTTGTGACAGCTTCGGGCAGATGGTCCGCTATCGCCAGCCCGATTGAGCCGCCCAGCAGGCCAAGCCCGATGATCGCGATGCGCTCAAAACTCATTGGGCAAACTCATCGGGCGTTCTCTGCCAGATCGCGCAGTATCGCGGCGATCGCATCCATTTGCTCCGCCGTGCCGATAGTGATGCGCAAGGCGTGGGCCAGCCCCTGACCTGGCAGATGCCGCACAATGTAACCGCGTGTCGCAAGGCCATCGAGTGCGGCCTCGGCACTGAGCGCGCCTTCGAACAGCACCAGCATGAAGTTGGCCTCGCTTGGCACGGGGCGCAGGCCATGATTGCCCATTGCCGCTACGGCAGCAGTAAAGCGCGCGCGCACGGCGGCGTTGTGCAGCCGCGAATGTTCAACGAATGCCTGATCGCCCAGCGCGGCCAAGGCAGTGGCCTGGCCCGAATTGCTGACGTTGAAAGCGCCGCGAATCCGGTTGAGCACTCCAACTACATCCTCTGCCCCGGTGCCCCAGCCGACCCGCTCGCCCGCAAGTCCGTAAGCCTTGGAGAAGGTCCGGGTGACCAGCACATTGGCATGGCGCGCGGCAAGATCGAGCGAGCCATCGTCATCTTGCGGGGCAACAAATTCGGCGTAGGCCTGATCCAGAACCAGCAGCACATCGCGCGGAAGCCCCGCGTGCAGCCGCGCCACTTCCGTGCGAGTAAGGTAAGTGCCCGTTGGATTATTGGGATTGGCGAGCAGGACCACGCGGGTGCGGGGTGTTACTGCGGCCAGCAGTGCATCAACATCATTGCCATAGTCCCGCGCCGGAGCCTCTACCGGATCGGCCCCGCTGCGCCGCGCCACAATGTCGTAGAGCGAAAAGCTGTATTGCGAAAACAGCACTTCGTCGCCCGGCCCGGCATAGGCGCTGGCCGCTACAAAAAGGAGCTCTCCCGAGCCTGAACCCATGATGATCCGCGCTGGATCGATTCCATGAAGCGCGCCGATCGCCGCCCTCAGTGCGTAGCTGTCGCCATCGGGGTAAAGCGCAGGCACCACCGCCTGCTCGCGCGCCGCCAAAGCCAGCGGGCTGGTTCCCAGCGGGTTTTCATTAGCCGATAGCTTGACCAAGGGTTGCCCGTCCGCACCCGCCGATTTGCCGGGAACATAGGCGTGGATTGCCTGGATCCATGGTTTGGGGTTTGGTTTCTCGGCCATTGCGGGCCAGCGCATAGGGGAAATGCGTGTGTGTGCAAAGCACCCTTCGTGCCCTCTCCACTTCTGGGGTCGGGCTTTGGACATCGTTGACAGCGCAGCCCATTCCCCCCAATCCGCCACACCATGGCCTCTGCCGCTCTTCTCACTTCCAGCCAGGTGCTGGAACTTGCTACGCCCCTGCCACTTGATGGCGGTCAGAGCCTTGAAGGGGTGGCGATCGCCTATGAAACCTGCGGCACGCTCAACGCAGATAAATCCAATGCAATTCTGATCTGCCATGCGCTTACCGGCGATCAATATGTTGCTTCGCTACATCCGATAACCGGCAAGCCCGGCTGGTGGGCGCGGATGGTGGGGCCGGGCAAGCCGATTGATACCGAACGCTTTTTCGTGATCTGCGCCAATGTGCTGGGTAGCTGCATGGGCTCGACCGGACCGGCCAGCCTTGCGGCGGACGGCAAGCCCTATGGGATGCGCTTTCCGGTCATTACTATCCGCGATATGGTTCGCGGCCATGTTACGCTGCTCGATGCGTTGGGTATCGCGCAGCTTCATGCCGTGGTCGGTGGTTCGATGGGCGGGATGCAGGCGCTAAGCCTGGTCGCAAATTTCCCCAAGCGGGCTGCTGCCGCGCTGGTGATCGCTGCGACCGCGCGTCATTCGGCGCAGAACATCGCTTTTCATGAGGTTGGCCGGCAAGCGATCATGGCCGATCCCAAATGGAAGGGCGGCGATTACTATGCCAGCGGCAAAAGCCCGGACGCAGGCCTCGCGGTGGCGCGCATGGCGGCGCATATCACGTACCTTTCGGAAGAGGGGATGCACGAGAAGTTCGGGCGACGTTTGCAGAACAGATCCGCCAAGACTTTCGGCTTTGATGCCGATTTTCAGGTGGAAAGCTATCTGCGCCATCAGGGGCTGAGCTTCACCGACCGGTTCGATGCCAACAGCTATCTCTACATCACCCGAGCGATGGACTACTTTGATCTGGCTGAGGAGCAGGGTGGCAGGCTGGCCGATGTCTTTGCCAAAACCACCGCGCGGGTCTGCTTGGTCAGCTTCGATACTGACTGGCTGTATCCCACCGCTGAATCACGCGGAATCGCCCATGCATTGAACGCGGGCGGCGCTCCGGTCAGCTTTGTTGAACTGTCCGCGCCGTTTGGGCATGACAGCTTCCTGCTGGACGTGCCCGCGCTGGACAGGGTTGTGGCCGGGTTTCTCAATCAATGACCGCCCTTCGTCCCGATCTTGCGGTGATCGCCGCCAATGTGGCCGCGGGCGCCCGCGTGCTCGATGTCGGGTGCGGCGATGGCGCGTTGATGACGGCTTTGCGTGATGATAGCCGCGCCGACGCGCGCGGGATGGAGCTTGATCCGCATAATGTCGCGGAATGCGTCGCGCGCGGACTGTCGGTGATCCAGGGCGATGCCGATGTCGATCTGTCCTTCTATTCCGACGCCTCGTTCGATTACGCAATCCTCAGCCAGACCTTGCAGACCACCAAGCGGCCCGATCTGGTGCTGGACGAGCTGCTGCGGATCGGCCGCCGCGCTTTCGTCAGCTTTCCCAATTTCGCGCATTGGCAGGTTCGGCTGTCGCTGTTGTGGGGCGGACGGATGCCAGTGACGCGGCTGCTGCCGGTGGCGTGGTATGAAACGCCCAATATCCACCATGTCACGATCGATGATTTCCGCAGCCTGATGGTTGAAAAGGGCGTGAGGGTGGAAGAGGCGTGGTTCCTGACCGGGGACAAGCGGATCAGCGATGCTGCGGCCAATTTTCGTGCTGAACATGCGGTGTTTTTGCTGTCGAAGTGATCGTCATCCCGGACTTGATCCGGGATCGCTGGCCTCATCATTCCACACTAGCATCGATGAGGCCTGCGGTCCCCGGCCGGGCCGGGGACGATGCGTCGTTCACCAGAATAGCGCTATCATCGCGGGCCAGCACCCAGAGCGAAAGCCCTGCTGCTGTGGCTCGCTCGACCGCAAGCGACGTGGGCAGCGACACGGTAACCAGCGTTGTAGCCCCGCCGCGCGCCGCCTTTTCGACGATTTCATAGCTGCATCTTGCCGTTGAGAGGACGAAGCCGGTGGCCAGCGACTGCCCTGCGCGGGCCATTGCGCCGATCAGCTTGTCCATTGCGTTGTGGCGGCCAACATCTTCGCGCAGGCAGCCGATTATGCCTTCTGGCGTTACATAGGCGGCGGCATGAGACGCGCCTGTGCGCCTGGCGAGGGGCTGCTGATCGCGCAGGGCCAATAATGCGGCAAAAATGACCGAGGGCGCTATCGCACCATGCGCGGTGACGGGGGGCAGAGGGCGGGCAACTTCGGCAAGGTTTTCGATCCCGCACAGCCCGCAGCTGGATTCGGCAACGCGCGACCGCACCCGCGCAGTCAATTGATCAATCCCAAGCCCGCTCAGCGACGCGCGGACGATCCAACCAAGCTCAACTTCGGCAATACCAATGTTTGAAATATCAGCAGCGCTGCGGGCCAATCCTTCGGCCAAAGCAAAGCCAGTGGCGAAGTCCTCCAGCTCGGCGGGGGTCGCCATCATCACGGCATAGGATAGCCCGTTGAACTCTAGCGCCACCGGGGCTTCGGGCACCCAATCGCGCTGAATAGCGCGGCGGGTGCCCTTGGCCAGATATTCGATCGGGTCTGGCTTCACTTCGGCATGCGATAGAGCGCGCAAAGCTTGTTGCCATCGGGATCGCGCAGATAGGCCAGGTATAGCCCGCCGAAGCTGCCCTGCCGCACACCCGGAGGATCCTCGATCGATTTGCCGCCAGCCGCTAAGCCCGCAGCGTGCCAGGCATCGGCCTGCGCCGGGTCTGCCATCGCAAAACCTATGGTGCCGCCATTGGCATGGGTGGCCGGATTTCCGTCAATCGGCGGGGAAACCAGGAACAATCCATCATTGTGCATATAAATCAGGCGGCCCTTTTCGTCCTGCATCCCTGCCCTGCCGCCGATGGCAGTGAACAGCGCATCGTAAAACAGTTTCGACTGGGCGATATCGTTGCTGCCCACCATATTGTGACTATACATGGTATTCCTCCTAATTCAGTTGCGAACCGCCACTTGTTAGCGTAACGGGGGCTAAGGTCAATTGCCACAACACTGGCTAGCCTAGGTTCATCACATCATCCTATAGCAGGCCTATGCTGAACCGTCTTGCCGTTGTCGCTGTTCTTTTTGCTGTGCCTCTGACGGCGCAAGATATGCCGGTGCTGCTCCCGGCACTGACCCTAGCCCAGCAGACCAGCTTGCGCTGCTCAGCCGCTTTCGCAATGATCGCCGCAGGGCAGGCCAAGGGTGAGGCTGAATCGCTTGCTTTTCAGCCAATCGGCCAGCGCGGCCGGGAGTATTTCGTCCGTGTGGCCGCGCAAATGATGGATGAGACCGGCGCGACCCGCGAGCAGCTGCAGGCGATGTTGCTGCGCGAGGCGAGTGCAATCCGCAACGAGGGTCCAAAATCGCTGTCCGGATTGATGCCGCCTTGCCTTGTTCTGCTTGATATCGAAGTGCCGAAGCAAAGTAGATAAAGCCAAAGCTATTCAGCCGTCCGAAAGCGAGGCAGGACTAAATGCCAGCTCGCCCGAATCAACGGGTTGGAGTTTACGGTGATGCTTAAGCGTGTTGCAGTACTGGGTGCGGCTGTTGTTGCCGCTGCGGCCTTGCCGGTTCCGGCGCTGGCGCGTGAGGCACGCACAGGACAAGTGGTCGAGGCGCTGGCAAACCCCGGCACACAGCAGGCGATGGCTGGCGCAATGGCCGCCATGACCGAAGCACTGCTCGACTTGAAGATCGGCCCGCTCGCCAAGGCGCTGGATGGAATGTCCGGCGCAGCAGGCAGCGCCAAGTCAACCCGCCATATTGATCCTGACGCAACGCTGGGCGATCTGGCTGGCCCCGAAGCGCGCCGCATGCCCGGCGAAGTGGCGCGCAAGCTGCCGCAGATGATGGGCGCGATGGCCGGGATGGCTGGCGCCATGGAAGCCATGCTGCCCCAGCTTGAAGCGATGGGAGAGAAGATGAAAGACGTCATGGGAAGCCCCGCAGACATGGCCAGCGACTAATCAGGCTGGTCACAAAAGTGTAACGATTGGTCCCCAGTCAGGCCTCTGGCATATGCTCTGCATGGCCGATGTGGTATGACTGGGGAACCATGGCTCGCGACGATCAAAAAATTGGCATAACGGCCAATGGCGAGCGCTATTTCAACCGCGAGCTAAGCTGGCTGGAATTCAACCGCCGCGTTCTGGCCGAAGCGGATAATCCGGCGCATCCGCTGCTCGAACGGCTGCGGTTCCTGGCGATCTCCGGCAACAACCTCGACGAATTTTTCATGGTCCGGGTTGCTGGCTTGCGCGGCCAGCAGTTGCGCCGGATCGAAGATCGTTCGCTCGATGGGTTGACCCCCAGCCAGGCGCTTGAGCTGATCGCCCGGCATACCGCAGGCCTGATGGCCGACCAGCAAGCGCTGTGGCGCAGGCTGCGCGATTCGCTGGTGAACAAGGGCCTTGTGGTTTTCGACCCCGGGCAGATCCCGCTTGCAGCGCAGCCAGCGCTGGACCGTTTCTTTGCTGAGGAGCTGTTCCCGATCCTGACGCCGCAAGCGCTTGATCCGGCCCATCCATTTCCGTTCATCCCCAATCTGGGGCTTAGCCTGTTGTTTGATCTGCGCCGTAATGACACCGGCGAACAGGTGCGCGAGCTGATCATGCTTCCGGCATCCATGCCGCGTTTTTTCGAGTTGCCCGGCGAAGGATTTGTCGCTGTTGAAACAGTGCTGCGCCATTTTGCGACCCGGATATTCCCTGACTTTACTGTCGCTGGTTCGGCCGCCTTCCGGGTAATCCGCGATAGCGACATCGAGATTTCCGAAGAAGCCGAAGATCTCGTCCGCTATTTCCGCAGCGCGATCCTGCGCCGTCGCCGGGGCCGGGTTATCCGGATTGAGACCGAGCATGATGTGCCAGCCAATCTTGCCGCGACCATTTCAGCAGAACTTGGCGGAGAGGCGCTGACGTTCAGTGATACCGATGGCTTTCTGGGATTGTGCGATCTGGCGCAGCTGGTGGACAGCGATCGGCCGGAGCTTAAGTTTCTGCCCTATACGCCGCGCTTTCCCGAACGGATCCGCGAGCATGATGGCGATTGCTTTGCTGCGATCCGCCAGAAAGACATTGTGGTCCACCATCCCTATGAGGCGTTTGACGTCGTGCTGGCCTTCCTGCGCCAGGCAGCAGAAGATCCAGACGTGCTGGCGATCAAGCAGACACTCTACCGCGCAGGCAAGCAGGATGCGGTGATCCGCGCGCTGTGTGATGCCGCCGAAGCAGGCAAATCGGTGACTGCCGTGGTTGAACTGAAGGCGCGCTTTGATGAAGAGCAGAACCTCAAATGGGCAGCCCAGCTGGAACGCGCCGGGGTGCAGGTGGTCTATGGTTTCATCGAACTCAAAACCCACGCCAAAATAAGCTTGATCGTGCGCCGGGAAGGCCAGGGCCAGGGCCATGGCCAAGGGCAGGTGACGCGCAGCTATTGCCACTTCGGCACCGGCAATTACCATCCACAAACCGCCCGGACCTATACTGACCTGAGTTATTTTACCGCGAACCCCGCCCTGTGCGAGGATGCGGCGGCAGTGTTCAACTATCTGACCGGTTATCTCGAGCCGCGCCTCAATCAATTGACGATCAGTCCGCATAATCTGCGGGACCGACTGTTTGAACTGATCGATTCAGAGACAGCCGCAGCCAGGGTCGGCGCACCCAGCGGCATATGGGCCAAGATGAATTCGCTGTCTGACAGCAAAGTGATCGACCGGCTTTATGAAGCCAGCGCGGCGGGTGTGCCGATCACGTTGGTAGTGCGCGGCGTTTGCTGCTTGCGGCCGGGTGTGCCAGGACTGTCGGAAACGATCACGGTCAAGTCCATAATTGGCCGCTTTCTGGAACACAGCCGGATCTGGGCCTTTGCCAATGGTGCTGACTTGCCCAGCGGCCAAGCCAAATTGTTCATCTCATCGGCCGACTGGATGACCCGCAATTTTGATCGCCGGGTGGAGTATTCCCTGCCGATCACCAATCCCACGGTGCACGATCAGGTGCTCGATCAGGTCATGGTCGCCAATCTCAAAGACACCGCCCGAAGTTGGCTGTTGCAGGCCGATGGCAGTTATCGGCGAGCAAATGAACAAGTAGGTGGCGATCACGGCGGCGGCTTTGATTGCCACGAGTACTTTATGCACAACCCATCGCTCTCAGGACGTGGCGCGGCATCGGGTGAAGCTGGCGCAGTACCGCGATTGTTCCTAGAACCGCACGGGTGAACTCTGCATCGCGTCAAGCAATTGTTGATATAGGCTCAAACTCGATCCGGCTGGTCGTGTTCGGCGGGCCACCGCGTGCGCCGGTGGTGCTGTTCAATGAAAAGCTGATGGCGGGGTTGGGCCGCGGGGTAGTAGATGGCGGACGGCTTGATCCCGATAGCGCCAGGCAGGCTTTGGCCGGGCTCTCCAGGTTTGCTGCGATGATCGGGCTGATGCAGCCGCTGCCGGTTAGGGTGGTTGCCACCGCCGCAGTGCGCGAAGCCAGCGATGGACGGGAATTTCTGGGCGCAGTTCGGAAGATGGGCCTGCCCGCAGAGATTCTCAGCGGCGAGGAGGAGGCAGTTGCGGCGGGATATGGCGTAATCTCGGCGCTGCCCGATGCAAATGGGATGGTCGCCGATATGGGCGGTGGCAGTCTTGAGCTGGTTCGCGTTGCAGGTGGCGAAGTGCACGAGCGCATCTCGCTGCCGCTTGGCGCGATGCGGGTTGCCAGCGTCCGGGCTGGCGGGACCGGACGGCTGCGCAAAGTGGTCCGCTCCAAGCTGGCCGAACTGGATTGGATCGGCGCGGCCAAAGACAGGCCGCTTTATCTGGTTGGCGGAGCATGGCGCACCTTGGCGCGGGTTCATATGAAGCTCTATGGTTGGCCATTGCCGGTGCTGGGAAACTATACCTTTCCTGCCGCCGATGCCCCCGAGCTTAAGGCGGCGGTGCGGGCAATGGGCACCGCGCAACTTGCAGCAATCCGCGGAGTAAAGCTGGCCCGCGCTTTGCAACTTGATGATGCCGCCGCCTTGCTGGCGGCGCTGGTCGCCGAGGCGGGGTCTAGCCAAGTGGTTATCTCCTCATTCGGCCTGCGCGAAGGGTTGCTGTTCCAGGCGCTCGACCCTGCCATCCGCCAGCTCGATCCGCTGATCGAAGGTGTTCGTCACACGGTTGAAGGCCAGTTGCAGGTGCCCGGCTATTCTGAGGCGCTGCTGCGCTGGTGCGATGCAATTTTCCCCAATGAAGCGCCGCATGTCCTCCGCCTCCGCCACGCCGCTTGCCTGTTGTTTGGCACTGGCTGGGCGTCCAGCCCGGACTTCCGGGCGATGGAGGGAGAGGAACTGGCGCTCCACGGCAACTGGGTTGGCGTTGATGGTCCGGCCCGAGCGGAAATGGCGATGGCGCTTCATGTTGCGCTGGGCGGTAATCCAGACACCCCGCCTGCGATCCTTGGCCAGTTGACCAGCGCTGCATGTCTGGCACGAGCGCAAAGCTGGGGCCTTGCCATGCGCCTTGCGCAGCGCCTCAGCGGCGGTTCACCCGGTGTGCTCGGCGCATTGACGCTGTCGCTTGCCGCTGACGGCGCAGTCGTGCTGGGTGTGCCGCGCAATGTTGCAGGACTGGTGGACGCCGCAGTTGAACGCCGCCTTGCCCGGTTGGCCCTGTCGCTGGGACGCGAGGCCCGGATCGAAAGCCTTGCGGATGTGGCTTATGCACTGGAAAATGCGCCTGGTTGAGGTGGACGGGGCGCGCCAGCTTGGGCAATAGCGCTCAACATGTGGCAGCTTTATCAATTCCCCTTATGCCCGTTCAGCCGCAAGGTACGTCTGCTCCTCAGCGAGAAGGGCGTGGGCTATGAATTGTGGCGCGAAAACCCCTGGGACGGCCGCGACGAATTTCTCAATCTGAACCCTGCCGGGCGCACCCCGGTTCTGTACGATCCGGCCAAGGCGATGACGCTGGTCGATAGCCGGGCGATCTGCGAATATTTTGAAGAAACGGTCGAGAAGAACCCGATGATCAATGGCACCGCTGCCAATCGCGCGGAAATCCGCCGGCTGGTTGCGCTGTTTGACGAGAATTTCTTCGGTGATGTGACCGGGCCGCTGATGCATGAGCGGATGAAAAAGCGGCTGGTGATGCGCCAGCCGCCCAATTCAACTGTGCTGCGCGAGGCCATGAAGCTGGCGCATGAGCATCTTTACTACATCGATTATCTGATCGATCACCGCCCGTGGCTGGCTGGTGCAACGATGAGCCTGGCCGACCTGGCCGCTGCCGCACAGATTTCGGTCGCGGATTATCTGGGCGGGATTGACTGGTCGAACCATGAACAGGCACGCAGCTGGTATTCGGTCTTCAAAAGCCGCCCGAGCTTTCGTCCATTGCTGTCCGAGCGGATGGAAGTGATCCAGCCGCCCAGCCATTACGCGGATGTGAACGCCTGAGGCCAGCGATCCCGGCTCAAGCCCGGGATGACGCTTTAGTATTCGTGCCAAACCGCCCGTGTTTGCGGTAGCGCACCATCCAGCGGTCCAGGAACAAGCCCAGTGGACGCGGGGTGATGCCAAGCGCCTTCAGCCCCGGTAGCTTGCCTGATAGCGTATTGCCGGCCTTGAGCAGCAGCCATTGGTCATTGCTGAGCGGCGCGCCGGGGAGCCATCCGCTCGCCTTGGCAAATCCGCCCGAAACCAAGTCAGGCAGCGGCGCGAACAAGCGCTCACGCCCCTGTGCCGCCGCGATCCGCTGGTTGAGGGCAAGCATGGTGATCGCCTCAGGCCCGGCGATCTCATAAATCTTGCCGCCATGCTTTACCGGGTCTGCCAGGGCACCCGCAGCAGCCTGCGCCGCATCATCCACGAACAGCGGCTGAAGCCGCGCATGTGGCCCAAATACTGGCAGGGCGGGAAGGGCAGCGATCAAGCCTGCGAACATATTGATGAACTTGTCATCCGGGCCAAACAGCACTGATGGCCGCAGGATTGTCGCCTTGGGGAATGCAGCCAGTACCGCATCCTCGCCTGCCGCTTTGGTCTGTGCATAAAGCGTGGGGGACGCCGCATCTGCCCCCAGCGCGGATATGTGGACGAAGGCAGATGCACCTGCCAGGCGCGCCGCAGCGGCAATCCGCCCCGCGCCAGCCCCCTGAAGCGCGTCAAGATCGCCCGTGAACGCCCCGGCCAAATTCACAACTGCATCGGCTCCGGTCAAATTCTGAGCCAGGCTTGCACTGTCGGTTACATTGCAGCGCGAGAACTGCACCTGGCCGAGGTTGCTTAGCGGTTTGAGGTAGAAAGCGCGCTCCGGATGGCGACTGGCGATCCGCAACCGGGCCCCTCGCGCCAGAAGCTCCTGTGCTAGGTGCCCGCCATAGAAGCCGCTGCCACCCAGCAGCACGATCAGTCTGCCGCGCAATTTCTCATCGCTACTTGCGCTCATCATCACGGAAACCTGACTTGAAGTTGGAATGAATGACACGCTCCATGCCACAGCCGCGCGCGCTGATGCAATCGGGGATGACATCCGCTGACGGATTGGTCGATGATGCGAGGCCTGGCGTTCCAAGCAAGCGCACAAACCGATCAAGCAAGAATTGCCCCAGCCGGGACGGGATGGTGGCTGGGGCAATCTGCTGGATAACGGCGTGGAGCGGGTAATGTTCCTTCCAGGACTTTCGCGCATCGTCTGCGCCGGACCTGTCTAGCCCGATGATGGTTAGGTTGAGGTGCGTTCTGGCCTAGGGGGAAATCCATAGCCCGGCCCTCCGCAGAGGAGGGCCGGGTGGGGGACGACTAGTGGTAAGGGGCAGATCGGGGTCCACTAGCCGCCAAGCTCAACTGACTGTTCCCCGTCAGCACCTATGAGACAGATATGCGGTATTGAGCAGAGGAGGGTTTTGGTCTCATCGTAGT
>JANOKC010000213.1:0-7974 GCA_031419035.1 Novosphingobium sp. | reverse complement strand
ATGGTATTCCTTGAACAGCGAGTGGACCACGCGCGACACAATGCCGGAGTGACATTGTGGGCCGAGCGGAAAGCCTACCTTATCAGTAGACTTCGCGCGTCAATTAATCGCCTTCGATTGTGGATGCAAGCGATTGTCGCGCGATAAGTGATTCCGCATGCAAAATTGGCTGATAACTGCGGTGTCACAGGATTGTGGCACCTGCATGACAGCGCCGGGAATGGGGCTCACGTTCGGGTGATTCGCCAAAACTGCGGCTCATCCCGCTTATTTGGCCTTCGCGATGCGTCCTGCTAGGCACCGCAACATGGAGCCCAAGAATCATCTCTATCTGGTCGATGGTTCGGCCTATATCTTCCGTGCCTATCACAGGCTGCCGCCGCTGACCAACCCGCTCGGAGTCCCGGTTGGCGCAGTTTATGGCTATACTACAATGCTTTGGAAGCTGGCCGATGACCTTAACAAGGCCGACGGGCCAACCCATCTGGCGGTGATTCTCGACAAGTCGGGCAAATCGTTCCGCAACGATCTGTATGATCAGTACAAGGCCAACCGTCCGCCCGCGCCCGAGGATCTGGTCCCCCAGTTTCCGCTGATTCGCGACGCGACCCGGGCCTTTTCGCTCCCGCTGATCGAAGAGGAAAACGTCGAGGCGGACGATATGATCGCCTCCTATGCCCGCACCGCCGCGCGGGCTGGCTGGGATGTGACGATCGTTTCATCGGACAAGGATCTGATGCAGCTGATCGGCACCTGCCCGGATGGCGGCGGCCATGTCGATATGCTCGACACGATGAAGAACCTGCGAATCGATATTCCCGAGGTTGAGGAGAAATTCGGCGTCGCGCCCGATCTGGTCGGCGATGTGCTGGCGCTGATGGGCGATTCGGCGGACAATATCCCCGGCATTCGCGGGATCGGGCCAAAGACCGCAACCAAGCTGATCCAGGAGCATGGCAGCCTTGAAAGCGCTCTGGCCGCCGCGCCTGATATGAAGCCGGGCAAGCTGCGCGACAGTCTGATCGAACAGGTCGATATGGCGCGGCTCAGCCGGGTTCTGGTCCAGCTCAAGGAAGACTGCCCGCTGCCGATGGCCTTAGAGGAGTTCAAGCTGGGCGCAATTCCACCCGAACCGCTCACCGCGTTTCTTGCCGAACATGGCTTTTCCAGCCTGCTCAAACGGCTGGGTGCCGGCAGCGGAAGCCCTGAGCGCAAGACCCAACTTCATCCGGAAAAACCCGTTACTATCGGAGCCGAGCCAATTGCAGGCGCTTCCCGCCAATCGCTGCCCGATATGCCGCCAATCGACTATGCCGCCTATGAATGCGTCCAGACGATGGAAGCACTCGATCGCTGGATCGCGCTGGCTGAAGCAGCAAGGACAATCGCCTTTGATACTGAAACCAGCGCGCTTGATGCAATGCGGGCCGATCTGGTCGGGATCAGCCTGGCGACGGGGCCGAATCAGGCCTGCTATATCCCGCTGGGCCATGGCGGGACCGATATGTTTGCCGAAAAACCCTTGCAAATTAATCGCGCGGCGGCGCTTGCCCGGTTGAAGTCGCTGCTGACAAGCGATGCGGTGCTCAAAGTCGGCCAGAACATCAAATATGATCTCAACGTCATGGCCCGCTATGGGATCGAGGTTTCCCCGATCGACGATACGATGGTGATCAGCTTCGATCTGGACGCCGGGCGCGGCGAGGATGGGATCGGTGGCGGTCACGGGATGGACGAGCTGGCCCGGCGCCACCTTGGCCACAGCTGCATCGCTTTCAAGGACGTTTGCGGAAGCGGCAAAAAGGCCATCAGCTTTGCCGAAGTGCCACTGGACAAGGCCGTTACCTATGCCGCCGAGGACGCAGATGTAACCTGGCGGCTTCATGTGCTGCTAAAGCCGCGGCTGGCGCAAGAGGCGGCGAGCCGCGTCTATCAGCGGGTCGATCGTCCATTAATCCCGGTTGTCGCGCAAATGGAGCGGCATGGTATCAAGGTTGACGCCACACGGCTGGCCGGGCTCTCGGCGGAGTTCGCCACGGCTATCAGCGCACTTGAGGGAGAAATTCACACCCTCGCCGGTGAGCCCTTCACTATCGGCAGCCCCAAGCAGCTGGGTGACATATTGTTCGACAAGATGGGGCTGAAGGGCGGCAAAAAGGGCAAGAGCGGGCAATATTCCACAGACGTCGGGATTCTTGATGGTCTTGCCGGGCAGGGCGTGGTGATGGCCAGCAAGGTGCTGGAATGGCGGCAATTGTCCAAGCTGCGCTCAACCTATACCGAGGCTTTGCAGGCCGCGATCAATCCGGATACCGGGCGGGTCCATACCAGCTACAGTCTGGTCGGCGCACAGACCGGGCGGCTCTCCTCAACCGAGCCCAACCTCCAGAACATCCCGATCCGCACCGAGCTGGGCCGCCAGATCCGCGATGCTTTTGTAGCAGAGCCCGGAAACGTTTTGCTGGCTGCTGATTACAGCCAGATCGAGCTGCGCCTCGCCGCGCATATGGCCGATGTGCCTGCATTGAAGGAAGCTTTTGCGGCAGGCGAGGACATCCACGCTCGCACCGCGATGGAGATGTTTGGCGAGGTTAACCGCGATACCAGAGGCCGCGCCAAGACGATCAATTTCGCGATCCTTTATGGCATCTCGCGCTGGGGGCTGGCGGGACGGCTTGGGGTGAGCGCCGAAGAAGCACAGGCGATGATCGACCGCTATTTTGAGCGGTTCCCAGGCATCCAGCGCTATATCCATGAAACGCTGGAAGCGGTGCGCGAGATGGGATATTCGCAAACCCTGTTCGGCCGCAAATGCTGGTTCCCACGGATCAATTCCAAGAATCAGGCCGAACGCCAGGGCAGCGAACGCGCCGCGATCAATGCCCCGATCCAGGGGACGTCCGCTGACATTATCAAGCGCGCTATGGCCCGGATGATGCCCGCGCTGGAGGCCGCCGGTCTCGGACACGTCCGGATGCTGCTGCAGGTGCATGACGAGCTGGTGTTCGAGCTGCCCGAGGGCGATGTCGCCGCCGCCCGGCCAGTGATAGAGCAGGTCATGGCCGAGGCCGCGCTGCCTTCGGTCAGGCTTGATGTACCGCTGGGGATCGAGATCGGCACTGGCCTAAGCTGGGGAGCAGCGCATTGAGCGCGCCTGTGGGTATCGCTGAGCGACTGACTGCGCTGACCGGCAGCGCGCTGACCGTTGCGGTAGCAGTAGGCGCGGCGCTGGCGCTGCATATAGTGTTGTTCAAGCTGCTTCGCCGCTTTGCAAAGCTGTCGCAGCTTGCTTCAGACAGCGTTGTGGTCGAGCGACTGCGTGAGCCGCTGCGCTGGTCGTTCGTGGCCATCGCCCTGTCAGTGGCCGCTGAAACCGATCCCGCATTGTCGCGGGTCTGGCTGGCGGTCGAGCGCTTTCTGGTCCCCGCGCTGCTTGGTTGGGTAGCCTTTGCGCTGGTCAAATCCTTCGCACTGGTGCTGGAAAGCCGGGCCGAGCTTGCAAGCGACGAGATTGCCGCGCGCAGCCGCCGCACCCGCGTCGCGATCCTTTCGCGCACAGCGGGGTTCGTGATCGTATTCGTTACCGTGGCGTTGATTTTGCTAGGTATTCCGGGCGTGCGAAATGTTGGCGTGACACTGATTGCTTCGGCCAGCCTGGCGGGTCTGGCGGTTGGCGCAGCGGCCCAACCCGCACTCAAATCGGTCATCGCGGGCGTTCAGATGGCCCTGACCGAGCCGATCAGGATCGATGATTTTGTGGTGATCGACGGAGAAAGCGGGCGGGTGGAGGATATCCGCATGAGCTATGTTGTGATCCGCACTGGCGATGAGCGGAGGCTGATCGTGCCAACCAGCAAATTCCTCGATACCACATTCCAGAACTGGACCCGCGTTGGTAGCGGCATCACCGGATCAGTGGTGTTTCCGATTCGCCCCGGCCACCCCATCGCTCCGATCAGGGCGGCCTATCTGGAAGCGATCAAGGCGCATGGCAGCTGGGACCGGCGGACCGCCTTGTTGCAGGTCAGCGAGGTGCAGGTCGGGTCGGTCGAGCTCAAACTGGTGATGAGCGCGCATGATCCTGCTGCATTGGCCGAACTGCGCCTCGCCCTGCGCGAGACAATGCTGGATTGGCTGCGCGAGACTATGCCCGAGGCGCTGTGCGGCGAGGCGTAACGTCGTCCCCGGCTTGACCGGGGATGACGCCGATCAACTATGCTTCTTGCCCCGCGTTGATTCGACCATTCCGGGCGCCAGAAACCCAACCGGTGCCACTTCCATTGCGCGCTTTTTTAGCTCGCCCTTCATCTTGGCATATTCGGCTTCCATCTCCGCGGTCACGGTGGCACGCGAATCTGCCAGCGCCTCGGTGAAATCGGCTGCGGTTACGGTCTTGACCTTTTCACCGCGCGTTCGAATGGCGATCAGCCCGGCGCGGCGGACCACATCCTCCAGATCGGCCCCGGTGAAGCGGTCAGTTTCCTTGGCCACTTTTGCCAGATCGACATCCTTGGCCATCGGCATGTTTTTGGTGTGGATCTTGAGAATATGCACGCGGCCATCCTCGGTCGGAGTGCCAACGTAAACCAGCTCGTCAAACCGGCCCGGGCGCAATAACGCCGGATCGACCAGCGCTGGGCGATTGGTGGCGCCGATCAGGATCACCGAGGACAGCTCTTCCATCCCGTCCATTTCGGCAAGGATCGTATTGACCACGCGGGCGGTAACCTGCGGCTCGTTGCCGCTGGAGCCGCGCGCCGGAACCAGGCTGTCGATCTCGTCGATGAAGATCACGCATGGAGCCACCTGACGCGCGCGGGCGAACAATCGGCTGATCTGTTGTTCGCTCTCACCATACCACTTGCTGAGCAGGTCCGAGCTCTTGATCGCGATGAAATTGGCCTCCGCTTCCTTGGCAACCGCCTTGGCGAGCAAAGTCTTGCCGGTTCCGGGCGGGCCGTAAAGAAGAAAGCCTTTGGCGGGCCGGATGCCGAGCCGGTGGAACGCTTCCGGGTTGCGCAGCGGCAGCTCGACGCCCTCTCGAAGCTTCATCTGGGCATCATCCAGCCCGCCGATGTCAGCCCAGCCGATGTTGGGTACCTGGACCATAACCTCGCGCATCGCGCTGGGCTGGACGCGTTTCAGCGCGGCCAGGAAATCATCGCGGGTTACAGAGAGACTGTCTAGTACCTCTACCGGGATCGTCTGCGCCTCCAGATCAAGCAGCGGCATGATTCGCCGGGTCGTCTCGATCGCCGCCTCGCGCGCCAGTGCGGCAAGATCCGCGCCGACGAAGCCGTGGGTGGTGCGGGCCAGCTCATCCAGACTGACGCCTTCAGCCAGCGGCATCCCGCGGGTGTGGATCCCCAGAATTTCGCGCCGACCGCTCTCATCCGGCACACCGATCACGATTTCGCGGTCGAACCGCCCCGGACGGCGCAGCGCCTCGTCAATCGCATCGGGGCGATTGGTGGCAGCTATCACGACGATGTTGGAGCGCGCCTGCAACCCGTCCATCAGCGTCAACAGCTGAGCAACCAGCCGCTTTTCCGCCTCGCCCTGCACCTGACCGCGCTTGGGAGCGATCGAATCGATCTCGTCAATGAATACGATCGAGGGTGAGGCTTTGGCCGCTTCCTCAAACACTTCGCGCAGCCGCCGCTCGCTCTCGCCATAGGCCGAGCCCATGATCTCGGGACCATTGATGGTGAAGAAGCTGGCATCGCTTTCATTCGCCACCGCCTGCGCCAGCCGAGTTTTACCCGTGCCCGGCGGCCCATGCAGCAACACCCCCTTGGGCGGATCGACCCCCAGGCGGGTGAACAGTTCTGGATAGCGCAGCGGCAGCTCGACCATTTCGCGCAGCTGGCGGATGGTATCGCCCATCCCGCCGACATCGTCATAATTGACATCGCCGCGCCCGGTGCGGGCTTCCTCATATTCCTCGCGCAGCTCAATCTCGGTGCTCTCGTCAATATGGACGATGCCCTTGGGCACGGTCGAGACGACGGTGAGACGTATCTGTGTCAGCGCATAGGCCGGGGTGTTAAACATCCGTGCGACCTGCGGCGGCATATCGCGAACCTGCTGCTGGCCGGTGGTGGCCACCAGATCGCCAGCCATCAGCGGCCGGGCAAAGAAGTTGCGCTTGAGCGCCTGCGCCGGACCCTGCAGCCGCATCTCGCGCTGGGCAGGAGCAAAAACCACACGGCTTGCAGGGCGCGATTCAGCCTTGCTGACATGGACATGATCGCCCGAACCTACCTCTGCATTGGCCCGCTGCAACCCATCGAGCCGGATTACCTCCAGCCCCTCGTCCTCGGGATAGGCCAGCACTGCGCGTGCTGCCGTAGTGCGCTTTCCGGCAATCTCGATCACATCGCCTTCGGTAATGCCAAGCTTGGCCATGGTCGTTTTTGGCAGACGGGCGATGCCATGCCCGCTTTCTTCCTGCCGCGCCGCCGCCACCTGCAACCGCACCGTCCGCTCTGCCAGAGTTGTGCCTTCTTCGGCCATGTAATGCTTCCTGTCTGTGAGGGATGGAAGCTAGGAACTTGTCCCCGCGATTGCAAACTTTGGGGATTATGCCACCATCGCCGAGGCGGCGCGTAGCAGGGGTAACAGCATGGAGAACCGGAGCGAGACGGCAAAGCTGAACTGGCCGCGCTGGGCGCAGGTGCTGCTGATCGCGCTGCTGGTGCTGCTCATCGGCAATCGCATGACCATTCTGGTAGATACCGCAGCCTATCGTGCCGGATTGTTTGGCGAAGTCGCTCTGGACGCCGGCAGACTGATGTCTGTTCCATACGCACCCGCCGGTTTTGGCAAGATGATCGAAGTGGACCCCGACGGCACCTATGCCAGAGCCGGAATCCGCAATGGCGATTTTGTGCGGCCCGACCCCTCTTACCAATATTTGTTACGACCCGTTGTAGGAGAAAAGGTCAACTTCACGCTGGATCGCAGCGGTGTTCGATCACAGCATCACATCATCGTAGAGGCATTGCCTGCTGGTCATTTGCAGACGCAAAGCAATGGCCTGCGCGTGGCGACATTGCTTGCGGCAATCATCTCGATGCTGGTCGGCTGCTTCATATTGTGGCGCGGTTGGGGCAACACGGCGGCAATGTTGCTGGGTGGCGCTCTCGTAGCGACTGGTCGTGGTGGAGCGAGCATACCGGCTTGGGCATCCGATCTTGGGCTGGCGGCGCCGATGTGGTGGTTGGTGCTTGTGTTCTTTGCCGCAGCGGCCATGCTCATTCCCTTTGCGTTTCGGATGTTCGAACAGCAGGCCGGAGCACTGCCGCGCTGGCATTGGCGACTGTTCAATATCTGGTTCGTCTGGTGTCTCGTAAGTCTGACGTGTTCCGCCTCGGATAGACTCTGGCTGACCAACTATATGTTTTGGGCTGGCGGTGTCGGGTACCCCCCCTTGGCGTCTTCGATCAACATAGCGGTTGCCATCATTTATCTGGTCGCGGCGTGGCGAAGGAGCTCGACAGCCGAGCGCAATCGCATCGCGCTGATTGTCTTTGCGCTGTCAGCCTATTTGTTTCCCGCTGTGTTGAATTCTTGGGACACGATGCGGACTGGGGCGATGCTCGGTACTGACAGTAGTTCTAGCTTGTTCTATTTCAATGCTGTGATGCAGGGCATCGTCGCCCCCGGCCTGCTAGCTTATGTGGTGTTGCGCTACAAGCTGTTCGATCTGGGCTTTGCGGTGAACCGCACGCTGGTGTTCGGCGCAATCGGGGGTTTGCTGCTGGTCAGCTTTGCGCTGATCGAATGGGCGATCAAGCAGGCGATCCCCAAGGTCTGGTATGGCGGCAGCGTCTATATCAGCGCCCTGATCGCGGTGAGCCTGTACCTCACCTTCAACCGCCTCCACCATAAGGTCGAGCACGCGATCGAGCGATTGTTCTTCCACAAGTGGCAGCTCAACGAGACCGCGCTGAAGCGCTTCGTCGCGGCGGC
>JANOKC010000212.1:0-2452 GCA_031419035.1 Novosphingobium sp. | reverse complement strand
AATGTCCATCACCCGTTTGCGTGGGAATCGCATGACCTGCTTTTGGCCGTCGTCGGTTTTGAACCAATCGCCGTTGATCTCGGTAACGATATAGCCGGGCAGCACGCTGTTCACGTTGATCCCCTGCCGCGCCCATTCGCGGGCCAGCACCTTGCCCATCTGGAGAACCGCCGCCTTGGAAGCCGAATAGATAGCTAGTCCTGGCTCGATAGTTTCGGCAGTGATTGATGAAATAATCACGATCCGGCCGTGCTGCCGCTCGCGGCTGCCAGCGGCCATCATCCGCTTGGCACCTTCTTGTACGGTGAGGAATACTCCGCGCAGATTGACCGACATAACCTGATCAAACTCGTCAACGCTGTGCTGCAGGAACGGCGTCTCGTTGCTCATCCCGGCATTGGCGATGACACTGTCGACCGGGCCGAACGTGGCTTCGGCGGCGTCAAAGGCGGCAATAGTCGAGGCCTTGTCGGCAACATCCATTTCGACCGCGATGGCTTCGCCGCCTTTGGCCTTGATCTCGGCGACGAGAGTATCCAGCCGGTCAGTCCGCCGCGCGCCGAGCACTACTTTTGCTCCGGCGGCCGCCGCTACCCCTGCAAAATGCGCGCCGATCCCCGAGGACGCCCCGGTGATCAGCAGCGTCCTGTCCTTCAATCTCAATTGCATGGGCTATGCCTTCTTTTTTGGTAGCTCGCCGCTCAGATATTTGTCGAGCGTGTGCTGGAACTGGCGGATGCGGGTTTCCTGATAATGGCCCAGTTCGATCCGCTTGTTCTGGGATGATTTCATTCCCTGCTGCACATAGGGCAAATTGTCCATGTCCTGATCGAATACGCCCGCAAGGGCTTCACCAATGATATGCGAGGCAAAAGTGAAAGGCTGATCTTCGGGGATCAGGAACATTTCCGCCGCGCGCGCAGGCTTATCGCCTTTTGGCGCCCGCATCAGGATGCGAACTTCCATCAGGCAGTGATCGGCATCGCCCCAGGGCCGCCAGCGATAGACGATATTGGGCACAAACCCGCCCCAGGGCGAGAAGTTGGGAAAGATATTGTAGGTGAAATTATCCAGCATCTCGCTGTCGCACACTTGCAAATAATCATGCCCGTTCATCGCGGTAAAGGCGTCACGATTGGCCTGGGCCAACACCTTGCGCGCCAGCAGCGGATCATCGGCTGAAAAGCCCATAAGATCATCGCGATCAGTGGCATTGCGCCGACCTCGCGAGTCCCCGCCGAGGAACTCCGCCAGCTTGTCGATCACATAGAACTGATCCTTGCCCTTGAGATGCAGCGACAAGGTGCCATTAGGGGTGATCGCCCGGTTCATGTGATCGCCATACAGATCATAGCGGGTGTTTTCATCCGCCGTGAACGGCAGGATTTGCGGATGGGTGACGATCGTGTGCCAGGCCTCCATGAAGGCTTCCGACACGACCTTCCAGTTGGCCGGGACCACCCGTGCGACCCAGCCAATAGTCGTGCATTCGTCCAGCCGCCAGTTTTCGTAGTGTTCGATACCTGGCCCGACCCAATCGGTGAAGCTGGGCAGATCATGGTTCTCGGTGACCATGATGAAGCCCTGCCAGCTTTCGACGCGCAATTCGGGCAAGCTCATGTCCTTGCCCTCCAGATGTTTGAAATCCCACTTGCAGGGGATTTCCTTCAGGCTGCCATCATTGTTCCAGGTGAAGCCGTGAAACGGGCAGCGCAGATTGATCGACTTACCGCTCTCCAGCTTAAGCTTGCGGCCTCGGTGGAGGCAAACATTGTAGAAGCCGCGAATACCGCCATCTGCTTGCCGGATCAGCAGGAACGATTTCTCGTTGATCTCATAGACAACCGTGTCACCGGCATCCGGCATATCCTCTTCGCGGGCGGCAAATTGCCAGACATTGGGCCACATGGCCTCGTCTTCGCGGGTCTTGAACGCGGGGCTGATGTAGCGATCCGTTGATAGCGGCGCATCACCCAGTTCCTGATTTGATTCCTGAATCAGATAATCTGGTACACGGCGCGTATCAGCTGCCAGCATTTCGGTATAGCTGATGTCCGAACAGCGGTCCGGGCGTTCAATCTGAGGGTCGATATCGGCCATTTTCAATCCTTAACTCAGCGGCATGCCGATCGCGTCGGCGATATGTTTGTGAACCACCTGAACGGCGTTTTCGTTTGATCCGATCACCACATGATAATCATCCGGCGCGGTCAGCAGATTGGCGTAGCCGTGCGATGCAACCCGGTAGTCCTCGGTCTGCACCACCTGCGCGGTCGCATCATAGGCCATTTCGCACATCGCCCGGTATTCCTCCGATCCAACCCCGAACGGCGCGTAGACGGCAAACTGGCAGCGCGTCTTGCCAACGCCATCGGGAAACAGCCGGAACACCTGGGTAAAGAAGCTGTCGACCCCGACCGAACCAAAGAACACGACCGTATTGGGAAAAATA
>JANOKC010000211.1:0-7361 GCA_031419035.1 Novosphingobium sp. | reverse complement strand
CATATGGGTGGTCATGTCATCGGCGGCCTGGGCATCGTCCATGAACACCGAACTGGTCAGCGCATGATTGGTGCCGGGCGAAATCCGCACGAACGGCACATCCATCGCCTCCAGCGCGCGCAGCACCGGATCGCAATCGGTAACGGGCGACGACAGGATGATCCCATCGACATGGGTTTCGGAGACCAGTCCGCGGATCTGGTCCCCCACCCTGGGGTCTGCAACATCGACCGGCTGGGCGAGCAGGCGGATACCCTCGGCCTGGCAGCGCTCCCAGCAGCCCATCTGGATCTGGTGCATGTAATAGGGACTGTGGTTGTCATAGATCAGCGCGATCTGGTTGGATTTCGCGCCCGAGAGGATTCGCGCGGCGATGCTCGGCTTGAAATCGAGCGTGCGCATCGCCTCCTGGACCCGCGCTTTGGTGGTTGCACTGACATACGGGTGATCGTTGAGCACCCGGCTGACGGTTTTCACCGCCACCCCGGCAAGCGCCGCGACATCGCGGATATTGGACCGTTCGCTCATAGCGCCAACCCGCCGAAAAGCGCTGCAAAGGCGCTGTCTGGCCGGTAGAACACTGGTGGCTGGCCGATCGGGGCAGCAACTTCATGGCTGCCCGGGGCATATTCTGCACCGCTCCAGATATGCCGCCACGGCGCATCGCCGGGCAGGATCACTGCGCGCGTTACCGCGCCTTCCTGAATCACCGGGGCCACCACCATATCTGCGCCATAGAGGAACTGGTCCTGCACAGCATACAGCTCCTTCTGTTCAGGATAATGCAGGAACAGCGGGCGCTGGACAGGCAGGCCTTGTTCGCTTGCTTCGTCACACAAGTGCCGGACATAGGGGGCAAGGTGCGCGTGAACCTGGCTCCACCGGGCAAAGCAGGCAAGCAGTTCCTTGGACGAGTCATACTGCAGATTATCATCGGGCCGATTGCCTTCATGGCTGCGCATCACTGGCGCGAAGGCGGCCAGCTCGCACCAGCGCTGCATCAGCTCCTCCGTGCGGATATTGCCATGGAGCGATGTGTAGCCGCCGCAATCGGAATGGCTATAGGCATTGCCGACCAGCCCGGCCGATAAGGCTGCGGTGATCACCGTGCCGATCCCGTCATGGCGGGTGAAATCAACCGACTGATCACCCGCCCACAGCAGCGGACACGCGCCCTGCACGCCTGAAAAGCCTGCGCGCATGAAGAACACTGCATCGCCGGTCTTGCCCCGGCTAGCCAGCGCCTGCGCATTGACCTGCGCCCACAAAACCGGCCAGCGGTTATGCGCCTCCATCGGGTCCGAGCCATCGGCAAGGCGGACATCGGTGGGCAGATATTCGCCGAAATCGGCCATCCAGCCATCGATCCCGATATCCAGCATCTCACGGCCCAGCACGTTCTCGGCAAACCAGTCGCGGGTTTCGCTTCGCGTGAAATCGAGGACGCCGCAATCGAACTCGCCGAAATCGACCAGATAAACCTCATTGCTATTCTGCCGCAGCGCAAAGTGCCCGCCTTTGGCGGCTTCCTCATACAAGCTGCCGTCGTTCGCCAGGTAAGGGTTGGCATAAGCCAGAAACCGGATTCCCCGCAGCTTCAGCGCCGCGATCCGTTCGGGCAGATCGGGATAGCGCTTTTCATCACGCCGCCAGTCCCAGAACAGGCGGCGGCCAAAACTGGTTTCGCGGATCCCGGCCCAATCCTCGCACCACAGGCCTGAAACGGCTGTGCCAGCCTCGATAAACCGCTCAAGCCGCTCGAAACTATTGGCCCCGTCCTTCAGCCCGACAATCGCACCGCCAATCGCCCAATCGGGCAGCGGCGGCTGCCGGCCGAACCGGGTAGACAGCACGCCAACCAGAGCGGCTGGGCCATCTTCGGCAAACAATTCAAACCGCGCTTCATTGCTCCACACCTCGGCCACATGGGCCGCCGGATCGGTGAAATCGAGCACGCTGTAACACGCCGAATCCAGATGTACCGCCAGCCAACGCGAGGTCAGGAATGTCGGCTGCGGATAGTTGGTGTTCCAATAGTCACCGCCGGCCATGCCCTGCGCATCCATCGTCTGCGTCAGCGCGGTAGACTTGTCGCGGCCAACTCCGGGCTCGCTGGTCCAGATCGGGAAGCGGCGCGAATTAAGCGCGAGATAGCTCATCTGCTCGCCCCCGCCCCAGACAGCTTCGCCCGGTTCGGCATGGATGCGCAAAGTGATTCGATCACATGCAGAATCAGTGGCCGTGACGGTCAACACAGCGCCACTCAGCGCGATCCGGGCCACGATCAGTCCATCGAAATGAAATTCAGCGAAGTTTTCGCCAAGCAACCAGTCCAGCGGTGTAATCGCACCGGACGGGCTATCCTCAATCCGGAAATTGCCAAGTTGCATCGTAACTTGAGGCTCGCCGCGCGCCAATGTCAAAACCGGGCTGCCGCTGCGATGGCGCAAGACCAGACGGCCCGCAAAATGCAGGTCAAACCCGTCATCAGTCGCAGAAAACTGCGCCTTCACGCCTACCCAATCCTTTCATCCACGCATCTGTTGCAGCTGTGCAACAGCTTGCGCCTGTCCGTATGACACCGCTTGACATATCGGCGAACAAGACGCAATTCAAGCCGCTCAAGCAGGAGGGTGAGATGCCATGCCTGCGTTTGTTTTTGTCGGAGGTGGCTGAGCCATCCCGATCTTGAGGGAGGAAATCGCAATGAAATCGATGCTTCGCGCGTCAACTGCGCTGCCATTTGCGGCGCTAGCACTCGCAGTGATCGCAGCCCCGGCCTATGCGCAGGAAGCGCCTGTCGCCGATGATGCAGCCGAACTGGCTCCCGGCGAAATCCTTGTCACCGCGCAAAAGCGGACCGAGCGTCTGCAGGATGTGCCGCTGGCCGTTTCGGTGATTGGTGGGGCCCGGCTGGCAGAGCAAGGCGGGATCAACCTTGAAACTGCGCAAACCCTGATTCCCACGCTGAACATCCAGAAGTCCGGTAGCACGCTCAACCAGTCGCTTTATATGCGCGGCGTTGGCACGGCGACCTTCTCGATCGCGGCTGAACCAAGCGTTTCCACCGTGGTCGATGGGGTCGTTTTTGCCCGCGCGGGTGAAGCCTTCTCTGATCTGGTAGATATTGATCGGATGGAAGTTCTGCGCGGGCCGCAGGGCACGCTGTTTGGCAAGAATGCCAGCGCTGGTGCGATCAACATCGTCACCAAGCGCCCCGGCAAGGTCGTTGGCGGATTTGCCGAGGCAAGCTTTTTCACCGAATCGGAATTCCGCGGCAAGCTCGGCGTCGATCTGCCGTTGTCTGAATCCATCCGCAGCCGCTTTGTTGGCTTCTACAGCGAATATGACGGCAATATCGATAACATCGCACCCAATGTGAATTCCAAGGTCAACGGCTACAAGCATTATGGCCTGCGCGGCATGATCGTGGCCGATGCCTCGCCTGATGTAACCTTCACCCTGATTGGTGACTGGCGCAAGGCGGATGACGATTGCTGCGCCCAGCTGATCGGCACCGTTGGCACTGGGCTGGCGTTCCAGGTTCTGGCCCCGCTTGACAAGGAAACCCGGACAGCCAACCAGAATTTGGTTACCGCGACCAAGGAAGAAAGCTGGGGCATATCACTCCAGGCCGATGTCCAGCTGGGCAGCCATTCGCTAACCTCGATCACCGCCTATCGCGGCTGGGACAATACCGAAATCCGCGATGGTGACTTTTTGCCGCAGGCTTACATCGGCCTCAGTCAGGTGCATGATTCGGGTCCGCAAAGCGCCACGACTTTTAGTCAGGAGCTGCGCCTGGCCTCACCCACCGGCAACATGTTCGAATATGTTCTGGGCGCGTACTTCTCCCGCGCTGAGAATGACCGCGTGTTTACCAGGCGCAGCATCGTCTGCTCGGCCATAGGCGCTGCACCAACCACGCCCGTCCCTTGCACCAGTCCACTCGCCGCGCCTTCGCGTACCCCGGTTGGCGTTGCGCCGCATGGCGCGGTGTTCAAGAACTTTGCGCTGTTCGGCAATTCAACAGTCAACTTCAGTGATCGCTTCCGCGGGATCCTGGGGCTGCGTTACACGCATGATAATCTGAACGTCTATCATTCGCGCACCTCAATCGGGCTGGACCTCAATGGCTCTGGCCAGCCGATCAACACTGGCGTTATCAATCCGAGCTTTGGTCCTTTTACGAGCGAGGTTTCGACTGACAATCTTTCGGGCCGGGCCGGAATGCAGTTTGATCTTACTGACAATTCAACTGGTTATGCCACCTATACGCGTGGCTATAAGGGACCGGGCTACAACATCTTCTTCAACCTTGGCGCCACTGGCACCAGCATTGTCGAAGCTGAAACCTCCGATGCCTATGAGATCGGCCTGAAGAACACACTGTTCGATCGCCGGGTGACTTTCAACCTTGCGGCTTTCTACACCAAGTTCCACAATTTCCAGGCCAATAACCCAGATTTTGTAGGCGGCGCTGTAGTAAGCCGCTTTACAAATGCAGGTGAAGTTTCGACCCGCGGCGTTGAGCTTGATGTCAGCGCAGCACTGGCCAAGGGCCTGTCGATCTCGGTCGGGGTGGCCTATACCGACGCGCACGTCGATGCATTCAAGGCTGTGGCAGGTTCGATTCCAGCTGACATCATCCCAAGCGGAACTCCACTGTTGTTCGCTCCCAAGTGGAAGGGCTCGTTCGGGATCGATTACCGCACCGGGCTGACCGAAAACATGGATGTATTCTTGGGAACCCAGCTATCGGGGCAGACCAAGCAGCTGTCGATCTTCTCACCCGTCGCCTCACTCCGCACGCTGGGAACGATTGAGGGCTATTCGCTGTTCAATATGTCCGCCGGCATCGGCGATAGCGGTGATGGCTGGAAGCTATTGTTCCAGGTGCGCAATCTGTTCGACACCGCCTTCATCGCCCACAAGGAAAGTGGCGGCCCGGGCGGCAGCATCCGCATCCAGATCCCGCGCGAAGCAGATCGTTACTTCGGGGTAACTGGCCGCATCAACTTCTAACCCAAGCCCGAAAACGGGTCGCAAGAAAGGCCTCCCGCGCAAGCGGGGGGGCCTTTTCCTTTGGCGGGAAGCCCCTACTCCTCATCCTCTGCGACGATCTTTGGCACCAGCAGATGGATCCAGCCCAGCGCCAGCAAATAGGCAATCGATGCACCGTAAAACAGCGGAGCATAGCCATAATCATTGGTCAGGAACCAGCCGGTCGCCTCCTGAATTCCAAAGCCCGCGATGTTGCCTGCAATCGCGCCAATCGCCATGACCGTGCCAACCCGCGAGGATGGAACGGCATCGGCGGCAAAGCCGAAGATATTGGTCGAGAAGCCCTGATGCGCAAACAGCGCCATGCCGATGATTGCCGCGGCAACCCAGGCGTTTGAGGCGCTCAGCGCCAGCGGGATCGGCAGGACCACTAGCGCAAACAGCAGCATCGACGTTTTGCGCGCCTTGTTGACCGAGCGTCCGCCCGCCAGCAGGCGCGGGAACAATCCGCCTGCTGTCAGCGCGCCAATCGCTGCCAGCGTGAAGGCCAGCGCGGTCGGCCCGACCAGTTCAGACTGGCTGAGGTTGAACACTTTGTGGAACAGATCGGGCAGCCAGAAGGTGAAGAACCACCAGAACATGTCGGTAATCGCCTTGGCCCCGGCAATCGCCCAGGTCAGCCGGTCGCGCAGCGCTTCCCGGATTGAGGGGCGGGCCTGCTCGACCCCGGCGGCGCGAGGCAGCGGCTGCAGTTTGCGGGTGCCGATGATCCACGCCACCAGCCAGACAAAGCCCAGCGCGCCGGTGACTATGAAGGCTGCCTGCCAGCCGAACATGGCGGCAAACGGAATCACTGTCAGCGGTGCCAGGATGTTACCGATGTTGGGCGCGGTGTTGACGATCCCGATCGCCATCGAGCGCTGACGCATGGGCAGATACTGCGACGCGGATTTTACCGCTGCGGGCGTGTTGATCGATTCGGCGGCAACCAGCGTAACCCGCGCGGCAACAAACTCGGTTACGGTAGTGGCAAAGGCGTGGGCAATTCCGGCCAGGCTCCAGATCGCGACCGCCGCGCCATAGGCAACGCGCACCCCGAAGCGATCAATCAGCCAACCGACAAACAACAGCGCAAACGCAGCTGCCAGCTGGGACATTGAGGCAAAATGGGCGAATTCCGCGTCGCCCCAGCCATAGGCCGCCTCGATGCTCGGCTTGAGCAGCGACAGCACCTGCCGATCAACATAGTTGATGATCGTCCCCAGAAACAACAGCGCGATCAGCAGATTGCGCGAGCGCTGGAGCGCTGCTTCGGCCGGTGTTCTGTTAGCCTGGGTCATCACGCACTCTCCTGCCTTTGTCTTTTCTTGGGTTGCAACCTAACGTGTGCCGGGGATAAGAAAAGCAGCTTATGACACCGCAGGACAGAACTCACCCGAAAAGCAGCTCGATCGATACGATCGATTGGGATGCCTTGCCGCATGGCGGCGATTTGTTTGGCGAGATCCATCTCGCTGAAACGGCACCCCGTAAAGCTGAGGACCAGCCCCGCGATACGCTGTTTCCAGGCCTGGCAGTATGCGGAGTTGCAGCAGCGGCGGCGGCTTGGCTTTCCGAGCATTATGGCTTCCCGATCATCCTGCTGGGGCTGCTGGTTGGGCTCTCGCTCAATTTCATCGCCCGCGATCCGCGCACGCATATCGGGCTCGACTTTGCCTCGCGCACCTGCCTGCGGTTCGGAATCGTTGTGCTGGGTTTGCAAGTGACTTTCGCACAGATTGGCGCGCTGGGCCCGGCCCCGTTCGGCGCGCTGCTAGTCGTCATGGCAGCGGCCTTTGGCGCGGCGGTTCTGGGTGCGCGCCTCAGCGGCCAATCGCGCTTTGCCGGCACTCTGGCAGGCGGCGCAACCGCGATTTGCGGGGCCAGCGCCGCGCTCGCGCTCTATGGCGTGATCGGCAAGGACCGGCTGAGCCAGGCGCAGTTCGCGCTGACATTGGTCGGCATTTCGCTCGCCAGCGCCTTTGCCATGTCGATTTATCCGATCATCGCCAGCGAACTGGCCCTGACCGATCGCCAGGCAGGGTTCCTGATCGGTGCATCAATCCATGATGTCGCGCAGGCAATCGGCGGCGGCTATGCCTTTTCCGACGCTGCTGGAAGCTATGCAACGATCGTCAAGCTGGCCCGGGTGGCGCTACTCGCGCCCGTTGTGGCGTTGGTTTCGCTGATGATCGGTCCGGCTGGCGAAGCTGCGGGCCAGCCGATCTGGCGGCGGCTTGCCCTGCCCTGGTTCATCACCGCGTTCCTTGCCGCCGTGACGCTCAACAGCCTGATACCGATGCCGCAGCAGGTCAGTG